>CAYSDO010000001.1:0-56877 GCA_964429665.1 uncultured Bifidobacterium sp.
ATGAGGATGTCCGGTTCAATCCTCACGTAGCAGGGGGCGGTAGAATCTCCAGCCCGTATTTCCTTCCGATTTCAATCACACGCGGAATGTCCTGCTGTTGCTGCGGACTCATAGCGCCAATTTCCTCGAAGAAACCTTCGAAGCCCGACGGAGTAATGACGCACATAAGCTTGCCCGGAGTCTTGCCGAGGTAACGGTAGGTGTGCGCGACGCCGCGTGGTGCAAACAAGGTCGTGCCCGGTTTGGCGAGGATGGTTTTGCCTCCGACCACGAACTCGTATTCGCCTTCGAGAATCTGAAACGTCTCGTCTTCGCGATGATGGATGTGCGGGGGCGGACCGCCGCCCGGCGCGTCGTGCGATTCCACCACACCAACCACGCCGCCGGTATCGCGCCCGTGGATGCGAATGAGCATGGGAATGCCGAGGATGTTCACCCGCTTGCCGCCGTCAGATGGGACTTGGATCGGATTCATGGCGGCAATGTTCTGTCGTCGTGCGCTATCTGGCAAGGCAACAATCTGCGCGTCTTTTCAGGCTTTATCATTCAGATTTTCAACTGCTTTTCAAACTTTTCTGACCTGATGCCAACGAACTTTGGCAATCAATCGAGCCGCCGTCCCTGTTATACGATCCTCAACGTCCGTTTACAGCGATTGGCTGGCAGGGGCATATACTTCAAATGCACCGGCCCGATGACCGTAACCGATCATCAAAATGCCTGCGCCATGCTCGCGTGTTGGCAGCGAAAACACAATTGACAGACCAACGTCTGTTGTGTATATGCACATCATGGCAAAACAACTGGATTTGTCGGTGATGGAAAACTGCGTGTGCTTCAACCTGCGCTGGGTGTCGCGCGCGTTCACGCAGTTCTTTGAATCGCAGTTGCGTCACCACGATCTCCTGCCGACGCAG
The DNA here is from genome assembly GCA_964429665.1 of uncultured Bifidobacterium sp. GTDB lineage: Bacteria > Verrucomicrobiota > Verrucomicrobiia > Limisphaerales > JADLHS01 > JADLHS01. The sequence goes on from CAYSDO010000001.1 coordinate 918, forward strand.
ACGCCGATTCTTGGCGCACTGGCCGCCCGACCCGGGGCGAGCATGGCGGAATTGAGCGACTGGCTGGGCATGGATCGCACGACGCTGGTGAGGAATCTGCGTCCGCTCGAGCGCGAAGGCCTCTTGAAAGCGAACGGCAAGGGACGCGGAGGCAAGGTGAAACTCGCCATCACGCCCAAGGGAAAATCCGCCCTGGCCAAACTGATGCCCGAGTGGCGGGCCGCCCAACAGAAGGTGATCAAGACGCTCGGCAAGGAGCGCTGGACCAACATTCTTTCCGATCTTGAGCGCGCCGCGCTGGCCTTAAGCAAATGAACCCTCCAACTTCCACGAACAAAACCGAAAATCCCAATGGTGTGTATATGCACTCACAAACGCTGATTCCATCCCCTCCGCACACCGCGTCGCGCGTCCTCGACGCTGATTGGCTGCGACAACTCTGCCTCGATGCCGGGGCCGATGACGTCGGTTTCGTCGAACTGGAGCGGCCCGCGCTGGCGGAGGAGCGCCCGCACATCGAGCGAACCTTTCCGCGCACGCGTAGCCTGATCAGTTTCGTCGTGCGGATGAACCGGGACAACGTCCGCAGCCCGGCGCGGTCGGTCGCCAATTCAGAGTTTCATCATTCCGGCGACGAGGTGAATGACATCGCCCGCCGCATCACCACTGCGCTGGAAAGGGCCAGCGTCCGCGCGCTGAATCCGCCGATGGCCTTCCCGATGGAGGCAGATCGCTGGATGACCGAGCGGATGTGGGTGGTGGCGCACAAGCCGGTGGCTGTGGCGGCGGGGTTGGGGCGGATGGGGATTCATCGAAACGTGATTCACTCGCGCTTCGGGAATTTCATTTTACTCGGCACGATTCTCGTCGCGGCGAAGATCAGCGCGTATTCGCAGGAACTGGATTTCAATCCGTGCCTGACGTGCAAACTCTGCGTGGCGGCATGTCCGGTCGGGGCGATTGGCACGGACGGCACGTTCAACTTCTCGTCGTGCTACACGCACAACTACCGCGAGTTCATGGGCGGGTTTGCCGATTGGGTCGAAACCATAGCAGACAGTCGCGATGGGAAGGATTACCGGCGCCGGGTGAAGGATTCAGAAAGCGTCTCGGTGTGGCAGAGCCTGGGCTTTGGGCCGAACTACAAGGCGGCGTATTGCATGGCGGTTTGCCCGGCAGGCGACGACGTCATCGGACCTTACCTCGCCTCGAAAAAAGATTTCGCCGATGAAGTGATGCGCCCACTGCAAGCAAAGCGTGAGCCGGTCTATGTTATTCCCGGATCGGACGCCGAGTTCTACGTGCAGAAGCGTTACCCGCATAAGACAGTGCGGCGCGTGCGCAACTCACTGCGTCCGCGAACTATTACAGCCCTGCTACAGGGGATGCGGAATACATTTCAGCGACAATCGGCGAGGAATCTGAACGCCACCTACCATTTCACTTTCACCGGCAATGAAGCCGTGGAGGCCACCGTGGTCATCCGCTCCGGCACGATTGCCGTCGAGAGTGGGTTGAAAGGCAAACCGAACATTCACGTGACCGCCGACTCTGCGACCTGGCTCGGGTTTCTCGCCAAGGAAAACAATCTGCCGTGGGCGTTGCTTACTCGGCGCATCAAACTCCGTGGAAACCCAAAATGGCTGCTGGCGTTCAAGCGATGCTTTCCGTCGTGATTTCTTGAGCATCATTGTTGAGCGAGGAACAGGCTGCCATGGATAATCATCCAGAAGATCTCCTCAACTCCAACGCAGTTGGCGTTTTATTCATTCCGAAAGCAGCGGAAAAAAGGTGATTCGGTCCGTACCAAATGTTACGAAATGGAAGTGCATAAGAACCTCTCCCCGGCGCAAAAGCATTCTGACGCCGAATCACCCAACCACCGCCTCGATGTCATCCGATGAGCCGCCCTCGCCTTGTTGGTCTTCTGCTGGCGTTGATCACGCTCGTGGCCTACCTGCCGGTGCGACAGCACGAGTTTGTGACCTATGACGACAACGATTACATCACCGATAACCTCGTCGTCCAAAATGGCCTGACCCCTGCCGGTGTGGAATGGGCATTCACCACCTGGCACGCCAGCAACTGGCATCCGCTCACGTGGCTGTCACACATGCTCGACTGTGAATTATTCGATCTGGACGCCGGATCTCATCATCTCGTCAACGCAGTTCTTCATTCGGTCAATGCAGTGCTGCTCCTGGCGCTGCTGTTGCGCTTAACGGGGAACTTATGGCCGGCAGCAATCGTGGCAGCGTTGTTCGCGTGGCACCCGCTGCGCGTTGAATCTGTGGCTTGGGCATCTGAACGGAAAGATGTTCTAAGTGCGTTCTTCGCCCTCCTGACACTGCTGGCCTACGCGGTTTATGCCGAAAAATCCAAGGCCCGGAATGCACACGCCACATTTTACTACTGCGGCGTGGTGCTTCTCTTTGCGCTTGGCCTGCTCGCCAAACCCATGCTGGTAACGCTGCCGTTTGTACTCTTGCTACTCGACCGGTGGCCGCTGGAACGATTGGTGAATTCACAAACTCAATCGTCTTTCCGTCTCGTGCTGGAGAAATGGCCCCTCTTTCTGCTCAGTGCAGTCTCCTGCATCATTACTTTTCTGGCACAACGCGGCTCCGCTGTTCTAACCGTTGAACAACACCCGCTACATCTGCGAGCCGGCAACGCGCTGCTGTCTGGCGTGCAGTACCTCCTGAAAACGGTCTGGCCCGTCAATCTTGCAATCCCCTACCCGTTGCCAGCTTCGCTGCCGATTGCATCCGTTTTTGTCGCTGCTGCTGTCCTTGTGCTGATTTCCTGGCTTGCCTGGCGGGCCCGACGCGACACACCATCTCTCCTGATCGGCTGGCTTTGGTTTTTGGGAATGCTGGTGCCGGTTATCGGCATTGTGCAGGTGGGTCGCCAGGCAATGGCAGATCGTTACACCTACCTGCCGCACATCGGCCTGTTCATTGCGGTGGTTTACGGATTTCAAAACCTGACGACGCGATGGCGCATCAAACCAGCCGCGTTGTTCAGTGTTGTCTGCGTGATTCTCACCGCCTGCCTGCTTGGCACTGAACTCCAATTGCGCTTCTGGCGAAATGGCGTAATCCTTTTCACGCATACCTTGGCAGTGACAAAAAACAACGCCATTGCGCACATCAACCTCGGCGTTGCGCTTGAACAAAAAGGTCGTCGAGACGATGCCCTCTTTCAATATCATGCGGCTTTGAGAATTAACCCTAGCTACGTCCAGGCCCACAACAACCTTGCCATCCTGCTTGATGCAATGGATCAAAACGACGAAGCGCTGGCGGAATATCAGGAAGCGCTGCGGTTGAATCCGAAGGCGGCACTCGCCCACTGCAACCTTGGAACATTGCTCGTCAAACTGGGTCGGTTCGATGAGGCGTTCAGCCATTACTCGGAAGCCGCCCGCCTTGCTCCAGACGATCCACGCCCCCATTACCTCAAGGGCAAAGCCGAGCTTCGCCGCAGTCAAAGTGCTGCGGGGATCGCACATTTTCGAGACGCGTTGCAATGCAACCAGAATGATCCGCGCACGCTGACTTTTCTGGCGCGCGTGCTGGCCTCAGACAATAACGCACAAGTTCGCAACGGTGCAGAAGCCGTGGTGCTGGCCGAGCGGGCAAACATGTTGGCCGGAGGTGGTGACGCGTTTGTGCTTGATACACTCGCGATGGCATACGCGGAGGCTGGTCGCTTTGTCGAAGCGCAACGAACTATTCAGACCGCCCTTGATCTTGCCAAAACTGCCGACGAAACCCCGCTGCCAGCCTTGCAACAACGCCAACAGCTTTACCTGGCCAACCGGCCCTTTCGTGAAACCGCTACCAACCAGCCACCGGAACTGTCATCCCCGCGTTGAGCGAGAGTTGTTCAGATTTTAACTTTGAAGCGTCCGTTGCTCTCGTTACCTTCCGGCCAATAGATTGAAATCACCGCAGATTCTCATGAAAGCAAAACCACTTGTCATCCCTGTCTTATCGGCCCTCGTAATGTTCACGCTGTTGTTCACCGCCGGCTGCCGTTCCGTTTACAACGCCACGATGGAAAATGTCTTTGGTTACGAGAAACGGGAGTTGTTCAAGAAGTCCGTCACCGCACTCCAGAGCGAGCAGAAGGATGCGCAGAAGGAATTCAAGGACGCACTTACCCGGCTCAAGGAGCTTTACGGCTTTCAAGGCGGCGAGCTGGAATCCGTTTATGGGAAGGTGAAGAGTTCCCATGATCGTTGCGACAGCGAGGCCAAGGCGGTCCATACGCGCATTGGAAACATGGAAGACCTCGCCAGGTCCATGTTCAACGAATGGGAAAAAGAGATCCAGCAGTACACAAACCCAAGCCTCGCAGCCGCCAGCCGTGAACAATTGCGGCTCACGAAGGATCGCTATGCGCAGTTGTCCAGAACGGTGCGGGATGCCGAAGCCACCATGCAACCGGTACTCGGCCAGCTCAAGGACAACGTGCTCTTCCTGAAACACAACCTCAACGCGTCCGCCATTGGCTCGTTGCAAGGTGAAGCCACAAACATCCAGAAACAAATCGAGGAACTCCTCACGCGAATGAACGCAAGCATCGCGGAGTCGGACAAATTCATCCAGTCGCTCCCGAAGTAAGCCGCGCAACGCCTGCTGCCATCAACTTTCTCTTTCCTCGAGCGGCTTCTCCCGCCATCGTTTCCGGCGAATGATTCGCAAACGTCGCATCGCCATCACGGGTATCGGCATGGTCACGCCCGTGGGCAATGACACACGCACCACCTGGGCGAACCTTCGCGCCGGCAACAGCGGGCTGGGCACAATCCGCTATTTCGACGCGAGCGGTTTTCCTGTCCGCATCGGGGCCGAGGTGAAGGATTTTGAACTACCCGCCGCGCTCGCACATTCCAAGCACATCAAATTTGCCGCGCGGTCACATCGTTTTGCGTTCGCCGCCGCCGAGGAGGCGCTGACGGATGCGGGAATTCGTCCGGAGCCGGACAACGCACATCGCTGGGGTTTCAGCGTGGGTGCGGGCATGATGGCGGTCAGTTACTGCGAACTGGAAAATATCCACACGTTCGCCGCCACTGAAGATGGCGAACTTAAAACCGACGGCTTCATTGACCCGCGTTACTCCGGCGACCCAGTTTCCTTTTGTCGCACGCAGACAAACGCCGGACTTGGTCTGCTCACGCAGCAATTTGGGATTCGCGGCTATGCGACGGCTGTTCACACCGCTTGCGCCTCCGGTGGGCAGGCGTTGGGCACTGCGTTAAAGGTGATGCGGCGTGGCCAGGCGGACTTCATGCTGGCAGGCGGATTTGACTCCATGTTGAACCCGCTCGGGCTTTCTTCGTTCTGCCTGCTGGGTGCGCTTTCAACGGACAATGACAATCCGACGAAGGCCAGCCGCCCGTTCGACATCACGCGAAACGGATTTGTGCTTGGAGAGGGCGCAGCATTTCTTGTGTTGGAGGAATGGAGCGCGGCCCGGAAGCGCGGCGCAAAGATTTACGCCGAACTTGCCGGTGACGGAAATTCCTGCAGCAGTTATCGCATCACGGATTCTCCGCCGGACGGTGATGGGCCGATTCAGGCGATTCAGCAGGCTCTGGCCGACGCCGGAGCCACTGTGGCAGACCTGGACTACATCAATGCACACGGCACCTCGACGCAGATGAACGACCGCAGCGAGTGCGCGGCAATGCGTGCCGTGCTCGGTGACCACGTCGAACGCGTGGCCGTGAGTTCGACCAAGAGTTGCATGGGTCACCTCATCGCAGCCGCGGGTGCGGTGGAGGCCGGCGTATGTGCGCTCGCCATCCGGGACGGCGTCGCACCGGTGAACGCGAACCATGACAACCCCGACCCCGATTGCAGGGTCAACATCGTGCGCGGCCAGTCGCGGCCCGGAAAAGTCCGCATGGCGCTTTCCAATTCACTTGGCTTCGGGGGATCGAACAGCTCGCTGGTGTTTCGCAATCCAGAGGAGGTGAAACTGTGAGTCATCCATCAAACATCGCCATCACCGGCGTTGGCGCGGTCTGCGGCGCAGGTCTGAGCGTGGACGAAATCTGGAATGCCGTTGTCAACGGCAAGTCTGCGGTCGGTCCGATTGCTCAATGGGATGCGAGCCGCTGGCCGGTGAATGTTTCCGCCGAAGTCCGCAACGTTGACAACCGCGTGCTGGTCGAGGATCGCAAGCTTCATAAAATGATTTCGCGCACGGATATGTTCGGTTTGTTTGCAGCGCATCAAGCTGTTCAACAGTCCGGCCTGCTTGCGCATCGCGACACTCTCGATGACGCGGCGAAGCTTGGATTCAACGATCGCACCGGAGTGTTCTCCGGCTCAGGCGGAGGCAACTACCGCAGCAATTACGATTTCTTTCCGGCAATGTCTGCCGCAGGCGGAAGCCTGCAAAAGTTTGGGGGCGAATTCAGCCAGTCGGTGAACCCGATGTGGCTGCTGAAAAATCTTCCGAACAACGTCCTTTGCCACGTCGGCATCCGTTACAACTTCAAGGGCACGAACGCCTGCGTGACGAATCAATGTGTCGGCGGTGTGCTCGCGTTCGCGGAAGCAGCAGCGGCCATCCGCAACGACGAGAGCGACCGTGCGTGTGCCACTTCTCACGACACCCCTTTCGAACCAGAAACAGTCTCCGGTTACAACAAGCTCGGACTTCTCTCGCAGGACACTGTCCGACCATTTGACCGTGATCGCACGGGCACAGTGTTTGGTGAAGGCGCAGCCTCCGTGGTGCTGGAAAGAGCGGAGGACGCCGGGAAGCGGAGTGCAACGATTTACGGCGAGTTTCTCGGCAGCGGTTGCGTGACGGAAGGAACGGGCATCCTTGATTTGCGCCCTGACGGCGATGGCGTGAGTCGCGCAATTGAAGCCGCGCTGACGGACGCCGACCTCAAGCCTGACGCCGTAGGAATGATCGTGGCGCACGGCAACGGCACGCGCGCATCCGATGCTTCCGAGGCGGCGGGAATCCGCCGCGTGTTTGGCGATGCGATCCCGCCGGTGACGGCGTTCAAGTGGGCGGTGGGGCATCTCATCGCGTCGTCCGGCGCGCTGGACTGCGTGCTGGCATTGCGCGCGTTGAAGGAAAAGGTCGTGCCCGGAATTGCCACGCTCAAAACTGTTGACCCCGAGCTTGGAGATTTTCCCGTGTCATCAAAGCCACAACAACCGCGCAGCAATGTGGCGCTGGTAATCTGTCGAGGCTTTGGTGGCATGAACGTGGCAATGCTGTTGCATGCCGAATGAAATTGAGCGCTCGAAATTCCGCAAGGTCTTGGAGTGCGGCGGCCCTCCGCCGCTTTCATGTCGCCCGCGCTGCTATGAAAATTGAAAAGCGGCAGGGGGCTGCCGCAGTCCAGGACGCTTCGCGCTATTTCTCGACGTATTGCTTGCGCTGGTTGTCTTCCGTTGGTTGATGTGTCTTTCATGCGATGAGCGACTCATCTCCATCCTCGCGCTGCGGACTCGACACGGTCGAGATTTCGCGGATGGAAAAATTTCTCGCCGTCACGCCGCCGGAACAGCTCGCGAAACTTTTTTCCGCCACGGAACTCGCCGATGCGGGCGACGGCCCGCGGCGCGTTGAGAGTCTCGCCGCGCGTTTCGCCGCCAAGGAGGCGTGTTGCAAATTGTTTCCCAAGGAGACGACGCTCGGCACAATCGAGCCGAAGGATTTTTTTGTGTGCCGGAATGGTTACGGCGCGCCGGAGATCGAGGTATCCGCCAACGCCCGCGCCGTGCTTGACCGGAATCGCATCGCCTCCATCCGAGTTTCACTCACGCACACAGGTACGAGCTCCTCGGCAATGACCATGGCGGAGGTGCGCCAGTTCGACGTTCCCTGGTTTGGCAAATGGCTTTATCACCTCTTTCCGTATCGTCGCAGTGTGGTACTGGGAAACATGCGTCGCGTGTTTGGTGACACCTATCCGGAAGCAGAGTTGATCCAGCTTGCCCAGACTTACTACGGCCACTACGTCCGCTTCCTCGTCGAGTTCTTCAAGATGCCGCTGATGTCGGCGGAGAAAAAAAAGAAGTTCATCCGCATCGAGAACATGGAGTCGCCCATCGAGGCGCACAAGAAAGGCAAAGGCCTCATCCTGCTCACTGGGCACTTCGGCAACTGGGAGGTTTCGACTGTCGCAGGCATCCAGCAATTCCCACAGTTCAAGGGAATGTTTCATTTTGTCCGTCGCCCATTGAAGCCGAAGTTGCTGAACGATTTTGTCACGCGGCGATTTCACAAGGCAGGCTTCGGCACGATCGCCAAGCGCGGTTCACTCGACCAAATACTCGACCTTCTCGCTGGTGGCGCGATCGTGGTTTATGTATTCGACCAGCACGCGGGAAAGAAGGATGGCGTGCAGGTGGAGTTTTTCGGGCATCCTTGCGGCACGTTCAAAAGTCCGGCGTTGATTGCAATGAGCAGCGGTGCGCCGGTTATTCCTGCCTCAAGCTGGCGCGAACCAGATGGAACACACGTGCTGCGGTTTGAAGAACCAATCCCCGTGGTGGAGACGGACAATCCGGGCGAGGACATCCGCACGAACACGCGAGCCTTCAATGCCGCGCTGGAAAAGATGTTGCTGCGTCACCCCGAGCAATGGATCTGGATGCACAAGCGCTGGAAGCCAATGAGGTAAACTGAGCGCGGACAGCTTCGTCTGCACTTCCATTCGCGCTCCGTTACTTGGCTCGAGACTCTGGTAGCGAAGTGGACGCCGTGTCTTGGAGAGATTGAACAGAGCCAGCCGCCGATGTTGCTGCTTCAGTGGAAACAGCCTTTACACGCAGCACACGCTCCGCTTCAGGACGACGATTCAACCAAACCAACAAAGCGATCAAGACGGCAATCACCGTCGCCGGGATCAGGACGCGCAACATCCAATCCTTGTCCGGTTCTTGAGAAGGCGACGCTTCGGGGCGCGCCAGTGCGGCTTGTGCGAATTTCTCACTCGCCACCTGTGAGTCGAGCTCGAACCCGCGCTGGACTGCTGAGAGGATTTCGTCGGGATTCGGCGTGCGAGCTATGAAGTTGTTCCCGTCCTTGATGCAACTGAAAATGATCGTGGTATCACTGGAGTCACCAACGATGAACCGTAACGCGTCGGGTTGTAGTTTGACGGCTTGTTGGAGGACTTCATCGCCGCGCATGCCGTCCATCTGAAGATTTGCCACCACGGCATCGTAGGGTTCGGCGGAGATTTCGGCGATGGTATCGGGCCCGTCCTGCGCAAAAGCACAATCCCACGCACGGACGTTTCCCGTCACGGCCTGTTTGATCGAGACGACCTCTTCCCCGCTGAATCCTGCGAAACAAATGCGCTTGTTCATAAGTTGTGAGAGCAGTTGAACGTCCTGCCGCAGAACAACACGGCTTCAACCCGTCATCGGCAAAACCGGGGGAAACTTGAGTGAAGGCAAAAACTCGGGCGTTCCGGGCAGAATCACATCTGCTCGACAACCTCGATGCCTAGCAATTCCAATCCCTGCTTGAGCACGCGCGCGGTGAGATCGCAGAGCACAAGCCGGGTTGCCCGTTCGGCGGCCTCCGCCTTGAGCACAGGGCAATTCTCGTAGAAGGAAGTGAACTTGCCCGCGAGTTCGAAAAGGTAGTTGCAAAGAAAATTTGGGCGATGTTCTTCGGCAATGGCTTCGAGTGTGATGCCGAAATTGAGAAAGTGTTTTGCGAGGGCAATTTCCTCAGGAGCGCGCAACGCAATGCCTGACACCTGACATTCCGCACCTGACACTTCCGCTTTTCTGAAAATGCTTTTGATGCGGGCGTAGGCGTATTGCAAGTAAGGCGCTGTGTTGCCGGAAAATGCGAGCATCTTGTCCCAACTGAACATGTAGTCGCTCTGCCGATTCGGCAACAGGTCGGCGTATTTCACCGCACCAAGACCAACGACGCGGGCGATTTCCTTCCGAGCCGTCTCGGACAGGTCACCATTCTTTTCGGAAACCACCTTGAACGCGCGTTCCTCCGCTTCATCAAGCAGATCGCCGAGCTTGACGGTATCGCCGCTGCGGGTTTTGAACGGCTTGCCGTCCTCGCCAAGAATCTTTCCAAAGCCGATGTGAACTAGTTTCACCTTTTTGGCGGCGTCCGGCAGCCAGCGGTTGAATGCAATGAAAAGCTTTTTGAAATGCGGTCCTTGCCGGTCGTCCACAACGTAAAGGATTTCATCCGGCGACCACGTCTTGAGCCGGTAATCCAATGTGGCAAGATCGGTGGTGGTGTAATTGAAACCGCCGTCACTTTTGCGGATCAACGCGGGATCAGCCACCCATTCACCGTCGCGGTTCACCAGAAACGGATCCTCCTTGGGCGGCAGCATACCATTACTGAAGACGCCGACAGCGCCTTCGCTTTCGCGCGCGACACCGCTGGCAAGCAGGTCCGCCACAATGCCGCCGAGCCATTGATTGTAAAAGCTTTCACCAAGTGTGTGATCAAACTTCACGCCGAGCCGTCCGTAAAGCGTGTCGAATTGAATCTGCGAAAGCCGGATCATCTCCTTCCAGATGGAAATGTTCTCTTCGTCACCAGCCTGGAGCTTTACGAGTTCCTGTTTCGCCTCTTCAAGCTTCGATGGATTTGCGTCGCACTCGGCGTTGATGACTTTGTATAAACGTTCCAGTTCGGCAATGGCGTCACGTTCAAGGGCGGCGCGATCCAGCGATTGTTTCCAGCCAAGAAGGAGTTTCCCGAACTGCGTTCCCCAGTCGCCGATGTGATTATCCGTGATGACGCGATGCCCGAGCACGCGAAACACGCGTTGCAGGGAATCACCAATGCCGGTGGAACGAATGTGGCCGACATGCATCGGCTTGGCGACGTTCGGTGAACTGAAATCAATGACGACGGTGCGCGGCTTGGTGGCCTTGTCGAAAAACAAATGTTCACCACGCGAGGCTGCAACAAGCGTGGCCTCCAAGGCCGCTTGCTTAAGCCGGAAATTCAGAAAGCCTGCGCCCGCGATCTCAACCTTCTCGCACACATCTGCCACATCGAGTTTAGCAACAACGTCCGTGGCGAGCTGGCGGGGATTCAGTTTGCGCACCTTGGCCAGCGACATGAGTGCGTTGGTCTGGTAATCGCCGAACTTGGGATCGCAGGGCCGCACAAGAACGCTGGTCGCGTCAGCGTCGGAAAGGACAGCACGGACGGCAATCTGGAGGCGGGCTTCGATTTGTTTGTGAGGGAGCATTTGCAAAAAAGTTCCGAGTTCCAAGTTCCAGGTCGAATCAGACTGCCGGGTGATCTGGTCGTGTCGTCGAAAATGCATCAGCGGGATCACGCACCACGCATCGCGCCCTACTTCTTTCCCTGCTCCTTGATGATCCTGAGCATCGCGTCGGCATCGGCAGCCTGTTCAAGCGCGTGCCGGAATTCCGCCTTGTTCAGATATTTTGCAATGTCACGAAGCGTGTGCAGGTGTTTTTGAAACTGACCCTGAGGCACGAGGAAAAGCATGACGAGAGTTACGGGTTGGGCATCCAGAGAATCGAAATTGATCCCGGCCTTGGAACGCCCGAGAACACCGACGACCTCCGGGATAAGTTCGGTGCAGCCGTGCGGAATGCCGATGCCGTAACCGATGCCCGTGCTCATGGTTTTCTCGCGCTTCTTGACCACCGTGGCGATGGCTTCACGATTTCCAGGCGCGACTTTGCCGGCGGTGACGAGCTGATTGACCAGCTCGTCAATCGCGAGCCACCGGTCTGTGGCCTGCAAATCTGCGAGGATCTGATCTTTGGTGAGGATGTCTGCTAATTCCATAACGCCGTTCCGCAAGCTGCATTTCGCCTGAAGCCGCGATTCAATTCAAGGCGGATTTTTCCAAAGCTGAGGATATTTGCACCACCCTCCTCCGGCGAATCCGCCAGTAGGAGAGTGAAACGAACACCGCCACAGCCAGGGAATACACCAATACGCCAAGTCCGATGGCGGTCGGAATGAGTTGTTCGCCTCCGTATAAAAACAGGGCCGCACCGGGCAGGGCAAACAGGAAAACATTGCCCGCGAGACAACCGAACAGCAGCCCGAACGGCGCTTCGCAGATGCGGCGCACATGCCAGTCGCCGTAGGCCCCCTCACCCATCGAACGCATGAGCCACGCAGATTGAAGATTTCGCGCCGCCACGAGAAGGCTTGTTGTACTGAATGCCACTGAGACAAGAGGCGATTGAGCCAGGAACGGGATCAATGCTGTATTCAACGCCACACCCCATTTCCAGCCGAGCCATTTGGCAAGGGGATTTCCCTCCAGCGCAAGATGCGGCGTCGCTATCCATGTGCTGAAGAAATCCGCCGCGCGTGAGAACGCCAGCAAACCGAGGAGAATGATATACTCGCGGCTGGCGAATGGAATGGAGTCGTCCATGAAATGTCTTCAGCCGCCAATAGGCACAAGTTGCGCAAGAAGGTGAAGCCTGCTGCCCCTTTTGTGCTTTGTGTGCCTTTTTGCGGCAATGTTCGAGCGGCTCACTTCTTTTTGTACATCTGTTCGGGCGCGAGCAACTGCTTTTCCGTTGTCTTGAACGTCTCGCCTTTGTCTTCGATGGAACGGAAGAAACAGGAGTTATAGCCCTCATGACACGCCGGACCGTTTTGCTCCACTTGGATGAGCAGCGTGTCGCCGTCGCAATCGAATGCGATATCCTTCACGCTCTGTGTATTGCCGCTTTCCTCACCCTTCATCCAGAACTTCTGACGCGAACGGCTCCAAAAATGGGTCTTGCCCGTCTCGATGGTTTTCTCCAGCGATGCGCGATTCATCCAAGCCATCATGACCACGCGGCCGGTTTTTTCCTCCTGAACGATCGCGGGGATCAATCCATTAGCATCAAATTTCAGTTTGTCGTAAAAGCTCATGCGTTGGGGATTTTAGATTTACGATTTACGATTTACGATTCAAAAAGCAGAAAGCTTTGACTGGACAACGCTCGTTACGGTGGTTTTCACTCGACAGTTGCGCTCGATTTTCTACCTTTCGCGTTCAAATTGTGAAAAAAGTACTCGTGACCGGCGGTGCCGGATACAAAGGGACCGTGCTTGTGCCCAAGATGCTTCAAGCCGGTTATGAAGTCGTGGTCTATGACCTGATGCTGTTCGGAAATTTTCTCCCGAAACATCCCAAGCTCACGGTGGTTGAAGCTGATCTTCGCGACACCGCGAAATATGCCGAGTCCGTCAAGGGCTGCGACGCAGTGATCCACATGGGTTGTATTTCAAACGACCCGAGCTTTGAACTCGACTCCGGCCTGAGCAAGAGCATGAACTACGATTGTTTCGAGCCGCTCGTAATCGCCTCGAAGCAGGCGGGTGTGAAGCGGTTCATCAATATTTCTTCCAGCTCGGTTTATGGTGTGAGCGACGCGCCCGACGTGACCGAAGATCACCCGCTCCTGCCGCTCACGGAATACAACAAGTACAAGGGGCTCTGCGAACCGTTGCTGTGGAAACATCAGTCCAAGGATTTCGTCTGCGTGACGATCCGGCCCGCGACTGTCTGTGGTTATTCACCTCGCATGAGGTTCGATCTCACGGTGAACATCCTCACCAATCATGCCTATCACAAGGGCGTCATCACCGTCTTTGGTGGGACGCAGAAGCGTCCGAACATTCATATCGAAGACGTGACCGACCTCTACATCGAGTTGTTGAAATATCCCGCTGAGAAGATTGCGGGTGAAACATTCAATGCCGGCTATGAGAATTTCACAGTTGCGCAGCTTGCCGACTTCGCAAAAAAAATTGTTGAGGATGAATTTCCCGACAAGAAACCCATCGGTATCACCACCACGCCATCGGACGACAATCGTTCCTACCACGTCTCCTCAAAAAAAATCCTGGACAAGCTGGGGTGGAAGCCGAAGCGTTCCATTGAGGACGCGGTGCGCGATCTTTGCCGCGCTTTCAAAGCGGGTAAGTTCCCGACGAACACCATGACCGATCAGACCTACTTCAACGTGAAAACGGTGAAGTCCATCGGCCTCAAATGAGCGCGCCCGGCATAGCAGTTGTAACCGGTGGCGCAGGGTTCATCGGCAGCCACATGGTGGACCTGCTTCTTGGCGAGGGATTCCGCGTACACGTCATTGACAGTCTCGTTGGTGGGCGGCTGCAAAACCTGGAGCAACACAAAAACGAAGCACGTCTCAAGGTGGACGAGCGCGACGTGCGTTCACTCGCGCCGGATGACCCGGCATTCACAGGTGCGAAATACGTTTTTCACTTCGCAGGCATCGGCGACATCGTGCCGAGCATCGAGCGCCCCATTGACTACATGTCCACGAATGTCATGGGCACAGTCCACACGCTCGAAGCCGCACGTCATGCAGGCGCGCAGAAGTTCGTTTATGCCGCTTCGTCTTCCTGCTACGGCCTCGCGCCCGTACCGACAACCGAGTCCACACCCATCACGCCGGAGTATCCTTACGCATTGAGCAAATTTCAGGGCGAACAGGCCGTTTTCCACTGGGGCAAGGTCTATAAGATGCCGGTGAATTCCATCCGCATCTTCAACGCCTACGGCACACGCTTCCGCACCAGCGGCGCTTACGGCTCGGTGTTCGGTGTGTTCCTCGCGCAAAAGGCGAACGGCAAACCCTTCACCCGCGTCGGCGACGGCAACCAACGCCGCGACTGGGTTTTCGTCACAGACATCGCACGCGCGTTCTACGCCGCCGCCACGACCAACAAATCGCAGGAGATTTTCAACGTCGGCACAGGTAATCCGCAGACGGTGAACCGTCTCATTGAATTGCTCGGCGGTGAAATCGTTCAATTACCCAAGCGCCCCGGTGAACCGGATTGCACTTGGGCGGACATCACGAAGATTCAGCGCGAACTAGGCTGGTCGCCGAAGATTCCGCTCGAAGATGGCGTGAAAATCATGCTCGCCAATCTGAATTACTGGCGCGAAGCCCCCGTGTGGGACGTGAAGAAGATTGAGCAGGCCACCAAGACGTGGTTCAAGTATCTCGACAAATAATCGCAGACAAAGTCGTGAAAAAAACCTCGCAATTCACCAAGGCGGAGCAGAAGACGTTCGCCCGGAAGATCAAAACACCGCAGGAGTTGCGGAAGATTCTCGGCAACCCGCCGCGCAAGAAGAAGGCCATCATGTGCCACGGCACGTTCGATCTCGTACATCCCGGCCACATCCGCCACCTCATCTACGCCAAGAGCAAGGCGGACATCCTCATCACGAGTCTTACGGCAGACGTTCATATCCAGAAGGCGAATTTCCGTCCGTTTGTGCCGCAGGATTTGCGCGCGATGAACCTCGCCGCGCTTGAAGTCGTGGATTACGTCGTCATTGATGAGAACGCCACGCCCATCGAAAACCTCAAGATCATCCAGCCGGATTATTTCGCAAAGGGCTACGAATACAACAAAGGTGGCCTGAACCCAAAGACGAAGGAGGAAAAAGATGCACTCGATACTTACGGCGGTGAAATCCTGTTCACGCCCGGCGACATCGTCTATTCCTCATCGCACATCATCGAGACCGAGCCGCCGAATCTCTCGGCGGACAAGTTGCACGCGCTGATGCAGGCTGAAGGCATCACGTTCCAGAAACTTCGCGACACACTCGCCGCCTTCAACAAAGCGAAGATCCACGTTGTCGGCGACACCATCGTTGACTCTTACACCTACTGCACGCTCATCGGCGGCAATACAAAGACGCCCACGATGAGCCTGCGTTTCGATTCGCAGGTGGATTTCGTCGGCGGCGCAGGCATCGTTGCCAAGCACATGAAAGGCGCGGGCGCGGACGTGAGTTTTACGACCGTGCTCGGTGAGGACACGCTCAAGGATTTCGTCCTGAAAGACCTTCAAGACTACGGCGTAAAGTGCGACGCGGTCGCGGATCGCACGCGCCCGACCACGCAGAAAAACCTGTTCACCACGCAGGGTTATCGGATGCTCAAGGTGGACAAGCTGGACAACCGCCCCATCTCCGACAAGGTGCTGGAGCATTTCAAATCGTCCATCGCCGCGAGCAAGGCCGATGCGATAATCTTCAGCGATTTCCGTCACGGCATCTTCAACCGCACCACAATCCCGCCGCTCGTCGCCGCGTTGCCGAAAGATTCACTGCGCATCGCCGATAGCCAGGTCGCGAGTCGTTGGGGCAACATCCTTGAATTTCAAGGTTTCGATCTCATCACCCCGAACGAACGCGAAGCGCGGTTCTCGCTGGGCGATCAGGATTCCACCGTGCGTCCGCTCGCCGAGGAACTTTACAAGCGCGCGAACTGCAAATATCTCATGCTCAAAATGGGCGAGCGTGGCATGATCACCTATCGCGCTCCCGGCAACGCCGTCCGCACGTTCTTCACAGTGGACACGTTCACCGACAAGGTCGTGGACGCCGTCGGCGCGGGCGATGCCCTGCTCGCTTATGCCACGATTTCGCTTGTCGTTTCCAAATGCATCGTCACCGCCTCCATCCTCGGTGCGGTCGCGGCAGCGCTCGCGTGCGAACGCGACGGCAATCATCCGATTGATCCGGCGGACGTGCTTAAGCGATTGGATCACGTCGAGCGGCAGGTCAAATACGAATGAGAGTCATCGTTGTCGGCGCGGGAAATCAGGGCGGCAAACGCGCAAAGGTTGCTGGCGCTGACCTCGTCGCCACGGTTGACCCCGTCAACGCCGCCGCGAAATTTAAGACCGTCGAACAAGTCCCGCTCGATTCCTACGACGCCGCGCTCGTCTGCACGCCCGACGCAGCCAAGCCAAAAATCCTTTCGCACCTTCTCGGCAACAAAAAGCACGTCCTCGTCGAGAAACCGTTGCTCGGCGAATCCGGCTGTTCGCTTCAACAACTCAAAGAACTCGCCGAACGCAACCACACCGCCTGCTACACGGCCTACAACCATCGCTTCGAGCCGCACATCCTCCGTCTCAAGCAGACGCTCGACGCGAACTGGCTCGGCAAGATCTATCAGGCCAAATTTTTCTACGGCAACGGCACGGCGCGCGACGTCCGCAATTCCGCGTGGCGCGACACCGGTCTCGGCGTGCTGCCCGACCTCGGCTCGCATCTGCTTGACTGGACGCTGATGCTGTTCGGCAAACCCACTGTGCCGCCGCGCGTCTGGGGCGCTCACCGTTTCGAGAACCGCGCGTTCGATCACTACCATTTTACCTTCCAAGGTGAGCCGGTCATTGATTACGAAATGACCATGCTCTCATGGCGCAACACGTTCCGCTTCGACCTCTGGGCCGAGAACGGCAGCGTCCACATTGATTGCCTCTGCAAATGGGGCGTAAGCACCTACACCGAGCGACGCCGCGTGCTGCCAAGTGGACGCCCGCAGGAAACCGTCGAGCAGTTGCCGCAAGGCGATCCGACGTGGGAACTCGAATACGCGCACTTCAAGAAGCTTTGCCAGAACCCGGTCAACAACATCGCCAACGACATCTGGATTGACGCGATGCTGGCCGAACTGGGAAAACAATCGCCGCCATGAACCGGAGCAAAAGTAGCGGCGACGCCCCGTCGCCCAAGAGTAAATGCGCCGCCCCCGGCGCATGTTCCGTGGCTTTCCAAAACCACAACGCGAGCATAGCAACCCCAATCGAGCGACGAGGCGTCGCTGCTACTTTATGATCGGATTCGCCGGCCTGTCGCACCTCGGCATCAATTACAGCCTCGCCACTGCGGCGAAAGGTTTCGAGGTGATGGCGTTCCATCCGTCGGCGGAACTCGCGGCGGATTTGACGAAAGGGAAATTTCCCATCGAAGAACCCGGCCTTGCCGAACTCTTCGTCGCGAATGAAAACCGCATCCATTTCTCCGCGGACGCGAAGAGTTTGTCACGTTGCGACCTCGTCTTCGTAGCGCTCGACATCAAGACCGACGACAACAACCGCAGCGACACCGGCCCGTTGATGGAGTTGATCAAACAGATCGCTCCGCATCTGAAAAAGGGCAGCGCACTTGTCTTGTTGAGTCAGGTCAATCCCGGCTTCACCCGCAAGCTGCGCGCGGAACTGCTCCGCACCAGCGTGGTCGCCGAAGTCATTTATCAGGTCGAGACGCTCATCTTCGGTCGCGCGGTCGAGCGCGCGCTGCATCCCGAACGTTACATGGTCGGCGCAGACGACCCCACCAAGCCTTTGCCACCGCTGCTCAAGCAATGGCACGACAGTTTCGGCTGTCCTGTGCTGGTGATGCGTTACGAAAGTGCGGAGCTGGCGAAGATCGCCATCAACTTTTTCCTCGTCTCGTCTGTTTCAACCACGAACACGCTCGCCGAAGTCTGCGAGCACATCGGCGCGGACTGGAACGAGATCGCGCCCGCGCTACGGCTCGACGCGCGCATCGGCCCGAAGGCGTATCTCACGCCCGGCCTCGGCATCGCCGGCGGAAACCTGGAGCGCGATCTCGTGACCGTGAAGCGATTGGCTGAGGGGTCGCAAGCCGACACTGGCATCGTGGATGCGTGGCAACGCAACAGCGCACATCGCAAGGACTGGGCCGCGCGCACGCTGCGTGAAGCGGCTAAGAAACGTGGGTTAGATTTGAAGAATGCCGTCGTCGCCGTGTGGGGCTTGGCCTACAAAGAGAACACGCACTCCATCAAGAATTCGCCGTCGCTTCAATTCGTTGCTGCGATTCCCGAAGCCCGCAAGCAGGCCTACGATCCCGCAGTGAAACTTTCCGCCGACGCGTATCCGCAATTTCAACAAGTCGCCAATGCGCTCGACTGCTGTCGGGGCGCGGACGTGCTGGTGATCCCGACGCCATGGCCGGAATTTCGTTCGGCGGATTTGAAAGCTATCCGTGCGGCGATGCGCGGGAACATCATCCTCGATCCGTTTGGCATGCTCAACGGCGAGCAAGTCGCTGCGTTGGGGTTTGATTACCACCGTCTCGGCATGCCTCCGCGTTCAAGAGCGCCGGTCTCCGACCCGGCTCGACGATAAAATAGAAGCACGCCGGGTCGGAGACCGGCGCTCCAAAAACCATGCTCACACTCAACTCACCCAAACCCACCAAACCTGAACGCGTCGTCATCATGGGCGCGGGTGGGTTCGTCGGTCGTGCCAGTGCGGACAGGCTCAAGGCCGACGGCGTGAATGTCGTTGCGCTCACGCGCAAGGAAGTGGATTTACTCGCGGCAGACGCGACCGCCAAACTTGCAGCGCAACTCACATCTGCAACTACGCTGGTCGTCACCTCCGCACTCGCGCCGGTGAAAAACACACCGATGCTGCTCGATAACCTGCGCATGATGCATGCGATCATCGAGGCGGTGAAAACCAAGCCGGTCGTGCATCTCATCTACATCAGCTCCGATGCGGTCTATTCCGATTCCGACAAGCCCATGACCGAATCTTCGCCTGCCGAGCCGGGTTCGTTGCATGGCGTGATGCACCTCGCACGCGAAGTGATGTTGAAGAACGAACTCGCCAGCATCCCACAGGCATTCGTGCGGCCAACGCTTATCTTCGGGCCGGGCGACCCGCACAACGGCTACGGCCCGAACCGTTTCATGCGACTGGCAAAAGCCGATCAGGAAATCAAGCTGTTCGGCGAAGGCGAGGAACGGCGCGATCATATTTTCATCGGAGACGTGGCGGAGATTATCTGCCGCTGCGTGCTGCATCGTGCGACGGGAATCGTGAACGCGGTGAGCGGCAAAGTGACTTCGTTCAAAGAAATTGCCGAGATGGCGGCGGCAAGGTTCGAGCCGCGCGTGAAAGTCACCGCCACGCCGCGCGTTGGCGCGATGCCCCACAACGGCTATCGGGCATTCGATAGCGGGTTGCTTCAAAAACTTTTCCAAGACTTCAAGCCTGCAACGTTGTCACAGGGACTTGATCGCGTGAAATCCTCGCCTGCATGAGCGCATCGGAGGACGTGCCAAGGATCGGTGGCGTGGTATTGTTGCGCGATGACGGTGCCGCGCTTCTTCAGTTGCGCGACAACATACCGACCATCACTGCTCCGGGCCTTTGGGTTTTTCCTGGTGGTCACTGCGAAGATGGCGAAACATGTCGGGATTGCGCGCGTCGTGAGTTCCGGGAGGAGACTGGTTACGATTGTCCTGAGATCAAGCCTTTGACCGAGTTTCACTACATTGCGCCGGAGAATGGCCGGACGTATCTGCTGAGTTTCTGGTGGGATCGCTACGATGGTGTGAGTCCCGTGTTTTGTTATGAGGGACAGGAGGTGCGATTTATTCCGCGGTCAGAATTTGAAGGCAAGCCAACAACAGACTACTTGCTTTCCGTTTGGGAACTGGCGCTGACGAAACTCTGCTGAATTCCTGACCTGCTTCCAGAAGCTTAGGAGGTCTTTTTCCTCCGCGTGACCTTGGGTTTGACCGCAGGCGCATCGCCCCAAAGACTTTCCAAGTCGTAATGTTCGCGAGCGTCGGCGCGCATCACGTGGACAATGACGTCGAAGAAATCCATCACCACCCAGGCGCCCTGAACCTTGCCGTCTGTGGCGAGGGGTCGGACATCATGATCGTCACGCAGTTTGTCTGTGATTTCACCCACGATGGCGCGGAGGTGTGGTTCACTGGTGCCGGAGGCGATGACAAAAAAATCCGTAACACTGGACAGCTTGCGCACGTCCAGCACGAGAATGTTTTCAGCCTTCTTGTTATCCGCCAGATCGCGGCAGAGGAGAGCCAGTTTCTTTGAATCCATATTTACCAGCAGATTTAAGCACGGATTGAATGGAATGAACACTGATAAATGCCGGCCTCCCGGAATCCAAATCGCTTGAAGTCGTTCACGCCTGATCTCATGTTGGCAGCGGCCTGCCGATATTGATTCTGTTCTTGAGACAGTATGCTGCGTTCGCGACGTACTTCATTGCCCAATACTTTAACTGGCCTCGTTCTTCACTTGTGAGTTTGCGAACAATTTTCGCAGGCGCACCGAGCACGAGACAGCCGGGCGGGATTTTCATTCCCTGGGTCACGAGCGCTTTGGCTCCGATGAGCGATTGTTTTCCGACCACGGCCCCATCAAGAATCACCGCACCCATGCCGATCAAAACCTCGTCACCGACTTTGCAGGCGTGGACAATCGCGGAGTGCCCGACCGTGACGTAGTTCCCGACAATGCATGGAAAGTCATCAGCCAGGTGCAGGACAGCGTTGTCCTGGATGTTGGTGTGATGACCGACCACGATGCGGTTGATGTCACCGCGCAATACGGCATTGTACCAGACACTTGATTGAGCACCGATGCTGACGTCCCCCAAAACGACGCCGGTTTGAGCAATATAAACACCCTTGCCGAGCTTCGGTTTTTTACCAAGGAACTTGTCCAATTGTTTTTCCAGTTTTCCCATGTCTTTGTTAAATCCTATTTGTGACGACTTGGAAATGAAAAACCCGCAGCCACACGACTGCGGGGTGAGTTCCTTTGATTCCGAATCACCGGCAATGCGGGTTACCCCGGTGGTGATGCCGATAACCGCCACCGTAACTGAAGCTCACATAAGGTTGCGGCGCGAAATACACGGGGGCTTGATACACCACCACAGGCGGTGGCGCGGGCACATAAACTACACTTGGTGCACACACCGGCGCGGGTGGCGGGCAATAACGCGGCGCGGGAGCGCAACTGGAATACGTCACGGAATAGCTCGCAGGCTGGCAGTCAATGGCGTTTGCGATCACCACGCCGGCGGCGACACCGGTCAAAACTTTTCCCACCGTGGCCCATTCACGATTTCCTGCGTGGGCGGTTTGGATGCTTGCTCCCGCAATTGCCAGGAGCGTAATGGCTGCAATGATCTTTTTCATAACTTGCCTTTTGTTTTCGACGTTGTTTTCCATCTACGAACTGTCTGACGGGACGATTTTGATTTTATTCAGAGGGCATTATCGGTAAGAATTTCAGCGGTTTATGGCGAAACCATCCATTCGACGGCCGCCGGTGCCGGAGCGCAAGATGCCCAAGTCGTTCAAGGAATTGACGCCTTCGAGACATTTCAATCCGCGCACGTTCTTCCGCGAACTGATCTGGAAGGCGCTGCTCACGCGCCGCACAGGCGAACATAAACGGCCCACGTTTCCAAAACTTCGTCACGGTCAGGTTGCAATTACATGGATCGGTCACGCGTCCTTCCTGATTCAATTCACGGATTTGAATGTGTTGGTGGACCCGAACTTTGCGAACTGGTTGTTCTTCCTCAAACGCATCAAACGTTCGGGGTTGAAAATCCAGGACCTTCCGCCAATCGATCTCGTGCTGCTTACACATGCTCACTTCGATCACTTTCACAAGCCCACGCTGCGCCGTCTGCCTCATCCCAAGATCGGCATCATGCCGTGGGGGGTGGGTGACCTTGCACAAAATCTCGGATTCGAGCGAGTCATCGAACTCGAATGGTGGGAGAGTTTTTCGCATCGGGATTGGAAAGTCACATTGACGCCCGGCAAGCATTGGGGCGCTCGTACTCTGCACGACCATCATCGGGGTTACGGTGGATTCGTCCTCGAACATCAGGGCCGTCGTATCTATCACGCAGGCGACAGCGCGTACTTTGATGGCTTCAAGGAGATCGGGAAGGTGTTCTCACCTGATGTGGCGTTGCTTCCGATAGGCGCGTATCATCCGGAATCCTTTCGTCATGTTCACATGGGGCCGGACGAGGCAGTGAAGGCATTCAAAGACCTGCAGGCGCAATGTCTCGTGCCGATGCACTACGGAACATTCAAACTGTCCTTCGAAGACATGGATGAACCTCCGCGCTGGCTGCGGGAGATTGCGCGTGAACAAGGCTTGAGCCAGAAGGTGAGAATCCTGGACGAAGGTCTGCCTGAAGTTTTTTGACGACACACTTGCCGGATACGAGCGCCGGCGACACTATTCTGTTGCTTGAAGATACTCGTCGCCATCACCGGAGCCAGCGGCTCACTCTACGCGCAGAGGTTGCTGGACAACCTTGATCCCCGCCAGCACGAGCTCCATGTGGTGATGAGCAACTACGCGCAGCAAGTCATCGCAGAAGAGCTGCCCGGTGGTTTGTGTCTGCCGGAAGGCGTGAAGCCGCACGGCCTGAAGAGCATGAACGCCCCGTTCGCGAGCGGATCAAATCCGCCGGATGTGATGGTGGTGATTCCCTGCACAATGGGAACGCTAGGTCGCATCGCACACGGTTATAGCGAGGACGTTCTTCTACGTGCTGCCGATGTCGTCTTGAAGGAGAGAAGGAAATTGATACTCGTCCCGCGCGAGATGCCGTTGAATCTCGTTCACGTAAAAAATTTCGAGCTGCTTATTCAAGCCGGCGCGCTCATCCTTCCCGCCAATCCTTCCTTCTACACCCGTCCACAAACCGTCGAGCAGGTCGTGGACACTGTTGTTGCGCGAGTGCTTGATCACATCGGCATTCCCAACAAGCTTGCGCCACGTTGGGCACAGGAGCAGGAATAGTTACAACTCTCCTTCCGAATTGTGTGTTCCTATTTGACGGCATCCATGACTGCTTCGACCACACGCTCCACGCTGATGTTGTTCATGCAGCGGAAATCAATTGGACACTCACGTAGAAAGCACGGCGAACATGGTGCATCCGATTTCAGCAAACGATGACGTGGGTCGCCCGGTAGCCCAGGCCCTGTGAGTTCTGGCGAAGTGCTGCCAAACGGAACAACCACTGGAGTTCCCAAGGCGGCCGCGACGTGCATTGGGCCCGTATCATTGGTCAGTAGAACACGGGAAAGTTTCAGGAGTGCCATCAGTTCGCGAAGCGAGGTCTGGCCGGCCAGATTCCTGGTGTACGGCGCATGTTGCGCGATTCCTGCAGAGACGCGTGCCGCGAGTTCAGAGTCGGCTTTGCCGCCGAGGATCAACCATTGGCAATTTGTCTGCCTATGAACCTCCACGGCAGCAGCAGTGAACCGTTCGGCGGGCCAGCGTTTCGCGGGGCCGTATTCGGCGGCGGGATTCAACGCGAAACTTGGTGCGGAACAGTTTTCCAAATCAAACTTCTTCTTTGCGGCGGCGATTTCTTCATCCGTCACGGCAAGCATTGGTGGCAACGCCGATCCGTCTGCGCCGAGGGCGGCCACCAGATGCAGGTATTGGTGGATGTGGTGGGCGGAAGGACTTGTTATCGCAGGAATGACAGACTTAGAGTTGCCCGCGACGAGTTGCTGCACGTCACTGTCCTTCAGTTTACGCATCTTCACCGCGCCTGTGCGTGATGGAACAACAACGGTGAGAAACCAGTTCCGCCACGGCCATGCGCCGCCGACGCGCCAAGGGATGCCTGCGAGAAAGACTTCCAATGCCGAACGCGGGGAGTTCGGAAGCACGAGTGCCATATTAAAATTCCCCGCGCGCAGTTTCCGACTTACGGTGAACAACCCTTCTCCAGCGCCGAATGAAATGATCTCGTCCACTGCCGGGTGGTGCAAATAAAGGTCACGCAGTTTTTCAGGAGTGAGCAGCGTGATGTGCGCGGCGGTAAAGTGTTTGCGTAACCGCATCAGCGCGGGCGTGGTCATCACGGCATCGCCAAGCCAGTTCACTCCTCGCACGAGGATGCGGCGTGGGGGCGGATGGACGTTCACCGGCATGATGGCTGGCTGCAGTTCATTTGAAACAAATCTTCCTCACGCAATCACGAAAGTCATCCGCGCCGGCGACGATCTTGATTTCCACGCGCATGAAAAAGATTGGAAGATCGCGCCGGTCGAGTTTAGGAAAGCGAACGGCATCCTTTTGGGTGGTGATGATGATCTCGGCCTGCCGTTTTTTTCCACGATTGATGCCGTTCAAGATTTCCTGTTGCGTGAACCGGTGATGATCCGCGAAACGCTTGGAGTAGACCAGTTCGGCGCCGAGATGTACCAGGCTTTGTTCGAAACTCTCCGGCTGGGCGATGCCGCTCAGTGAAGCAATCTTCTTTCCCTTGATGAAATCAAGTGTCTGGCGTTCGCCAGTAAAAACGTCTTCGAGATACATCGGACTGTGGACACACTCGATCACGGCGGCGCTGGGGTTCAGTGAAGCAATGCGTGCGCGCAATTCCCCGCAATTGCCATCGCTCTTCGTAATAAAGATCGTGTTTGCGCGGGAGAGATGCGACGGCGGCTCGCGCAGTGTTCCGCGCGGCAGCATGTGTTCGTTGCCAAATGGTTGTTGACGGTCTATGAGAACTACATCATGCCGGCGACCGCGCAAATCCCAGTATTGATAACCGTCATCCAGCAGCAATGTGTCGCAGCCAAACTTTTCAATCGCATAGCGCCCGCTTTTTACGCGGTCCTTGTCCACCAACACCACGACATCTTTGAGGTTTGAAGCCAGCATGTGCGGTTCATCTCCTGCCATTTCTGAATCAAGCAGGAGCGACTTGCCGTCCGATACAACGCGCGGTGGTGTGGATTCGCGACGAAACAAAAGCCGGTCGAGCAAGGACGTATGCAGAGGTGGCGGCTTGGAACGGTAGCCGCGAGAGAGAATGGCGACGTTGCGTCCCTCATCCCGCAGTTCGCGGGCGAACCGTTCCACCACCGGGGTCTTGCCCGTGCCTCCAACCGTCAGATTGCCAACGGCGATGACCTGCACCCCGAGCGTAGCATCTCGCAGGATGCGGACATTGTAGAGGAACAGGCGCAGCTTGACTGCGACTGTAAAAAGTTTTGAACTGCCAAAGAGCAGCCCGCGCACAATCGAAGCAAGCTTGCCGCGTCGCTCTTCGAAGATGACTTCGAGAACAAACGTTTCAACGACTTCTGTCCAGGCGCGCAATTGCTCTCGCATGTGGCTTAATGTTGCCAAGCACGTGAGGTCGGAGCAAGGACGCGCACAAATACAGGATTGAATGACTAGTCGTTCGTTTTCTCCGTAATCACTCGTCTTGCTTAGGTCAGCCGGTCATGGTAAGAATTAGCCGTCGCGCGACCGGAATGAAGTTCAACCTCCTGCCGCCCGACTCCGTCAATGAGCACCGCAAAGAAAAAAATAAAGATTCTGATCGTGGATGATCATCCGGTCGTCCGCAAAGGCCTTCAATCCTGCCTTGCTGCGAAGGACAACCTCAAAATTGTCGGTGAAGCAAGCGCTGGCGCCGACGCCATCAGGCTGGCAAAGGAACAACAACCGGACATTGTGCTTGTGGACATGCAGATGCCCGGGATGGATGGACTGGCGCTCACCGAAGCGTTAAAGAAGGAAGCTCCTGCCGTAAAGGTGTTGATTCTTTCCATGCAGGGACAACGTGATGCCGTGCTGCGCATCATCCGGGCCGGAGCGCGCGGTTACGTGCTCAAGGATGCCCCCACCGATGAACTCGTACGCGCCATCGAGACGGTGTATGGCGGTGAAGCTTATTTCAGCGGACCCGTTGCCAAGATCGCGCTCAACCAGTACGTCAACGACGCGGACGAAACCCAACCCGTCGCAAAACTCAGCGACCGTGAACGCCAGGTGCTGGCACTGATCGCCGAAGGCAAGAGCAACAAGGAAATTGCGATGCATCTGGGCATTGGCGTGCGCACCACCGAAACCCATCGCGAACGCATCATGCGCAAGCTGGACATCCATAGCGTCGCAGGGTTGACCAAGTTCGCCATCGCCAGCGGCATCTCCTCGCTCGAAGACGAGAACAAGTCCTGACGCGTACAGCCAACATTTCCATGCGCGGTCTTGTCGGATGAAATCGTCGCGATTTATTTTCGTTACCGGCACGGACACGGACGTGGGAAAGACCGTTTTCGCGGCGGACTTGACGCGAACCCTCATTCAACTCGGCGCCCGGGTTGTCGCGCTCAAACCCATCTGTTCAGGCGGACGCGACGATGCTCGTAAACTCCGGTTGGCAGCAGGAAACGCGCTTTCGCTCGACGACGTCAATCCATGGCACTTTCGGGCTGCGTTGTCGCCAGACCTCGCCGCGCGCAGGGAGAAAAAGCACGTACGGCTGGCTGCGTTGGTTGCGCACGCAGAAAAAATGGCGCGCCGTTACGAACTTGTTGTGGTGGAAGGCGCAGGCGGATTGCTCAGTCCGTTGGGAGAGGGATTTGATTCTCGCGATCTGATCGTGGCGTTGCGCGCCAGGCCGATCATCGTCTGTCCGAATCGTCTGGGCGCTGTGAATCAAGTGCGACTGGTCCTGGAGGCATTGCCGGTCGCGTATGCAAAACAGGCGCGCATCGTTCTTGTGAACCCGCCGCGCGCTGATGCACCAAGCAGGTCCAATCGGCTGCTGCTCGCAAAGTTTTTCCCAGTGGATCGAATTTTTGAGATGCCTTGGTTGAAACGGACGCGAACGCTGAACCCCAAGGCTCGTTCAAAATCACGTCGCCGGACGAAATAATCCGTCATTGCTCCAGCCTGTTATTGCCGGTTCAATGTTGCCTAGATGATGGCTAAACGAGTCATTCCATGTCTCGACGTTCACGACGGTAAGGTCACTCGCGGCGTGCAATTCGGCGTCGCTGAGAAGGGCGGTTTGCGCAACGTAGGCGATCCTGTCGAACTCGCGCTCCGCTACAACGAACAAGGTGCGGACGAGATGGTGTTCTTCGACATCACCGCCACCGCGCATGGCCGCGGCACGATGGTGGACGTGATCGAGCGCGCAGCCGACCAATGCTTCATGCCGCTCACCGTCGGCGGCGGGATCAAGTCCGTGGACGACATGTACACGATGCTACGCGCCGGTGCGGACAAGACGAGCATCAACTCCAGCGCGCTCGCCAACCCTGAACTCATTCGGCAAGGCGCGGAAAAATTCGGCAGCCAGTGCATCGTGGTATCGATTGACGCCAAGCGCGTCGCGCCGGACAGATGGGAAGTTTTCTCGCACGGCGGCCGCAAAGCCACCGGGCTCGACGCCATTGAATGGGCGAAGAGAGCCGTGTCGCTCGGCGCGGGCGAAATCGTGTTGAACTCGATAGACGCCGACGGTACGAAAGCCGGCTTCGACCTTGTCATTACCCGCCGCATCAGCGAATCCGTGGGCGTGCCCGTGGTGGCCAGCGGCGGTGCGGGCAGACTCGAACACATGGCCGAGGTGCTGCTCGAAGGCAAAGCCGACGCCGTCCTCGCCGCGAGCATTTTCCATTTTGGCACCTACACCGTCGGCGACGTGAAACAGTTTTTGGCGAAGCAGAAGATTCCGGTGAGGCTGTGACTATGGAATGGCTGGCCATTATCCAAACTGCCGTAACTGAGTTTGATGCCTTTTTGAAAAGCAGCACATGGCATGGCCGTGAAAATGAAGTGGTCAATCTGTTCGCACATCGTTTTCTCGCAAATGCGATTTCAGCGGACGGACAGTTTCGTTCATTACGTCAGATAGGCATTGAGGTGGCTGTTCGCCAAGTTGCAGACTCGCAAAAAGAATATGTCCGCAAAGACTTGGTGATTTGGCCGCATGAAGATATGACCGTGTGGGTTGGAACGGGTGTTCCCGCTGTCGTCATGGAATGGAAACGGAATAACACGAAGGAGTGTAAGAAGGACGTGGAGTGGTTAGAAAAGTTTTGCACCAAGAATCCCGGAGTGCTAGGCGTTTCTGCGTGCGCCACACTTAAAAGCCCAAATCGAGGCTGTCAAATTGTTGCGACAACAATGTCGCCCTCAAAATAGATTTATGAGCGAACTCATCCAAACCCGCTGGTTTCCCATCGCGCTGTTGTCCTGCTCGAACGTTTTCATGACGTTCGCGTGGTATGGGCATTTGAAACATAAGAGCGCACCGCTCGTAACGGTCATCCTCGCAAGCTGGGGTATTGCGTTCTTCGAATACATCCTGATGGTGCCGGCGAATCGCTGGGGCAACTCGTATTACTCGGCAACACAACTCAAGATCATCCAGGAGGTCATCACGCTCACGGTGTTCTGCGGTTTCGCGATGCTGTATCTCGGCGAGAGGATCCGCTGGAATCACGTTGCCGCCTTTGTGTGCATCCTCGCGGCAGTGGCGTTCACGTTCCTGCCGAAGGAGTGAAGTCAAACGGAGTGACGCGAATTTCACGAATTAACACGAATTGAGCACAAGCCGGTTAAGTTCGCGCCATTTGGCGTAATTCGGTCCGAGTGGAATTGTTCATTCTTGGTTTCTTCTAAGAGACGAACTCCATAGACTCCGCGCGCGATGTCGCAAATGCTCAAGTCTTCCGGCGCAATGGCCGCCGCCACCCTGACCAGCCGTGTGCTGGGCATGGTGCGTGAAATGGCCTACGGCTGGTTCATGGGCACGAGCTGGATCGCCGATGCATTTCAAGTCGCTTTGTCCATCCCGAGTCTTTTCCGCCGTCTGCTGGGTGAAGGCGCACTTACTGCGGCGTTCATTCCCATTTTCAAGGAGAAGGAGCGCACGGGCACGGAGGAGGAATTGTGGCGCGCGGCAAATGCCGTGATCTCGGGGCTGATCGTGGCATTGGCGGTGATTGTGGCTTTCGGGTTGTTGATCGTGTCCGCGGCACTTGCGGCACATGATTTCACGCCGCGCGTGGACCTGATGCTGCGTCTGCTGCGGGTGATGTTTCCGTACATGTTTTTTGTGTGCCTCGCTGCTGTGTTCATCGGCATCCTGAACGCACGTGGACATTTCTTCATCCCCGCAATGGGCGCGACGATGCTGAACGTGGTGATGATTGCGTCGGTGTTCCTGCTGACTCCCATCTGGCCGGGCGACAAAGCGGACAAGGTGTTTGCGCTCGCATTTGGCGTAGTGGTGGCAGGCGTGGCGCAGGCTTTGTTTCAACTACCGTCGTTGAGACGGGAGGGATTCAACTACAAGTGGGTCACGCCCTGGCGAGACGAAACGGTGCGCAATGTGGTGCGCAAGATCATCCCGGGCACAATCGGCGTGGCCGCATTTCAAATCAACGTACTTGTGGTGCAGAACCTCGGACTGGTGCTTGGAGCTGCGAACGGTCCGATCATCTCCCCGTTCAACTACGCCGTGCGTTTGATGGAACTGCCACAGGGTGTGTTTGGAATCTCGCTTGCCACGTATCTCTTGCCGACACTGGCCGGTCTGGCAGCGGAAAAGAAATTTGACGAGTTCCGCGCAAGCGTGCGACACGGCATCGCGCATCTGTTGTTCGCCAACGTGCTGTGCGCCGTGTTGCTCATTGTGCTGGCGGAACCGGCGGTTCGGTTGATTTTCGAGCGCGGGAGTTTTACTGTGGAATCCACACACGCCACGGCGCTGGCCTTGCAGTGGTTGAGCGCGAGCCTGATTGGCTACTCGCTCGTGAACATTTTCGCGCGCGCATTCTACGCGCTGGGCGACACACGCACTCCGATGAAGATCAGCGTTGTTTGCCTCGTGGTAAATCTGGTCTGTGCCGTTGTACTGGTGTTCCCACTCAAGCAGGGCGGATTCGGCCTCGCCAACACGATCAGCTCAACACTCAATTGCGGATTGCTGCTGTTCGCGCTGCTAAAGAAACTCAAGTCCCTCAGCCTCGCAGCGCTGCGGCCAGGGCTGATACAGCTCATCATTGCGATGGCCATCGCCGGCCTGACCGCGTGGGCTACAAGTCGGGAGTGGGAGCAAACAATAGGACATGCCGGGTTGCACAAACGCATCGGTGCTGTGTTTGTGCCGGGAGCGCTGGCGGCAGGAGTGTATTTTGGCATCGCGCTGGTGGCAAAAGTCCCGGCTGCCGTGGAGATGTGGGAACTCTGGCGAAAACGGCAATCGAGATAGGTTCATACCAAGAGGTAGTGTCCGATTTGCGTATAAGTCCTCGTTTGACGCGTTAAGTTTGTATGTTACGCTGGGCTTGGTAATACATCATGAGCGCCAGAAAAATTCAAAGCATCGGCTCTGCGGAACAGAGCGTAACCGTAACAGCCAGGCAGGCAAATCTCACTCTTTCCCCGGAATCCGTGATAATCCGCAAGGGAGGAATTGAATTTCGTTCCGAAACGCCTTTCCCCCAATGGGTCGAAATGACCGTGGCTATCGAATCCCCACAGGAAGGTGGCAAGGTCAATTGTTCCGGCGTGGTGGTGGATTGTTCCGGCAACAAACACACCGGCTACCATGTTTCGATGGTTTTCACGGGCGTAAGCAAACAGGCGGAGGCCCGCCTCCATACCATGAGCCGTCCTTTTGCTGGCTGACAATCACTTTCGAGCAATCAAAGCCGGGCAACGCATGTTGCCCGGCTTTTTTGTTTTCCGCGTTGGACGGGCGCGCGGTGTTTGCTAGGCTGCGGGCATGGAACTCTTCTACAAGATTTTGAAAACGGCCGTGGAGGGTCACGCTTCGGACGTCCATCTGAAGATCGGCACGCCTGTTGTCTTCCGCATTCACCGCGAGTTGGTGGCGATTGAATGTCCCCACCCCACCGAACAATGGATGAACCAGGTTGTCGCCACCATCACACCGCCACATCTCAAGAAGAAGGCCGATGAGGAGCGCGAGGTTGATTTCTCCTACTACAACCCCGAGATTGGCCGCTTCCGCACGAACCTGTTTCAACAGCGCGGCCAGTGGTGTCTGGCAATGCGCTATGTGAAGACGCAAGTGCCGAGCTTTCAGGAATTGGGACTGCTCGATCAGGTCAAGCGCATCGCAGAATCGCCGCGCGGCATCGTGCTTGTGGCGGGTTCAACCGGATGTGGCAAGTCCACCACGCTCGCGGCCATGATCGAGCACATCAACGCCAACTACAAAAAACACATCATCACGCTGGAGGATCCGATCGAGTACGTCTTCGAGGACAATCAATCCGTGCTCGAACAGCGCGAGGTGGGGCTCGACACGCTTTCATTCCATCACGCGCTCAAACACGTCCTCCGCCAGGACCCGGACATCATCATGATTGGTGAAATGCGCGATGACACCAGTTTCACCGCAGCCATGAGCGCAGCGGACACAGGCCATCTGGTACTTTCCACGCTCCACACCACCAACGCCCCGCAATCCATCAGCCGCGTTCTGGATTTCTTCCAGGCCGCCGAGCGGGAACAGGTACGACGCCAGCTCGCCGGCACATTGCAGGCCGTCATCTGTCAGCGCATGGTGACAACCATTGCCGGCGCCATGACGCCCGCTGTGGAAATCATGATCAACACCCCGACCGTTCGGAAACTCATCGAGGAAAACAGGCTGGACAAGCTGGGTGCGGCCATTGAAACCGGCGTTGACGACGGCATGATCAACTTCAATCAGGCGCTGTTCAATCTGGTGAAGGCGGGCAAGGTGAGCGAGAAGGACGCCATGGCCAAGGCGAGCAACCCACAGGCGCTTGAAATGAACTTCAAAGGAATCTTCCTCGACGAAGGCCGCAGGATTCTCGGCGGCTAACACCGGAGACGCGCTGGCTTCAATTCGACTTCATCAGTAGTCCGAGCCAGTCATGTTTCACACCGTAGCAGATTGCCCAAATAATCGCGGCGATAAGCAGCAGCACACCCGCGAGTGTCCGACGGGCCTTAGCACGATCAGGCTGTTCCCAATACCACGCAATCCAGACACTGATCTCATAAAGACCGTACAGCGGCACCGCCATCATCACCTGGGTGATGACCTCGGGAGTAGTCAGGAAACCGCCAAGCACCAGCACAATGACAATCATGTACCGCCACATCTTTCTCAACGTGGTGTAATTCAGTACTCCAAGCTTTACGAGTGTCAGCAGCACAACGGGAAGTTCAAACCCGAGTCCCATGCCAAGCATGAATTTGCAGACAAAGCTGATGTAATCCTCCGCACGCCACTGGTAGGCACCAAACCCGAGCCACTGCGAATAAATCTGCGATGCCGAAAGCGCAACCGGCATCAGAAGGAAATAACAGAAGCAAACTCCGCTGAGAAAAAGTCCGCCTCCAAAGAGAATCCCCCGATGCACATACTTTTTCTCACGCATTCTCAACGCAGGAAAAACAAAGGAGATGACAAAATAGAAAATGAACGGAGCGGCCATCACCATGCCTCCATAGAATGCGACCTGAAAAGCCACAAAGAATCCACCCGCAGGACTGAGGTTGATGAGGTCAATCTTGAGCTTGCCAGCGCTTGTGGCGGCTTCAGGATCGGGATTGATCCGCCAGCCGATGACTCGATTGGTCCCGATTATAGTCGGCTCGATGTTTACCGCCACGAATCGGTTGGTTCCCAGATCGAGCGATTCCTGTTCTTCGGGAGTCAGGTGAATTGTGCCGAGACGGTTCGTTCCGTAGCTGACCGTGACAACCTGGTTTGTGCCGGGGTACCTGACCTTGGCTTGTTCAAGCGGCCACTTGAGCACCCCGACGACGTGGTTGCCTGCCACAAGGCAGAGCAGCATCGCCACGCTCAACGACACCACGCTCTTGATCAGGACCCATCGCAGGTCCTCAAGATGATCGAGAAACGATTTTACAGGTCCGCCTTCGGACTCGTCATCGGGGCGTTCCGCCTCGGTATCATCGACCATGACTAGGTGGGATCAGCTGAGTCAGGCCTTTGGAGCGCCGGACGATTCAGCATGAGTGGAAGCGGGAGCGGATTGCTGCGCCTGTACACTTTCTGGCGGCAACTTGCGTTGCGGAGGAACATCGTCTGCGGCATTTTGAATTTCATCGGTCACTTCCCGGGTCGCCTTCTTGAACTCCTTGATGCCGGTACCAAGCCCTTTGGCCAGTTCAGGCAGTTTCTTGGCTCCAAACAAAATCAAAACGACCGCCAGGATCAAGATGATCTCCCAGCCGCCCAGCATTCCTGCAAACATGATGTTCATAATATCTATTCCTAGCGTGTAAAGGTTAAGCCGGGGAGGACGCGGAGTAAAGCGCCAAAACTCCCCGGCTCAAATTGCTCAGAGTCCCTTATTTCGGGGTCAGCACGATGAATTCACCGCGTCGGTTTTGTGAGTAGGCGGATTCGTCGTGGCCTGTGGCGATCGGCTTGTCCTCGCCGAATGTGGCCGTGGTGATGCGATTTCCATCCGCGCCAGCGGCGATCAGCGCCTCGCGGGCGTTGGAGGCACGCTTTGATCCAAGCGAGCGGTTGTATTCTTCCGTGCCACGTTCGTCACAGTGACCTTCCACAATCAGTCTCTCCCCAGTGTGGCTGCCGAGGTAGGCAGCCACGGCGGAGATGTTTCCTTGGTCGCCGGACTTCACCAGTGCGCTATCAAAGTCGAAATGAATGGTGTGCGCTGCCAGAATCTCCGGGTGTCGGACACCTTCGTTTGGATCCCATGTAGGAAGCTCTGGGGTGGTTCGGTTTCCTCCTGTTGTTCCCGAACCGTCATTCAGTGTTCCACCCTTACCTAGTCCGTTGGGGTCACCGTCGCGGACTTTGAATTTGGACTCAGGAATGTTTGTAATGCCTACAGGTTTCTTTTTACATCCCGAGCCGACGATTGTGAGCGCCAGTGCGAGCACCAGCAGTGTTGCGAGTTTTGTTGCTTTCATGTGTGTTGAACTTTCTTGGGAAGGGCTATTTCGCCCAACTGGGTTGTGAGTTGCTTCCCGAAATCCGGGAAATATCTTTGGTCTGTTTCGTCGGCACGTCAAGCATGGATAACCGTCGTCCGTCACCGCTGCGTCGCGCGTAGATCACCGTGCGCGAGTTTGGCCCCCATGATGGATCCTCTCCTGCAACCAACGGCGTGGCCGCTCCCCCTTTGGCCGGCACAACGCAGATGTCAAACGACCTTGTCTGTGATGTGAACACGATCCACTCTCCATCCGGCGACCAGTCCGGCTCGGTGGGATTGGGCACGCCGCCGACTGAAATCTGCTGGGGCGAACCTCCCGCAGCGGATATTTTCCAGAGCAACCGGCGATTGTCCTTCTTGCCTGCGAAACAAATTGTATCTCCCTTCGGTGACCAGCACGGCGACGACGCGAGCATCGGCGCTTTCGTCAACTGCCGCACCCCGCTGCCGTCCATGTTGGCAACGCACAGATCGGGATTGCCATTGAAGTCCATGATCAACGCCACCTTTGACCCGTCCGGCGAGACGACAGGGCTGATGTTCGATCCCGGTTTGCGCGCGACCACGGAACGGCTGCCACTGCCGAGGTCGTGATTGAGAATCTGCGACGGTCCGCTCTTCTGCGACATGTAAACCAATGCGAGCCTGCCCGGAACCCATGCTGGAGCTGCCACGATGGAGTTGTCGTGAGTAATGACCTGCCGGTTCGCACCATCAAAATCCGCCACGGCAATTTCACTCTGCAGGCCGGAGCCGGTCTTGAAAGCAATCCGGGAACGGCCGATACCCTTGCGGCCAAGAGCCTGAAGAAAGTCATCCACAAACACGTGCGCCAGCCGTCGGATGTTGGCGTCGGTATAGGTCTTGTTGATCTTGTATTCCTTGGTGATGCGATCCTGCGCGCGGGCGGTCAGGCTGCCATTGTTGTTGCCGGTCAGAATAAATTGCGCCGCCTCGGGCGTGGTGAAGGTGAAACCCTGCACGTAGAGATCGAACTTGATCACTTCCTCCGCCTCGCCGGTGAAGCCGGAGATGGAGACGGGAATGGGGGGTTCAAAGAGTTTTCCTCCCACACCAGGAACGTAAATTGTTTCGGCAGCGCCTTTTGAGACTATCAAGATTGAAGCACAGAGGCAGAGCGAGAATCGAAATTGGAAAATAATTCGTGAGATCATCCGAGTCCTTGTTTTGGTGTCAGGTCAAAAATAATGTCGAGTGTGCGTTGGGAATCCTTTGCGCCTTCAGGGAAAGGCCGGAGCGTTGTCACCGAGTCCAGCACACCCTGAACAAGCTTGTTCAATGCGGCGTTCCTGGATGGTTTCGTAATCTTTGCTGAAATGACAGAACCATTCCTGGCAATGGTAATGCTGGCCTCAACAGAGGTCTGGTCCTCGGCAATATTCCCGGCAGAGGATAGTGCGAGGTCGTAACGCTGCTTGTAGATTCGCTGAATCTCAGCGTTGTAGCTCGCATAAGTTGGCCCGCCGCCACCCGGTCCGCGCATCTCAATGGAAGTGCTTCCTGACATGCTGCTGCGGATGCCTTTCGCAGCGCCCTTGAGTGCTTCTACGGCTTTTGCCAGCTCCTTGTCTGCGTTGGAATCGGAATTGGCGGTTCTGTTTGCGTTCTGGGGTTTTGGCTTCGTCGTGGAGTTGATTTTGACCTCGGTGAGATCAACCTTCACCGTATGCTTCGGTTTTGGAGGCGTTGGTTCAACCGCTTCGTCTGCTTCTTCCTGCTTTTGCTTTGGCGGCGGTTTGACCGCTGACTTTACAGGTTCAACTTCTTTCTCAATCTGTTTCGGTTCCGGATCCTTAATCGGCGGGTCGGGCAATTTGGGAGTCGGCGGTGGTTCATTCCTCTGTAGCGGCGGCGCGGCTTGGCCTCCTTTGGGGCTGCCGCCACCTTGCAACGCTTCGTCAATAAGAATGGCCGGGACAAAATCAATCTCCTGGGTCTTTTCGCGCTTCGAGTCTGGCGAGAAGAAGGCCGGCCCAACGACCAGAATCAGCATCAGCAACAAGTGAACGCTTGTCGCGGCGATGAAACATTTTTTCTGGAGGCGATTGCTCATCGGTTGCCCGGTGGTGAGGTACGAATGGAGTATTTGGAAATTCCCTTTTGCGTGCAGGCATCAGCCAGCGCCACAAAATCCCTCATCTTGCTGTCTTGATCCGCGCGGATGTAGATGATCAGATTTGGATTCGAGCGAAAATCCTGAACAAGCTGCCCGACGAGTTCGTTGAGTTTCAAAGTGCGTTTGTTCATTGCGTATTCGCCGCGCGGGCTGATGTCCACGGTACGAATGTCAGCCTTGTTGAAGGGTTTCTCAGAGGAACCTCTTCCTGTCGGTAGTTTCAAATCCAGACCCTTCTCAAGCAGCGGCGTCGTAATGACGAAGATGATCAACAACACGAACGCCAGGTCCAGCAGCGGCGTGATGTTGATCTCGCTCAACGTCACCAGATGACTTCGTTGTGAGAATCGGCGCATAGCTTGGGGTGTCAGGCGCGAAGTGTCAGGTGTTCAAGTTCTCGAACCTGACACCTGACACTCCGAACCTCGCACGCAACATTATTCATCTTTCAGATATTCCGTCTCCATCTTGGAAACGAGTTCCTGCGCAAAATTGTCCAGTTCGACCGTCAGGACGCGCAGGTTATGAACAAGCCAGTTGTAACCAAACATGGACGGTATCGCCACGAGCAGGCCGGCAACAGTCGTGATCAGCGCCGCCGAGACACCAGGCGCCATGACTTGCAATGATGCGGTGCCGGATGGCGAATTCGCAATGCCTGCAAATGTACTCATTACGCCCCACACCGTACCAAGCAACCCAAGAAAAGGCCCGCCGCTCACCGCGATGGCGAGCAGAATCAGACCGGACTCAAGTTTCAAGGATTCCTGCGCCACGGTATTTTCGATGCCCCGTTTGATGTGCTCGACGCCTTTGAGCGTCACATGTTTCTTGCGTCCGCCGTCCGGCATTTTCAATCGGGCGTCCAGTTCCAGGCTGCCCACCTGATAAACCGCAAAGTGCGGACATCCGTCTGCCTGGATGCGGCGATCAAACATGTCGAGCACGGCTTTCTGCGTTTTGAATTCGGCGGTGAAGAATTGGTTGAGCTTTTTGGCGCGCCGCATCTGGATGGCTTTATAAACCATCACCGACCACGCGACGATCGAGATCAGAAGCAAAATGACGATGATCACCTGGGCTTCCGGCCTGGCGTTGCGTAAAACGTAAAGGATTTCCGCCTCCTGCGACGCGGTTCCCCCGACGGCAAAAAAGTACAGTTCTTGCATGTTCATGTGAAATCAACCCGGACGTGAGGAACCGTGGTCGTCCAAGCTGCTGCGGGTCTGGCACAACTTCGACGCATTATGCGGCGGTGCGTTCAATAATTGCAAAAGCTTTTTTTGAAAAGTTGTTCGCACCTCCGCAAACGCCGACCGTAGGGTCCGCGAGCCCCTCGTCCTGAAAAGGGCCGCGCGGTCGCAAAGGCCGCGCTCCGGGGCGAAACGGTTCCTTGAATTTCTTCCCGTTGCACCATTCCATGTCGGCGGATGATCCGGGTGTTTTGGTCAGCATGGGAGCCCGTCACGCCAAGGGGCGTGGCCGCATTCGCACGCGCCAACGTCCGACGGCTCTGGTTCGTGCAATTCGTCATGGCGTGCATTGTGGCGGCATCCGTCGTGTGGTGGCTGCACCTTGGCGTGTTTCCTACAGTGAGTGCGGCGGTTGAAAAACTCCCGGATACCGGCGTCATCCGCAACGCAACGCTTGATTGGAATGCACAAGACCCGATGCCGCTGGCGGAAGGAAAGTTTCTGGCGGTGGCCGTGGACCTGAGCCATGACGGCGGCGCACGGTCGCCCGCAGATTTTCAAGTCGAGTTTGGACACGACGGGTTCAATGTCTGTTCACTGTTCGGTTGTGCTGAGTTTTCCTATCCGAAAGGCTGGTGGATTGCGTTCAATCGTACGGAGGTTTTGCCAAAATGGGGCGCGTGGGAGAAACCCGCGCTGGGTCTGGCCGCCGCCGCAGTTGTTGTAGGGTTGATGCTGACCTGGCAGATTCTGGCAACGCTTTACATGTTTCCCGTGTGGCTGCTTGGATATTTTGCCAACCGGCGCCTGACAATTGGCGGAAGCTGGAAGCTCGCAGGCGCAGCGATGATGCCCGGAGCATTCGTGATGTTTGCCGCCATCCTGCTTTACGAACGACGCGCGCTCGATTTGTTGCCGATGACCTTTGCGTTCGCAGGCCATCTCGTGCTTGGCTGGATCTATCTGCTCATCAGTCCGTGGTTTGTTCCACCAGTTGTCGAAGCAGTGGAGGCGGCAAAGAATCCGTTTACCAAGTAACAATCAAGCACCGCCTATTGACCCGTCTTCATCTCCACCACGTCATGCGGCGTGGCTTCCTTCATGCCAGCGGCGCTGACGCGGATGAATCGCGCCTTCTCACGTAATTGCTGAAGATTCGCCGCGCCGAGATAACCCATGCCGGATTGAATGCCGCCGATGAGCTGCCCGAGCACACGATCCACCGAGCCCACCACTTCCTTCAACGCTTCGATGCCTTCTGCAGCAACTTTCTGCGTGGGATTCCTGTCGTGACCATAACGCGCCGCACTGCCGGCTTTCATCGCCGCCAGACTACCCATGCCACGGTATTGCTTGTAGAGTTTTCCCCCGATCTCCATCACATCGCCCGGCGCTTCAACACAACCGGCAAAAATCCCCCCGCAGATCACGGCGTTCGACAGCGTCAATGCTTTCACGATGTCGCCGGACTTGGTGATGCCGCCATCCGCCAGAATCGTCACGCCCTTCTTCGCCGCCATGCGCGAGCAAATGAACAGCGCTGTGAGCTGCGGAATACCCACTCCAGCGACGATGCGCGTGGTGCAGATGGAGCCCGGTCCCTGACCAATCTTGATCGAGTTCGCGCCACAGTCCGCCAGATATTCCACGCCCGCCGCGCTGGTCACGTTACCGGCTATGATCGGCAGTTTCGGAAACGCGTCGCGTAACATCTTCACCGTTTCACCCACGCCCTTGCTGTGACCGTGCGCCGTGGAAACTGCGACGCAATCCACTCCGCGCTCCACCAAACCCCCGACATGCGTCAGAATGCGCTCGCGATCCAGCTCACCGAAAGCATTCCGGGTGGCGCTCACCGCCGCACCACAGACAAGACGGAAGTGCGAATCGCGCGCCGGCTTGAACTGCGCCTTGCGCTCCTGTTGGATGCGTTCGACGTCGTTCATCGTGAACAAACCGTGCAGTTGATCTCCATCATCCACGACGATGAGCTTGTGGATGCCGGGGCGCTCGGTGAAAAATTTGTCGGCGCGGGCGATGGGATCCTTGCCGAGTTCCTTCTTGTTGATTGTGTGGACCTGCGCGCGCGGCGTCATGGCTTCGGCGATTTTCCGTTTTGCATAACGCGGCTTGACCACGTGACCGGAGAGCAGGCCGACTAGCCTTCCCTTCTCGTCCACGACGGGAAACGTGCTGAAACCAAACTTTCGCTCCTCGACCAGCTTCACAACGTCCCCGACGAACTGGTCAGCCGAAACCTTGATCGGATCGGACAACATTCCTGGGACGTGGTACTTCACGCGGCTGACCTCGGAGAGCTGCTGACGCTCCGGCATGTTGTAGTGGATGAGTCCAAGCCCGCCGTTGAGAGCCATGGCCGTGGCCATGCGCGATTCCGTCACGGTATCCATGTCTGAGGACACCACGGGGATGTTCAGGAGCAAACCATCTGCGAGTTCGGTTTCGAGCTGGGTATCGCGCGGGAGGACTTCGGAGTAAAGCGTGGCGAGCGTGACATCGTCAAACGTGAGGCCGACACTTTTGTGCGACGGGAAGAAATCCTCCGCCGGCTGGTAAAATTGGGAATCAAGATTTCGCGATTGCGCTGCCATGTCGGAGGATGAAAAACGGAACGAAGGCTTGCAAGGCGAAAGCGGGTTGCGTTCACAGGTTGGGCGCTCGGTGAAGCAGCCTCAAAGCGGTCAAACATGAATAGCCGTGGGTAAAACCCACGGAGGGTCGGCGTTGGAATGTGCGACCGCTGCGGGGTCGAATGTATGTGTTCTGCGTCATCATGGGCTGACGCCCACGGCTATTCATATTCTGTCCCTCCGGGACATTTAAGGGCTGTGTCAGGTTTCATTTTTTGTCGCGTACCTATGCTCGACAAAAAGTACGTCCTGGTTAGTCTCTTCACATGAACCCATATAGGCTGCAACGTTTGCAGCTAACTAACTGTTAGGCAGCGTCACGCATGAAGCCCTGTTTCCTCAACGTGGACTTGGAGATTGTTTCCACATCTAAACTTGATTCGCTTGCCGCCGAGATGGGCGAGCGTGTATTTGTGCTGAAATCAGCGCCACCCAAGCCGAGGCGTTATGTGTTGGCGGTTGAGAGTGCACGTTTTAGTTCGCGTATGTCCAGAATTCCGGATGCGTTGGTTCATGCACTTTGTTCTGTGGTCGAGAGTTTGTCGCCGGCGTCGCGTCGCATCTGGCAAAGGGCACAGAAGACGTTTGATGTGGGTTACGAGTTGAGGCCGTCGGAGCGTTTCTCCCGGTTTTCAATCCGTCCAGACACGCTGGAGCGCGTTGCGAAGATTGGTGCGACTTTGACTGTAACTTATTATCGAGGTGATACCGATGCCGCCTAATCAACATGGAGACGGGCTGCAAACACACCCAACTCTAAACCGTTTCGTTTCCTCAAAGTGCCTTTTTCTTTTCCGCGTCGAACGCTGTGTTTTGGTCACTCCTTCTTCGCAGCAGCAGCCATCTGCTCCACGAGGCGGTCGTTGAGTTCCTTGGCGGGATTGTAGCCGGCGATCTTCAGCTTGGTGTGGAACGCGGCAACCTCGATGAGCCGCGCGATGTCGCGTCCAGGTTTGACCGGGATGATGATGTGCGGAATTTCCACGCCGAGAATGTTGTGATAGGCCTGTTCCATTCCCACGCGTTCCACGTCCGGCAGATCGTTCCACGCCTTGAGCGAAACAACGAGGTCCACCTTCTTCACGGAACGAATGCTCTTGATGCCGAACATGGAGCCGACGTTGATGATGCCAATGCCGCGAACCTCCATGTGGTCGCGTGTGATGGGATTGCTGGTGCCGATGACCTTGCTGCCGTCCTCCAAACTCACCTGCGTGATGTCATCCGCCACGAGGCTGTAACCGCGTTCGATGAGCGCAAGAACACTCTCGCTTTTGCCGATGCCGCTTTCGCCCTTGATGATGACTCCTATTCCCAGGATGTCCACCATGCTGCCCATCTCGGAGCCGCGCGGGGCGAACATCGCTTCAAGCGCGCGAGCCGCAAGGTTGATGAACTTCATCGTGACGAGCGTAGTCTGGAATAGCGGCACGTTTTTCTTTTCGGCCATCTTCACGAGCAGGTCGTCCGGCCTCAGTCCCCGGCTGAACACAATGCAGGGAATCGGGAAATTGAGCATGGCCTCGTAGGCGTGCCTGCGTTTCTCCTCGGAAAGCGAACGGAGATAGTAAACGTCCGCATTGCCGAGTGTCTGAACGCGTTTGTGGGCGAAGTAATTCTTGAAACCGGCAAGGATCAGCCCGGGCCGGTTCACTGAGGGCTCAAAAATGACACGGTCCATCCCGCCGCTTCCGGCGATGAGTTTCAGCTTCAACTCGGCCTGGTGGTCCTTGAAGAAGCGTTCGACAGTGACTTTGTTGATTTTCATGGGTCAATCACAGGCAGATTAAGATCAAGAAAAGGAGCAAGAGCAAGAGGGGGAACGCCACGACAACGATTTTTTAATCTTAATCATGCTCTTACTCTTAATCTCTCCCCTCACCGTTTCACAAATTAAAATCCGGGCCGAGATATATCTCCCGCGCCTTGGGATCGTTCACGAGTTGTTCGGCCACGCCGTCGTACACGACTTCGCCCTTGTGGATGAGATAGGCGCGATCCACGAGCTTGAGAGTTTCGCGGACGTTGTGGTCGGTGATGAGAATGGCCATCCCACGATCCTTCAACCGGCGCACGATCTTTTGCACTTCATAGACTGCAATGGGATCAATGCCGCTGAACGGTTCATCAAGCAACAACAGTTTAGGGCTGGTGACGAGAGCGCGGGTGATTTCAAGCCGGCGCTTTTCACCGCCGCTCAACGTGTAGGCCTTGCTCTTGGCAAGCGGCGTGAGGTCCAGCTCCTCCAGCAGATACTTGAGACGCACGGTGCGCTCCGTGCGGGTGGCTTTGCAGGTTTCAAGAATGGCCAGGATGTTTTCCTCCACGGTCAGCTTGCGAAATACGGACGGCTCCTGCGTTAGGTAACCGATGCCAAGCCGCGCGCGGTTGTGCATGGCGAGCTTCGTGATGGCCTTGCATTGAAAATTCACCTGCCCCTGATCGGGTCGCACAACGCCGACAACCATATTGAACGTGGTGGTCTTGCCCGCGCCGTTTGGGCCAAGCAAGCCAACGATCTCGCCGGCGTTGACGGTGATGGAAACATTGTTCACCACGCGGCGACCGCGATATTCCTTCACAAGTCCGTCCGTGGCAAGAAGACCCTTGGCCGTGGCGGTCGCGGTGGGCGCGAAGGGCGGGGCTTTTTTGAGGGACGGCTTGTCTTGCGGATCGTTCATTTCTTTGGAAGTGTCGGCAATTGCAAGTCCGGCTGCAATCCTTCGAGTTTCAGACCTTCGGTTTTGATTTTTGTTCTCGCGGGGCCTTCCGCGCGAAAACTTTCGTGCGCTTTGTCCAACACCAGCTTCTGCGCATCATAAACCTCGAACTGCGAATTGGTCATGGTGGGGTTGTCGGTGAGCACGAACACCTGGTTGGTGGTGGTGTAGGTGGCACGCCCGGCGTGGGCGAACGTGTCCTGGAATGCGATGGCGACCCCGCCATCCGCGACCAGATTGTCGAGCGCACCGCTGCCGTTGGTGAGCATTCGCGCGGTGACGTTTTCGGCATCCATACGGCGGTAAGTCGCGGCCCCGTTTGTCACACCAGGTGTCCCCTGTTCAACCACCACATTGCCGTGTGCGCGATACGATTCCGCCCTGGACTTGGCACCGCCGGGCGTGAGTTTCAACGTAAGAGAATCGCTTGCAAGCCGTGGCTGGGCACCATCCGCAGGAATTTGCTGCGCCTTCACGCCGCCTGAGAAAATCCCCTCGCGATCGCTCGCCTTGGCGCTGAAAGTCCGCGATTTGATTTCAATAGTTACGGGAGCATTGGTTGTGGTGACCGGCGCGGACTGGTTCGGGAAAAAATCAAACAACGACTTGCTGCCGGACTCAAGCGTGTAACGCACGACGACGTTGTTCTGCGCAAACAGCGAATTCGTAAAAGTGTTGGCGATGAGTTGTTCCGCCGAGCCTTCGAGATTCGGTGCCTGCCAGCGCGGTTCGCCGGTGAAAACAATCTGACCGTCGCTGGAGAAATATGCCGCGCGTTCTGCCATCACCCTTCCCTCATTTCGCCATAACATCACATGCCCGGTGGCCACGGCCGTTTTCCCGGGAGCTCCCGCCGGTGAGCGGGGCGCTTCGATCAGGTCACACGACAGCGTATTGGTCTTATGGCTCAACTGTACCGATCCAACCAGCACAATGTTGTTTGAAATGAATGTCGCCCTGTCGGCCGCTACATCTATGAGTTCGGCGTTTGCCGGTTTTGTTCTGGTGGCTGTGGGTTTGTTTGTTCCAGAAAGAAATCCTCCTGCCGCCTTCAGTTCATCGGGCGGCAATTTCATTCTGACGTGGCCTTGTGCCTCGATGTTCCTCGAGTTTTTCCGCGTAATCTCATACACCGTCACGCGATCAGCACGCCCGGTCGTGCGGTCCCGTGACCACGCGACGTTGTCAGAAAGCTCGGCACGGTCATCTTGTTTCGTATAAACGCACCTGTCGGCGGCAAGCTTGAAATTGTTGGTCTTCACAAAAAAATGGACGTTACCCAATGCTTCGATTGTGTTCATCGAACGCGAGTTCGTACCGGCCAGGACGCCAAGAGTGTCGCAGTCGAACTTCATGACCGCATCCTCACCCTTCACATTGTCGTGGAAAACACCATGACGATTGGT
Organism: uncultured Bifidobacterium sp.; assembly: GCA_964429665.1. Classification (GTDB taxonomy): domain Bacteria; phylum Verrucomicrobiota; class Verrucomicrobiia; order Limisphaerales; family JADLHS01; genus JADLHS01. The sequence continues at coordinate 45,455 of CAYSDO010000001.1, forward strand.
GACATCCAACTCGAACCAGCGCGAAGTTATGCGCCACGGCGCGGCATTGGTTGTCGCGGGGGCGGCATTGGTGTTAAGGCGCACGATGGCTTGGACAGCGTTCGATATAATGAGTGTGCCGGCGAGGTTGCGATAAAGAAACCCCTCGCCGCCGAGGCTGAGTTGATTGGTACCGGATTCGATCTGGAGCTTGCCGGAGGACGACGCCTCCCTGGCATTCTCGTCATAGATGCAGGTGGGGGCTTCGATGAGCAATTCGCGCCCTCCTTTGTTATTAAACTGCGCGATGCGAAGTTGCGTAAGTGCAATGCGACCGGGAGGTCCGTTTGTCAACGACTCGGCCTTCTTTCCGGAAAGTTCATACTGCACCTTCGTATTATCGGGCAGGGGGTAGTATTTAAGGATGGTGTAGTTTTCTCCCCGCCCTCCTTTGATTTCCTGGGCCGTGGCCGGTGGCAAAACGAGAAGAAAACATCCAAGCACCAAGCACCAAGTACGAGCGAAAAAAGTGTGTGAGCGGGAGTGGTAGTCAACTGAAAGCCCGGAGCGCGAGCGGTCCCTCGCTCGCAGCGCTTCGCCAGGCAGACAGACTCCGGATCTTCCAAGAATTCTCTTCATATCCACGCGCTGCGGACGAGGGACCGTCCGCGCTCCTTGACCGCCATTTCCTGTCGCATCCGAGAAATACCAAACACCAGGCTTTGGTCATTGCCCGGGGGGTTGAAATTTGGAGCTTGGTTATTCATTGGATGTTGGCGCTTGATGCTTGGTGTTTTTACCTCACCGCGTTGAACACCTTCAACAGCCCGCACAACACCCCGGGCATTTCCTTCAATGGAACCATGTTCGGTCCGTCACTCAATGCACTGTCCGGTCGCGGATGCGTCTCAATGAACACGCCGTTTGCGCCCGCAGCCAGTGCCGCGCGGGCGAGCACTGGCGCGAACTCGCGCTGGCCTGCCGACCTGTCGCCGCCCCCACCGGGCAGTTGGACGGAATGAGTCGCGTCAAAAATCACCGGACAGCCGGTTTTTTTCAGGATCGGAATCGCACGCATGTCGGCAACCAGATTGTTATAGCCGAAAGTCGTGCCGCGTTCCGTAAGCAGCAGATGTTGGCCGCCCGCGCTCCGGGCCTTGGCGACAACCTGCGCCATCTCGGCAGGCGAAAGGAACTGACCTTTCTTGATGTTGACGATGCGTCCGGTAGCAACGGCGGCCTCGATCAAATCCGTCTGGCGGCAGAGGAACGCCGGGATTTGTAGAATGTCCACGACCTCACCCGCCGCGACGCTCTGCGCTTCCGTGTGAACATCCGTGAGCAACGGTACGCCGAGTGTTGCTCGAACTTTTGCGAGGGTTTTCAATCCAGCTTCGATGCCCGGCCCGCGAAAGGATTTACCCGAGGTGCGGTTCGCTTTGTCAAAGCTGGCTTTGAAAATGTAGTGGATGCCCAGGTCGTCGCACGTTTTTTTTAGCACGCGAGCAATCCAAAGACAGAGACGCTCGTTTTCAATCACGCACGGCCCGGCAATGAGCGTGAGCCGTCTTGGCGATGCGAGTTGTTTCCAAAGCAGGGAGTCGCGTAACACATTCACGTTCTATCCGAATGCGGGAGCGAAGTAAATCACGGGCGCAAGGCAGGGCGTCCTCCAAGCCCTCGCCAAGATATTGGGTCTGCGCGCGTTTTAAGTTGCCCCACTCTGTGCCGGCAGCTACAAGGATTAAAACTCATGTTTGGCGAAATCAAAAATAAGCAGGGCGAACGGCTCGACTACACCTTTCACGCCGGTTCAACTGCTCCCAAAAATATCGTCGTCATCGGCCATGGCGTCACCGGCAACAAGGATCGTCCGTTTGTTGTGGCGCTGGCAGATGGATTGGCGCGGGCGGGCATTGCCTCCTGCCGGTTTTCATTTTCAGGCAATGGAGCTTCGGGCGGGCGCTTCGTTGATTCAACCATCTCCAAGGAGGTCGAAGACCTGGACGCTGTGTTGAACGCGCTGGACGGCCACACAGTTTGCTACATCGGTCACAGCATGGGCGGGGCGGTGGGCGTGCTTCATGCGAGCCGCAAAAAACGAATCAAGTTTCTGGTTTCGCTGGCCGGAATGGTTCACACAAAGGCTTTCGCCCAGCGCGAATTTGGAATGCTCACGCCGGATGCAGGATTCATGTGGGACGAGCCGGGTTGTCCGCTCTCGAAAGTTTACATGGACGACATGGCAAAGCTGGACACGGTGGTGGATTGCGCGAAGCAGATCACCGTTCCGTGGCTGTTGGTTCACGGCACGGCGGACGATGTCGTTCCGATCCAGGATTCCTACGATATTTTCGCCAAAGCCAACGAGCCGAAGCAACTCATCGAGATTCAAGGATCGAACCACGTCTTCGGGGGAGAATTCACGCCGGTCATGGTTGAGAAAGTTGTGGGTTGGGTGAAGATCCGGTTTGGGTGACGCATCCGGGATTTTTTCCACCGCCACGTCTTTCTGGTAGTTCGCAACACTAGTATAAAAGGAGTTGAGCCGCGCCGGATTCCGGTTCAATCTTCATTCCATCGCATCTCATTACCATCAGGCTGAGGCTTGGTGGCAAAGCGGTTTGGAAACAGATGACCGCGGAGCACCCCGTCGAAGCGTGGTGTTCGTGAGATGTTGGCCGTTTGAAATAAACCAATCCTCAACAGAAAAAAACTATGTCAGAAAGAATTGGATTCGTCGGAGTCGGGCGCATGGGTGCAAACATGGCGCGCAGGCTGAAGGAATGCGGCTACCCCATCGCCGCCGTTTATGACGTGAACACCGCCGGCGCGCAGGCGCTGGCGACTGAACTCGGTGGCGGCTGCGTGGCCGCCGACCAGTTGAAAGTCGTGACTGCGTTGTCCGACGTCATCATCACCGTCGTCACAGACGACAAAGCCATGAAGGCCATCTTCGGCGGCGGGTTGCTCGCGCGATCCAAGGGCAAGGTCTTCATCAATTGCGCCACGATTTCTCCCGCAATGCACGTTTGGGTGGAGGAAAAGTGCAACGCCAAGGGCTCGCATTCGCTCGAAGCCTGCATGGCTTCCAGCATCAATCAGGCGCGACAAGGCACGCTCTATCTGATGATTGGCGGCAAACAGGAAATTTTTGAACAGGTCAAACCGATGCTCACCAAGTTGAGCGACGAAGGCAAATTGCTCCGTTACATCGGCACCGCCGGCAAGGCCGCGCAGGTCAAGGCGCTCGTCAACATGGTCATGAACATCAACACCGCCGGTCTCGCCGAAGGCCTCGGCCTCGGCACCGCGCTTGGCCTCGACCTGAAGACATTGATGGAAGTGTTCTCGCAAACGGGGGCGAACTCCCGTGTGTTGGTCACCGACGGCGAAGACATGGTCAATCGCGACCACTCCTGCTTCTTCTCCGCAGCGCACGCGGCGAAGGATTCCGGCATCGCCCTCAAGCTGGGCAAGGAACAGGGCTTGAACCTCCCGCTTGCAACCGTCACAAAGAAACAGTACGACCTCATGGTGAAAGAAGGCTTGGGCGAACTCGACAAGTCAGGCATCGCCGAACTCACTTTCAAGGGCAGACATCAGCCCAAAGCCTGCTGAACGGCAAGCCCCCTTTGCATGAAGGCAAAGCCCGCAGTGACGCGACCCATCCTGCGTCACATCGTGAATTTATGGACGCTTGTCTGGCATCCGACAAAGGCACGCGAGTGGACGCTTGAACGAAAACTCCACGCAGTAAAAGACGCAGGCTTCGACGGCTTCACCACGCAACTCACACCAAAGCATGCGAAACTCGCTGATCAACTCGGCCTGATGCGGGTGGGTTATTTTGCTTCGAGCAATCCGCGCGAGTTTGGTTCATTGCTGCGTTCGCAAAAGGAAGCCGGCGCGCTGCATGTAAATGTCCAGCTTGGCGACCACGACACGCCAACGCCAGTGGCAATTCGCCTCGCGCGAATACTGATCGCGGAGGGCAAAAAGCTCGGCCTCGAAGTCGCGGTCGAGGTTCATCGCGACACCTGCACAGAAACGCCGGAGAAAACATATTCGCTAGCTGACGGCTACGAAAAAGCGACTGGCGAACTCCTGCCTATGACGTGGGATTACTCGCACATCGCAGTGGTGAAACATCTGCTCGCGCCGTTCTGGCCGCGACTCGGCGTACGACCGGATTTAGTTCAACATGCCCAGCAGTTTCATCTTCGCCCGTTCAACGGCCATCACTGTCAGATTCCTGTCACCAACGGGCACGATCGCCTCACGCCGGAATTCCTGGACTACATTCCGTTCATGGAAAAGGTGATGGAAACCTGGCTCGCCGCTGCGACGCCCGGGCGTGAGTTCATCGCCGTGCCTGAACTGGGCCCGCTCAAGATCGGCTACAGGTTGCATTCGTTCCCGAGCAGTTGGGAGGATGCAAAAGTGTTGCGCCAGCAGATCGAGAAAAGCTGGCGTCGCGCGTTGAAATCATGGAAACTGCTCCTGTGATTCCCTGTACATCAAGAGCCGTATTGCCTCTCATGCCATGACCGCCATTTCACCGTCCACACTCGCGCCTGACGTCGAGTCGTTCTATCACCTGCCGCGCGGCGAGCATGTCGGGAAAGCCTGCCAGGGCACGGCGTGTTTTGCGGCTCGTCATCTGAATCCCGCGCTGTGGGCCGAGGCGAACGCGCAGAATCCGCGCGTCTATTGTCTCGGTGAATGTTTCGCGGCACCGGCAAAGGGACAAACCAATCCGCGTCCGCCGGTGAAAGTTTCTTCCGAGCACGGCATCGTGCTGGGGCGCATTGCGACGGGCGGCGCGCGGTCGCTGGCAACGTATCAAAAACTTGGAGGCTATGCTGCATTGGCGAAGGCGTTGGAGAGTCCGCCGGAAAAAGTTCTCACCGCGGTCGAAGCATCAGGTTTGCGCGGACGGGGAGGAGCGGGTTTTCCGGCGGGCCGCAAATGGCGTGCGGTGGCATCGCAACCGGCGGGAGAAAAATATGTCGTCGCCAACGCCGACGAAGGCGATGCGGGTGCTTACATTGACCGCTACCTGATGGAGGACGACCCGCACGCGCTCATCGAGGGAATGATTCTCGCGGGTTACGCGGTCGGCGCGTCGAAGGGTTACATCTACGTTCGTCTGGAATATCCGCTCGCCAACTCCGTATTGCGCGCCGCCATTGATGAAGCGCGAAAAGCGGGCTGGCTCGGCCCGCGGGTCGGTGGAAAAAATTTCAGCTTTGAACTCGAAGTCTATACCGGCCACGGCAGCTACGTTTGCGGCGAGGAAACTTCACTGCTCCGTTCCATCGAAGGCAAACGCCCTGAAGTCATGGCGCGTCCGCCGTATCCGACCGAGCGCGGGCTGTTCGACAAGCCGACGTTGCTCAACAACGTCGAGACGCTCGTCAACGTACCGTGGATTGTCACGCACGGCGGTGAGACTTACGCGGCGATTGGTTTCTCGAAGAGCCGGGGCACGAAGGCGCTTTCGCTCAATTCGCTGTTCAACCGGCCCGGCCTTTACGAAGTCGAGTTCGGCGTCACGGTGCGGCACATCGTTGAGGAAATCGGCGGCGGCTTGCGCGGTGGCGGCAAACTCAAGGGCGTGCTAATCGGCGGGCCAATAATCGGCATAATTCCGCCGCATCTGATTGATACGCAACTCGGTTTCGAGGAACTCGCGGCGATTGGCGCGGGCGTCGGGCACGGCGGCGTGGTGGCGTTTGATGAACACACGTCCATCCCGGAATTGATGGAGCATGTTTTTTCGTTTGGCGCGTACGAGTCGTGCGGCAAATGCACGCCCTGCCGCAATGGCAGTGGGCGCGTGGAGGAAATTTTTGCCAACGCCTGCGCGGGCGACGCCACGAAAACCGATTTGCAGGAGAGCCGCGACCTCGTTGTCGCGCTCAAGCTCGCCAGCCTTTGCGGTCACGGCACCGGTCTCGCGCGCTTTGCCGAGTCCATCCTCAAATATTATCCCACCGAGATTGAGCCATGCTTCAAGTAACCATCAACGGCCAGGCGCGTCAGTTTCCTGAAGGTCTCACCATCAATCAGGCGTTGCGGCAGATTGCCGTCGAGGTGCCGACGCTTTGTCACGACGACCGCCTCCAACCTTACGGCTCGTGCCGCCTTTGCGCGGTCGAGGTCAAGGGCGTCAACAGCCTCGTCACGGCGTGCAACACGCAGCTCCGCGACGGCATGGAAATTTTCACGCACTCCGACACGGTGCAAGGCGTGCGCAAGACGTTGCTCGGTTTGATTGCGAAGGATTATCCAGCGGAAGCGGTCACGGAGTTTCCCGACAAACAATTTCATCGTTACCTCCGCGAATACAACGTGAAGGCCGGCGGCTCGCGCAAAGCTCCCCCGCCCGCGGTGCCCTACATGAAGGACACCACGCACCCTTACATCAACGTGGACATGTCGCAGTGCGTGACGTGCTACCGTTGCGTGCGCATTTGCGAGGAGGTGCAGGGCCAGTTCGTGTGGAAGGCGTGGAATCGCGGCGACCAGACGCGCATCGGGCCGGTGCGCGGCGTGACTTTGCAGGACGGCGGCTGCGTGAGTTGTGGCGCGTGCGTGGACACGTGTCCTTCGGGCGCGCTCGAAGACCTCACCTTGCTCAAACGCGGCGTGCCGACGGATTGGACCAAGACGATTTGCTCCTACTGCGGCACGGGTTGCGAAGTAAATGTCGGCACGCGCAACGGCCAAATCACCACCATCCGCCCGTCCATGGATGGCCCGAGCAATCACGGCCACACCTGCGTGAAAGGCCGCTATGCTTTCGATTACATCACGCACAAAGAACGGCCCACTTCGCCGATGATTCGCCGCAATGGTCAGTGGCAGAAGGTGAGTTGGAGCGAAGTGAATCAATTCATCGCCGACAAGTTGCGCGAGTCCATGGCCAAGCATGGCCCGGACAGCATCGGCATCCTTAGCTCGGCGCGCGGGACGAACGAGGAAAATTACGCCGCGCAAAAGTTCGCGCGCGTCGTGGTAGGCAGCAACAACATTGATTGCTGCGCGCGCGTCTGCCACTCGCCCACCGCCGCGGCGATGAAGATGACGCTCGGCACCGGCGCTGCAACCAATTCGCTCGACGACATCACCCTCGCGCGCACGATTCTGGTCGCCGGGGTGAATCCCACCGAAGGCCATCCCGTCACCGGCGCGCGCATTAAACAGGCCGCGCGGCATGGCGCGAAGCTCATCATCGTGGACCCGCGCGAGATTGAGTTGAACGAATTCGCCACGGTGCATCTCCAGCTTCATGCCGGCACGAACGTCGTGCTTTTCAATGCGATGGGCGCAGTAATTGTCGAGGAGGGTCTTGTGGATGAAGAGTTCATCCGAACACGCCTCACGGAGTTCGACGAGTATCGCGAATTCGTGAAACAGTTCGCGCCGGAAAAGGTGGAAAAAATTTGCGGCGTGCCGGCGGCGAAAATCCGCGAGGCCGCGCGCATTTACGCGACGAACAAGCCGTCGCTGTCCGTCCATGGCCTCGGCATGACCGAGCACATCCAGGGCACGGAGGGCATCATGGCGCTGGTGAATCTGGCGCTCATCACCGGAAACATCGGCAAGCCCGGCACCGGCATCAATCCTTTGCGTGGCCAGAACAATGTCCAAGGCGCGCCGCATATGGGTTCCGAGCCGAAGCTCCTTGCCGGCTACGTGCCACTCACCGAGCATCGCGAGCGGTTTGAGCAGGCCTGGCGCGTGAAGCTGCCGACCAATCCCGGCATCAACATGATGGAGATGATGGACGCCGCCGACGCGGGGAAACTCAAGGTGCTTTGGTCCATCGGCTATGACATCGTGATGACGAACCCGAACATGCACTACACGCGGCGGGCGATGGAAAAACTCGACCTCGTCATCGTGCAGGACATTTTCATCAACGAGACGGCGCGGGAATTCGGCGATGTGTTTTTACCCGCCGCTTCCTCGTTCGAGAAGGACGGCACATTCATGAACGGCGAGCGCCGCATCCAACGCGTGCGACAGGCCGTGCCGCCGCAGGGTGAGGCTCGTTCCGATTGGGAAATTGTTTGTGACATCGCCAAACTCATGGGCAAAGGCGAACACTTTGCCTATAGGAGCGCTGAGGAAATCTGGGACGAAGTCCGCTCGCTCTGGCCGGAAGCCGCCGGCATCAGTTACGCGCGCATGGACAAACTCGGCGGCCTGCAATGGCCGTGCGTTGATGAAAATGACCCCGGCACGCCCACGCTGCATACGGATCATTTCACACACGGGAAGACCACCGCGTTGCGCCGCATCGAATACGTAGCGCCGCCGAAGTTGACGACAAGGGAATTTCCGTTCCTGCTCACCACCGGTCGCAATCTTTACCAATACAACGCCGCCACGCAGACCGCGCGTACGCCCAACGACAGCATCCACTCCACCGACTATCTGCAACTTTCGTCCGCCGATGCTGCACGCCTCAGGCTGGCCGACGGTGAGATCGTCCGGTTGCGCAGCGAACAGGGTGTGGCGGAATTGCCGGTGAAGATCAGCGACGCGGTGAAGGAAGGTGAGGTTTATACCACGTTCCATTCGACGCGAGTCTTTCTTAACCAGATCACCACGTCGCATCGCGATCGGTACACGAAGACGCCCGAATACAAGATCACCGCGGTTTGCATCGAGAAGCTCGAACCCGTGGCTGCCAAGTGATGAAGCGGGCAACTCGCAGTGCTGCGTCTCGCGTGATGGAAGTGGTGCGGGTGCGCATCGGTAGCCGGCCACACAAGCAGTCCGATGTTGTCGCCACCGAAGAACCGCTGGAAATCCGCGTGCGCGGTCGTAGTGTGGCCGTGACCATGCGCACGCCGGGTCATGACCGCGAACTGGCCGCCGGTTTTTTGCTCACCGAGCGCATCATCCATCAACCCAAAGACCTCATAGACATCGCAACTTGTCGTGCAAGCCTTTCACCGGAGAATACGGTTGATGTTTTTCTGGCTTCCGGCGTCGAGGTGGATTTTGCAAGGTTGACGCGGCATGTTTTTGCCACATCGAGCTGCGGACTTTGCGGCAAGGCGTCCATCGAGGCGGTGAAACAAAATTTTCCGCAGGTGAATTCTGATCTCTCCGTGGCTGCCGCGACACTCGCACGGCTGCCCGGGCGGATGCGCGCCGCACAACAGACCTTTGCGCAGACCGGCGGGCTGCACGCTGCGGCAATCTTCGACTCGCGCGGAAAACTGATTGTTCTGCGCGAAGACATAGGACGCCACAACGCCGTGGATAAAGTTGTAGGCTTTGGCTTGCTCGAAAAGATGCTTCCCTTCGATTCTCATATCCTACTGGTCAGCGGGCGCGCGTCGTTTGAGATTTTACAGAAATCCCTGGCGGCGCGCTTTCCAATCGTTTGCGCTGTCTCCGCCCCATCCAGTCTTGCCGTGGAGTTTGCCCTTGAAAGCAGGCAGACGCTTGTAGGGTTTCTTCGAGGAGATACAATGAATGTTTATACAGGCGCGGAGCGAATCGTCCAAAATTCCATCTTCCGGCGGACTCGCGTAGCTTGATTGCGTTGCCCGATTGAAGTTGAAACTCCTGTCAAAAGAAAATCGCGGTTGACCGATTCGCGTTTTTGCCTAAGCTCCCTGGCGTCACATTAACCACAAACTGATAAATTCTATGGCAAAAATTGTACCTCTGATTAGTTCTGGCGTTGCAGGCCCGCTCGGCGTTTTGCATCTGCCACGTCTCTGGCTCAAAGTCTCACTCGAAGCCCGCGGCAAGCTGGCGGACGGCTACCCCGGCATCGGCAAGGGCTATGACATGATGGTCTGCTCCGCGCTGAACCTGAATGCTGACGCGGTAAAAAAGTTCATCGCGGATTCAAAGCCCAACTATCCTCAATTCGAGGCATGGATCAAGAAGCAGCCCGGCGTGAAGCTCGACAAGGCTACGATCCACAAGCTCAACGTATCCATTCAAGGCTACATTCATGACGAAGGCACGTGCAGCGGCATCCTGAAGGCGAGTGGCATCTCGGAAGCCAGCTCGGTCTGCCCTGATGCAATCAACCTGAACAATCTGGATGATTGGCAGGAGTTTCATGCGGCAGAGTTGAAGTAAGCCGCCTGTATGTTCTCCGCCGGCGTGAGACACAATGTTTCACGCCGGCATTTTTGTTCTCAGATTCAAGAAACACCTTGGCCCTAGACTCCGTGAGATTGCGCGAGTCTTACGATCGCCAGCACATTTGCAGTCGCCTGGGGGACGAAGGAGCTTACCTCCACAAACTCCGGCAATTTGGATCCGTCCGCACTGCGCTCCGAGCAATGATCGTTCTCCCCCCACGGCCCGAGACCATCCAGCGTAGGCACGGCATCCCAGATGAGATTGCCATCACTCAACCCGCCTCGCTCCTGCATGTTCATCCGGCAGCCAATCTCCTCTCCTGCCGCACGCCAGAATTCAAACAGCCGGTCGGTCCCGGCGTTGCGTGGCCACGGCCGGCTCTCGGTCAGAATCTCCACCTTGATCTCGCAGGGGAAATGATCTGTCTTCGCGCGGACGTCGCCGGGCCCGGCCAGCGCGAGCATCGTTGACTTCGCATGCTGATATACTTCCGGTGTGAACGCGCGGAATTCTCCCTCAATGACGGTTTCGTGCGGCACGCGGTTTAACACCGTGCCACCGGAAATCGTCGCCACGTTCACAGTCAGATCGCGCGAGTAATCCGTCATTGCTGCGATGCGGTCGACGACGCGGCCTGCCTGGACAATTGCATTCGCGCCATGCGGATGACTGCCACCGGCATGCGCCCCACGCCCGATCACCGTCACCCGCCAAGCTGCCCGTCCTTTTCTTGCCACCACTTTCAAATGTTCCACGCCAAGCCTCCCTTCCGCTTCAAACAGGAGCGCCGCAAGGGTGTCTGCATCAAACTCAGCACGGCAGACATCCCCAAAATCGGCCGAGAGATGTTCCTCTGATGAATTCCAGATCAGCTTCCAGGTGATTCTCTCGAAAACCTCCTTAGCATGTTCGCGCAAGGCGGACAACACGAGCCACATCATCGCAGTGCCGCCTTTGATGTCGTGCGTGCCGGGGCCGAAGATGCGATCACCTTCCACAGACCAGTGAAAATCATTCCGTTTTTCCTCCTCCGGTGGGAAGACCGTGTCCAAGTGCGAAATCAAGGCGATGCTCTTGTTCGATCGCCCCTGCCGCGTAAGAACGAGATGGTCGCCGTATGCCGGATTGACCGAACGCACGGTCTTCGAAATAAAACCGAGTGGCGCAAACGACCCGGCGGTCATCGCACCCAGCCGGTTCACACCTTCGCGATTCGTGGTGAAGCTGTTTATCTCGACCATTTGCCGAAGCAGTTCGATCGTCGCTGGCATTCGCACGGCAAGAAATGATTTCAGAGCGGTGATGTCTGACATTGC
>CAYSDO010000002.1:0-46661 GCA_964429665.1 uncultured Bifidobacterium sp.
GTCGGACCCCGGACCGCCGTGCTGACCTTGCAGAACGGCCTCGGCAACGAGGAGGCGCTCGCAAAACTTTTCCCGCCGGAACAAATCCTCGGCGGCCTGTGCTTTGTCTGTTTGAATCGCATCGCGCCCGGCGTGATTCAGCATCTTGATCACGGCCTGATCATGCTCGGTGAATTCCAACGCTGGCCCGGACCCCGCACACACAATATCGCCGGCATGTTCAAACACGCCGGCGTCGTCTGCAAGGTCTCGGACAATCTCGCCCGCGCGCACTGGGAGAAGCTCGTCTGGAACATTCCGTTCAACGGCCTCGGTGTCGCCAGCGCGGCGGGTTACGACGCGTTGCTGGCCGCACCGCCAATTCTCCCAGCAGCGCGCCAGCCCTGCCTCACCACCAACCTGCTCCTCGACAGCGGCCCGTGGGAAACGCTCGTGCGTGAGTTGATGCAGGAAGTCATCGCCGCCGCAAACGCCCTGGGCTGCACGCTCGAACCATCGTTTGCGGGCAAAATGATCGAACGCACCCGTACCATGGGCGCGTATAAAGCCTCGACGATTCTCGATTTCGAGCGCGGTCAACCGCTGGAATTGGAAAGCCTCTTTCTCGAACCGTTGCGCCAGGCGCAGCAAGCCGGTGTCGCCACCCCACGCCTCGCAACGTTGGGTGAGCTTCTACGCCGGCTCAATCCACGCTGACCATCAGGGCCCAGGTGATGGCTTGGGAATCAGGGCATTCAGGATCGGCTCCACCCACGCCTCCCTCTTCACGTCATACAGGATGAAATCGCTGTCGAACTGCCAGTAAGCCCAACTCCATTTGCGCGCTTCAGCGGCACGGGCCACGGCCGCAGTCCAGCGCGCTCGCGAAACCATCGGCCCACGATCGTAGGCGCCGAACTCACCAAGAAATATTGGACGCTTGTTTGCCTTGCTCCATGCGTTCGCTGTGTCGAAGGCGTGATTGAGCGCGGCTACTTCCTCGGGTGACCCCGTCCAATCGAAACCCAGTTTGTCCTTGCGATCCGTCCAACCTGCGCCTTGATGCGTAAACGCAAATGGCTCGTAGAAATGCACCGTCACGATCAGATTGCGGTCGCTCTCGGGCAGTTTCAATTCCTCCAGGCGGCTGATCGCATTCCAGTGGCCCGGCCCCACAATCACCGTGCGGGTCGGATTGGTTTTGCGGATGATGCCCAGCGCTTCGGCGAAATATTCGTTCCACAATTCCGACGTGAGCTTGTCGAACGGTTCGTTCAGCACCTCGAAGTAAACACTGGCCGGCGACTTCTCGTAATGCGTGGCCATCTGCCGCCAGAACGCCAGAAACTTCTCCCTGTTGCCCTCCGGGTCTTTGCCCAGTGGTTGAAACTCGTGCAGATCGAGAATCAACGCCAACCCCTGTCTCTGCGCCTCTTTCACCGCCCAGTCCAGCACTTCAAACCAGGCCGGCTTGATCGCCCAGTCATTCGTTGTGTCCATGAATCGGAACGGGTGCAGGTTGATGCGGACGGAATTAAACCCCGCCTCCTTGAGCTTGCGAAAATGTTCCGCCTGAAAATGGCCCTGCTCCCGATCCCACCAGATGGGATCGTAGCCGAGAACGTTGACGCTGCGCCCGAGCATCTGGTTTTGTGCGAACGCATCCGGCACTGGCTCCACTTGCGCGATTGCGCAACTTGAACACCACAGCAGGATGGAAACAAGTCCGGCGGCGGGATGGAATTTTGATGCCCTCATGGCCCGGATAAGATGTTCAGCATCTGACCCACCGGATGCTTGGTAGTCCCGTCGTTCGTAGTCAGTAGTCCCAATTTCTGCTTTCTGTTTTTTATATTTCTGCTTTGTAATGCGCGCATGTCAGCATTTCAGTTTGTCAGCCTGTCAGCTTTTGTGGTCCGTGTGTCAGTCGTCCCGTGGTCTTGTCCTCCGATTTCTACTTTCTGTTTTCACACTTTCAGTCTTTCAGTATGTCAGCTTTTTGCTTTGTAGTCTGTGGTCATTTCACATTTCTGCTTTCCTTGGCCCGTGAAGTGTGCCGTTTACTGCTTCACAGGGCTGTTCTCCCAATTTCAGCGTTTCAGCGTTTCAGCGTTTCAGCGTTTCAGCGTTTCAGCGTTTCAGCTTTTGCCCGTGCGTCCCTTTTATGCATGTTGGCCGTACCGCTCACACCGCTCCCAAGGTAAATACCCTCAGTAAATATACTGATCCTGATCCGTTAAAGCCGCTGATTGATGGCACACGAAGTCCGGCGTATGATCTGCAATGCCTTTGACATCAGTGCATAATATAACAATGTGAACCGTTTGTCCTGTTCGACTTTCCCGTCCGCTTTTTCTTTTACTGGGTAATGAAAGAAACGTTCTTCAATCCTCAAGGCCCAAATATGTATGGACACTTGGGACTTGCTGGACTTAAATCAAGCCAAGTTCAAAACCAATCTCATTCTCTCGAAGTAATTGTCATTCGTGACGCTTCGAGAGGGGGGCACGTCCGCCAGCAGAGTTCTTGAGCTTTGTAGAACAAGCGATTTGGAAATGGTTGGCAGCAACGTCATTCTAAATTCAGAAGGGTACCAGGTGCTCGGCCAGGAATTTTTAACTCTCAGGTTGGTGCGGCTCAAGTCCAACGAGGAATGGATCTCCAAGCGCGACGGCCTTTCTCTTTTGTTTCCAAAGACCGGGAACGGAAAATATGTCGCCGGATCCAGAACACATCGGCTTTCGCCGGGAGATGTGTTTGTTTTTAGCGAAGGAGACGGTCGCGAGAAATTGAGCGTTGCCAGTGGAACAGAAATCGTCTTTTGGTGCTTCTCATTGCGTCTCGAACATCTCTATCCCCTGTTCGCAGGCAATGAGATCTCACTGCTGGATGCGGTGGTTGAGGAGTTGAAGTCGCCAAAGCTTTTTCCGGCGCCCACCCCGCTGGCAAAACAGTGTCATCGGTTGATTGAAGACATTCCGTCCCAGCTCAACCTGGATCATCGCAGCCAGTTGCTCCGGATCGCTGCCGCAATTTTATCGGAGGAATTCAGGATGGCACAGCACCGCCGGATCGGTGTTCAGGGAATCGAGGAACATACCATCAAGGTGTTCGAGAGCCTCTCCGGTGACGAACTCGTCGGGCTTTCAGTCGGGGATCTGGCCGCCAGGTTCGGCTGCAGCCGCCGGCATCTGAACCGTCTGTTTCACCAGTACTTCGGTTACTCGGTCGCGGCGCTGAAAATGGAGATGCGGTTGCTCAAGGCGGTCTCGTTGTTGCGCGACCGCAACATGAAGGTGATCCATGTGGCGGAACGTTGCGGTTTCAATCATCTCGGCCTGTTCAACACCTGCTTCAGGCGGCGCTTCAGCGTAAGCCCCGGTCAATGGCGAAAGCAGGTTGCTGCTGACGAAAACCCGCCCGTCCCTCTGGCGTCAAACCACACGGAATGTCCTCTCCATCCCAAGGGATTATGTCCATGGACTGGCCGCGCGGATTATTTTATTTCTGCGGCGGCAAAAGCTGCTTCGGCCCTAGGATCCGAAAAAAAGGGCTTCGCAAAGGCGTTGCCCCTGCCCAATCCGCAGTTGGAACAGCGGGTGATCCCTCTGCCTCACAAAAAACCAGCAGAACTCCAAACACCCGGCAGATCGCAGGCCCAGGGTTGAGTTCCCTCCAATTTTATGATCCAATCTTCTCAATTGCTCATGTCTTCCCCGCCCGGGAGGTTGTTCGCTCGCACGGACTGTCACCATCATGCACCCGCTTTCAATGTCTCTGGCCTCTTGTGCCTGTCAGTTGTGTTCACCCTCCTCTCCGTTGACTGCCCGGCCGTGGAGGCCTTGAAAAACTCACTCGCCAACCAGCCGCAGAACCAGATCCAGTCCCCTTCACAGGCCGCTCTCCCCTACACTTTCAAAAGCGGTGATTTTCGTTTGCTGGCTACCCCTTCACTTGGCCTCGATTACAACGACAACGTCAGGAATTCAAAGTCGGACAAAGAGGATGATTTCATTCTCCGCCCCCTGCTCCAGCTCAACGCCACCCAGCCTCTGTCCCACCAGAATGTGATCAGTCTCAACCTCGGTATCGGCTACGACCAGTATTTCGACCACAACGAACTGTGCGCCTTGCGGCTTCAGTCCGGCTCGGTCGTCTCGTTTGACCTGGTCGTGAAGGACGTCGCCTTCAACTTCCATGATCGAATGAGTTACACCCGGGATTCATCACAGGAGGCCGCGGTTGCCAATACCTCTGACTTCGGCAATTTCGTGAACACCGCCGGCTTCTCCGTCTCCTGCTCTCTTCGCAAGGCAACCGTGTCCGCAGGTTACGACCACCAGAACGTCGTCTCCGGCAAATCCGCCTTCAACTCCCAGGACCACTCGTCTGAGATGTTTTTCGGCAGGATCGGGTTCGAGGTGAATCCTGAATTGCAGGCGGGCTTCGAGGCCACAACCGCCTTCACCACCTACGACCAGCCCACGCTCAATGACAATAATGTCAGTTCGGTCGGTCTCTTCGCCACATGGCAGCCGGGCAAGGCGTTCCGCATCTCCCCTCGGGGCGGCTGTTCCTTCACTCATTTCAAGAACACCAGCACAACATTGCAAACGGATGATCTTGGCTCGTATTATCTGGACCTGACAATGACCCATGACATCACCGCTGCCTTCAGCTACGGACTCAGCGCCGGTCACGATGTCAGGCTGGGCATCCAGTCGGACGCCATCGAGGAGACCTATGTCCGTCCCAACGTCACATGGAGGGCGTTCAAGCACGCTTCCATCCAGTTCGGTTTCTCCTACGAGCACGGCAAACAGGGCGCGGGAAGCGTGGGCGGCTTGACGGAGAATTATGACTGGTTTGGCGGCACCATCGGTACCAGTTGGTACATTCTCGACAAGCTCACCCTGGGACTCAATTACAGGCTCACCATTCGCTCCTCCGATGTTGCTGACCGCGGCTACACGCAGAACATGATCGGACTCCTCTTGACCTATCACATGTGATGACATCTGTTTTTCAGAAAAGGGTTCCGGGTTTTCGCAGATCCGCCGCTGGCGTTGCGGCCGCAATTGTGTTCTTGCTGGCCATTGCGCAGACACAGGGCCAGTCACAACTGACCTATGAGGAATTGATGCGCCGCGCCCGCGGCCTTCCCGCCACCAACTCCACAATCAAGACCGCCACCAACTCTCCCGCCGTTTCGAGCACGCCACCCAAGGTTGCTGTAGCTCCACCCGCAAAAATCACTCAACCCTCAACCCTCAACCCTCAGCCAAAATCAATCAACCCTCAACCCTCAACCCTCAACCAAAAACAATCAACCAACCCGCAACGCACCAGCACCAAAAAAACAAAAGGCCCGGTCTACTCCAATCCACCTCCCACCAACTCTGTCTCTTCAGCCCCGCTCCCGTCTCCTCCGGCTCAGACCCAGGACGCGCCGGTTGCGCAGCCGCTTGCCGGTGACTCAATCTCGACTAACGCCATGGAGTCCTTGGATGAAAAATATCGCCTCGCCATCGGCGACCGACTCAGCTTCCGCATCATCGAGGACGAGGAGGATCCAAAACCCCTGTTCGTCACGGACTCGGGAGAATTGGAGGTCCCATACGTCGGACGTTTCCGCGGGGTCGGCAAGACCTGCCGCGAACTCGCAAGGGCGCTGAAGGCGGAACTGGAAAAGGAGTATTACCACCGGGCCACGGTGATCATTGCCGTGGATTTGATGGCCCGCAGTCGTGGCAAGATCTACTTCGCAGGGGCCGTCCGCATACCCAACCCCATTGACATGCCGGCCGATGAAACCCTCACCGTGAGCAAGGCGATCCTCCGCGCCGGCGGCTTTTCAGATTTTGCTGACAAGCGCAACGTCAAGGTCAACCGCAAGGCGGCCACTCCGGACGGGCAGGACAAGATCTTCAAAGTTAATGTCGAGGAGATCTTGGAAAAGGGAAAAACAGATTCGGATATGCCTCTGGAACCAGACGATTTGATCTACGTCCCTGAAAAACTGATCCGGTTTTAGGATGGAAACCCTGAGCCCATGATACGATCAACCCAGGTAAAAATAAAGAACCCGTGAGCGGACACTTGATTCCATCGCCAGACAACGAGTATCTGCCTCCACAGGAGGAGCAGCCCGCGGCGGCTTCGTTGTTCCAGTTGCAGCGCTACCTCGTCTTCCTGCGCAGGTGGTGGTGGATTCCGCTGGTGACTTTGCTCGTCGGTTCCGCTGTGGGCGTCGCGTTCGTTCTTTTGAAGGAACCAACCTTCGTTTCCAAGGGGCGGATGTGGGAGACCATGAAGCTCCGCCTTCCGGACAAAGAGATTTTTTCTGATGATAGCCAGAATTCCATCGGCACTCAAAGCGATGTATTTCAAAGCTCCGCGCTTCGCGAGCAGGCCTTGGCCCGCATGAAGGCTTCTACAAATTCTGCCCCCTTGATCGCATTGGACAAGGATCGCCAGCCGCTGCCCGTCCGTATCCGTGTCACCGGCTCCGCCAAAAGCTCGGTCTTCCTCATCGAAGCCAGCAGCGCCAACCCGCGTTACACCCAGGCCTACCTGGACGCCCTCATGGAGGCTTTTCTCGAAAACAGAAAAAACAATCGCAAGGAGATTTCCGGAGTCACCTTGGCTTCCATCTCCGAGCAGGTCCAGCGTTGGGAGAGGGACCTCAAGGCCGCCCAGGACGCCCTCAATGTGTTCCAACAGACAAACAATCTGGCCATCCTCCAGGAGGAGGGCACCATCGCGGGCAGTTACCTGGTCAAACTCAAGATTCAGCTTTCGGATCTGCAATTGGAAATGCGCCTGCTCAACGCCAGCGTTCCCGCAACCAATCCTCCACCCATAATCGCAACGAATCCGGATGCCATTGCCCGGGATTCCTCGTCACCACCCAATCCAGCGCCCGCCTCCGCAGCTTCGGCGGAAACGCAGTCCAGTTTCAAGGAGGTCGAACTGCTCAAGATGCAACGCGCAAAGTTGAGCCAGTTCCTGCGTCCCAAACATCCCAAAATCGTCAAGCTGGACGCCGACATCGAGCGCGGACAAAAACTTCAGGAGATCTTCGGGCAGCAATCCCGGGATCAACTCGCCGCCGCGCGGAGAGACAACCAGTTGCGGATACAAAACGTGCTCGAAACCATAAGGGATTGGGAAACCAGGGTCATCGCCGCAAATGGCCGTATCGCAGAGGCCGAACGCCTCAAACTCAATATTCAACGTCTCCAGAGCGTTTATGACCGCTTGGAGCTTCTGGTCCAGAACGTCGGCTTCAGCCGGAATATTGATCAGGAATCCCTTTCCATCCTCGAACCCGCCTCTCCGGTCGAACGCTCCTATACCAGGGAAATCAGCGGGCTCGCTCTCTCGGTGGTCTCAGGATTCGGTTTGGGCCTGGCTATCATCGGCCTCATCTCATTCCGCGACGACCGTTTGCTCTCCGTCACCGAGGCAAACTCCAAACTCGGCGATTCCATCGTGGCCATGTTGCCGCAGATTGATTCTGCCAACGGAAAGGGCGACCTCACATTGCTCACCAATGATGATCCACGTCACATCTATGCCGAGGCCTATCGCAGCCTCCGTTCCGCCCTTCTCTTCCTGACCCCGGAGAACGAACGGCCCAAGGTCATACTCATCACCAGCGCCACCCCCAACGAAGGCAAGTCCACCATCGCCGCAAATCTCGCGCGCATGCTGGCCCTCGGCGGCTCCCGGGTGCTCCTCGTGGACGCGGACCTTCGGAAAGGTCACCTCCACAAATTGCTCGAACTTGAAAGCGAACCCGGCCTCATCGAACTGCTCCACAAACAGAGTGAGCCCCAGGCGGTCATCCAGACCAATTCCCTCCACAATTTTTACTTTGTCGCACGCGGAAAATTTTCAGGCAACCCGGGCGATCTGTTTCTCGACTCGGCCCTCGAGCACATCCTCGCCCGCTGGCGGCAGGAATACGATTACGTCGTCATAGACAGCAGTCCCTTGTTCGCGGCGGATGACGCGAGCTGTCTGGCGGCCAAGGTGGACGGAACGCTTTTCGTCGTCCGGAATTATCACTCAAGCGCCCGCGCCGTGCGCGAAGCGCTGGACATCCTGGCCCGACGCCAGGCCCGCGTGCTTGGACTCGTTTACAACGGAGCCGACGCCTCGGCGCGCTCCTATAACTATTACAAATACCCGGACTATTACGCCACCAG
The DNA here is from genome assembly GCA_964429665.1 of uncultured Bifidobacterium sp. Lineage (GTDB taxonomy): Bacteria > Verrucomicrobiota > Verrucomicrobiia > Limisphaerales > JADLHS01 > JADLHS01. The sequence goes on from CAYSDO010000002.1 coordinate 8,193, forward strand.
CAAGGCAGTCTGAACAATGTAGCCACCGTGGAGCGCCGGCCTCCGGCCCGGCCTGTTCCTGGTTCGGTGGAGCGCTGGCCTCCGGGCCGGCTGTTCCTGGTTTGGTAGTTTGGCGGTTTGACGGACTCGGTCGTCCTCTGGTGTTTGCTTGGTGTCGTTCGTGTGTTTTGTGGTCCAAAGCGCACAGTGGAGCGCCAGCCTCCGGGCCGGCCTGTAGTTGGGTCGGCGAAGTTTGAATTTTTGAATTGGTGATCGTTGGAATGAGTGGATGGACAATCAGAACGGAGGCCCCGTTTGAGTCTCGATTCCGCACAACCATGACCAGACATATCCGTGTACGGTTCGCAGTAGATCGCAGGCCCGACACAAGACCGCCTGCGAATTGACCGGGACGAAGTCTGCCTAGGGAAAAACAGAAAGTAGAAATTGGAAAAGCTGAAACTCTGAAAGCTGAAATCTACTCCATCACCCGGTTTTTCTGTATAAACGCGTAGTTTGACAGCCTTTCAGCCTTTCAGCCTTTCAGTTTGTCAGCCTTTCAGTATTTCAGTTTGTCAGCATTTCAGCGTGTCAGCATTTCAGTTTGTCAGCCTTTCACAATCTAATAAAAATGAGGCTGTCTGAAGAATTGAGGCGACGAACGAAGCGATACGCATCGGCGACGATTCAGCTGTATGTGAAGCTGCCCCGCGGGCGCAAAGAAGTTGAAGTGCTCGGTCACCAATTATTGCGCTCCGGCACGTCCGTTGCCGCCCATGCCAGAGAGGCATCCCGCGCACGCTCAGACAGCGAGTTTTGCTCGAAATTGGACGGACTACTTCAAGAAGCGGACGAATCCGGGCTCTGGTTGGAATTGCTGCGGGATGATTGTGCGATCGAAGGTGAAAACCTCGATCACTTGGTGCGCGAAACCGACGAACTGCTCGCCATCTTCACCACCATGGTTGCAAAACTCCGCAAGCGCGCCGCTTAATTTCAGATTGCCAGCCTTTCAGCGTTTCAGCCTTTCAGCGTTTCAGCCTTTAACGTAATGTCCGTCTTCCGTCAATTGGCCCTTCCCCTCGCCCTCTTCTCCATCCTCTGGGTGGATCTCTGCCGTCAGCTCAGCTACACATGGGACACCAACGAACAATACGCCTATGGTTGGTTCGTTCCATTGCTCGCCCTCGGCCTGTTCATTCGCCGCTGGCCCACCCGCCCATCCCCCCAACCCACAGCATTTCAAGGTTTCAGCGTTCCAGTATCTGCCTTGACCGCTTCCCCAATTTCAGCGTTTCAGCGTTTCAGCATTTCAGCATTTGTCTTCCTGCTTTGCCTTTTACTGCTCCCCCTCCGCGTCATCATTGAGATCAACCCGGATTGGCCGCTCATCACCTGGCCCTACACACTCATCGTCGTCGCCCTCACACTCTACGCCATCCACCTCGCCGGTCCGAGGTCTTCACCCCGTGAGATGTCCGGACCGGCTATCTCACCGGGGTCAGCGTTTCGCCGTTTCATTTCTGTTTTCAACTTTCTCAATTTCCGCTTTTCCCCTCGTCCTCCGTCCTCCGTTGTCGGTGGTCCATCACCCGAGTCTCCTAACCCTATTTCTGCTTTCTACTTTCATAATTTCCGCTTTTTCAAGCTCTCCCCTTGGGTGGCCCACTTCGCCTTCCCCGTATGCTTCATCTTGGTCGCCGTCCAATGGCCCTACCGGATCGAGCACGGCCTCACCCAGAACCTCATGCAGATCGTCGCCTCCCTCACCGTCGAGATCATCGGCTGGTGCGGCATACCCGCAATCCAGCAGGGCAACCTGATCGAACTGAGCACAGGTGTCCTCGGCGTGGACGAAGCCTGCAGCGGCATCCGCTCCTTTCAATCCACGTTGATGGCCGCACTATTCCTTGGCGAACTATATCTGCTTCGTGTCCCGATCCGGTTGTTGCTCGTCGTGGCTGGCCTGGGCGCAGCCTTCCTGTTAAACGTCTGCCGCACACTTATCCTCACTTGGCAGGCAAATGCGCACGGACTGTCGGCAATTGACAAATGGCACGACCCGGCCGGCTTCACCATCGCCATCGCCTGCTTCGGCGTCCTCTGGCTCCTCGCCATCCTCATCAAGAAGCGCTGGCCCGTTCCTGATCCTCAACCATCCTCGTCCGACATTGATCCGTCGTCCTCGGCCCGTGAGATGGCCACTCGGCCCGCGGAATCAGTTCGATATTCCACCGGGTCGCCTATCTCACCGGGGCAGCTTTCTGCTTTCCCAATTTCTGCTCTCTGCTTTCACCCCTGCCGCCATTACCTCCTTATTATTTCCTGCTGGGTTGTATTCGTGGTCCTGGGTAATCAAATATGGTACGGGATGCATGCGCGAAAAGTGGATGCTTCGCTCCGGTGGTCCGCCATGCTTCCCTCCAAAAAAAGCACCTACAAAGAACTGACCCTCACTCCAAAGGAACTGGCAGCACTAAAGTGCGACACTAGACAAGGTGGTTCATGGAGGGAGGCTGATGACACGCAATGGGCAGTCTGGTTCTTTCGGTGGGATTCCCAGTCCCTGCTTTCACTGGTGGCTGCCCGTTGCCATCGCCCGGAAGTTTGCTTGCCTGCAAGCGGACGCAAGATGAAGGCCGATCACGGCCTTCGTTGGTACAAAGCGGGTGATCTTAGTCTTCCATTTCGCACTTACGAATTCGATAACGGCGATCAACCGCTGTATGTCTTCTTCTGCCTCTGGCAGGATGGCACCGAGCAGTTGCCGGTTAAGGACAACCTTGCCTTGGCGGGCCGACTGTGGGCCGCATTCAACGGCAGGCGAGCTCTCGGCCAGCAAAGTCTGGAAATCATCATCAGCGGCGACTCCTCTTTTGATGCTGCAGAGCAAGCCGTGCGCGAGCGTCTGCCGGGGTTGATTCGGATTGAACCGCCTGCTCCACTGCGGCAAAGTGCTGTGAACTCCCGATAAATATGACCGGCTATCTCCATCCCGGCTATGCCGGATCATTGGCCGAATTTGGCAAACCGCTTCCGCTACCCCGGAGCGGTGGACACCTCCTCACGAGACAAGTTCCCAATAGTGAATGCGTGGATGCCATGGGATGCTATCCGCTGTTCTGTTGTCAGGACTGGGCTCGATTACGTGAAGACCTTGAGGAGTTGCGCGGCGAAATGATTTCGGTGGCGCTGGTAACCGATCCCATGGGAAATTACGATGAAGCATTGCTTCACCGTTGCTTTGATCGGGTGGTGAAGTTCAAGGAGCATTTCATTGCCGATCTCACCCAGCCCGTGAATGAGTTGGCGCCAAAATATCATCGAAAGCATGCCCGCCGTGCGTTGCGTGACGCGACCATGGAGGTTTTGCCACAGCCGCTTGACGGCCTTGAGGACTGGGATCACTTGTATGCGCACTTGGTGACGCGCCATGACATCAAAGGCCTTCGGGCTTTTTCGCGGGCGTCGTTCACAGCACAACTTCAGGTGCCTGGCATAGTTGTCTTCCGAGCCGCAGTCGCAGGCCAGACCGTAGGCATGCATCTGTGGTACGTGCAGGGAGACGCTGCGTACAGTCACTTGTCCGCTTATAACGACGCAGGATACGACCTTCGCATTTCCTACGCACTGAACTGGGCCGCCAATGAACACTTCGCTGGGAAATTACGGTGGTTGGTTTTGGGCGCTGGAGCAGGCACATCTGCGGAAGACGGTGGTGGCCTTTCTGAATACAAGCGCGGGTGGTCCACCGGGGTCCGCCAGGTTTACTTTTGCGGCCTGACTCTGGATTCTTTGAAATATGAATCGCTCACCCGGTCTCGCGGCGGCCCGGCCACTGAATATTTCCCCGCTTACCGCCAGGGTGAATTCGGTTAGGCCAAACTAAATGGGGGCCAAACGCGTTTGAACTTATGAAGGCAAAATCAAAAATACTATTGCGAGCTCTGGAAGAAGCAGATGTGGAACGAACACACCGGTGGCATAATGATCCCGAACTTTATTCGTCGCTAATAAATCCCTTTCGGTTTGTCAGCAAAATGGCTGAATCGGAGTGGTTGCGCCACAAAGCTGGATACTCCGTCAATGAAGTGAATCTCGCCATCTGCGTGCGCGCGAATGGGGAACACATTGGGAACATCTACCTCGGAGAGATTGATTGGGTATCACGAAAAGCCGTGTTAGGCATATTCATAGGAAGCTCTGCGCATCGCGAGAAAGGTTATGGCAAGGAAGCCCTTCGTCAGGTGCTCGCCCACGCGTTCTTTGATCTGAATCTGAATCGTGTTTCCCTTGAGGTCCTAACCGGCAATTCAGTCGCAATTAAGGCTTACGAAAAATGCGGTTTCACCGTCGAGGGTAGGCTTAGGAACCACGTGTTCAAGAACGGAGCTTACCAGGACGTGGTGGTGATGGGTATTTGCAACCAAGAATTCAACCCAAGACAATAATTGCATTGAGGAACTAATCATGAATACACAGACCCCCACATTCGAGAAGCCCGCTTTTCCCAACCCTTTGCATGTCGGCCGCCCAAACCAGGGCAATCGCCAGCGTCTGCTGGAGCGGATCAATGACATGCTCGACCGCAATTGGCTTTCCAACAATGGCCGCTTCGTTCAGGAGTTTGAGAAACGCGTCGCCGATTACGTAGGGGTCAAGCACTGCGTCGCCATGTGTAACGCCACCGTGGCTCTGGAGATCACCACCCGGGCCGCCGGCTTCACCGGGGAGGTCATCGTGCCTGCCTTTACGTTCATCGCCACGGCTCACGCCCTGCAATGGCAGGAAATAACTCCCGTCTTCTGCGACATTGATCCGCGCACCCACAACCTGGACCCGGCCCGCGTCGAGGAACTTATCACGCCCAAGACCACGGGAATCATTGGTGTTCACCTCTGGGGGCGGCCGTGCGACGTGGAAGCGCTGGCCGAAATCGCGGAACGGCGGAAGCTAAAACTGATGTTCGATGCCGCCCACGCCTTTGGTTGCAGTCATGAGGGGAAGATGATCGGCGGGTTCGGATTGGCCGAGGTCTTTAGTTTCCACGCGACAAAATTCTTCAACACGTTTGAAGGCGGGGCCATTGTTACAGACAACGACGAACTGGCGGCTAAGATCCGCCTGATGAAGAATTTTGGATTCGCGGGTTATGACAACGTGATTTATATCGGCACCAACGGCAAGATGCCCGAGGTCAGCGCAGCCATGGGCTTGACCAACCTGGAGAGCCTGGACGAGTTCGTCGCTGCCAATCGGCGCAACTATGAAGCCTATCGCTTCGGCCTTTCCGGCATTCCCGGACTTTCCATGATCCGTTATGACGATTCCGAGAAATGCAACTATCACTACATCGTCGTGGAAGTGGATGAGGTCAAAGCGGGATTGAGCCGGGATGAATTATTGAAGGTGCTGCATGCGGAAAACGTCCTGGCGCGGCGCTATTTCTATCCCGGCTGCCATCGCATGGAACCTTATCGATCTAATTATCCCCACGCCAGACTGCTTCTGCCTGAAACGGAGAAATTGGGTCAACGCGTTCTGCTCCTGCCCAACGGAACCGCACTTTCAACCAAGGAAATCGAGGTGATCTGTTCCATCCTTGACCGTGCTATCCGGCACTCACCAAAGACACGCAAGCATTTGAGGGCAGGCAGTGGGGTGCCGCAAGAAGTGATGGTGAAGTGAGAGGGCGTCCGTTTTTCTGTTTCTGCTTTCTGCTTTCCATGTTCTTGTTTTGAAATGTCAGTATTTCAGATTTCTGCATGTCACTTTTTGTTGTCCGTAGTCAGTCGCCTGTAGTCATTTTGAATTCCTACTTTCCTCGGCCCGTGAAATGGCGCGCCTACTTCAGGGGGCTGCATTTCAGCTTGTCAGCATTTCCGAATTTCTGATTTGCTTCAGTTTTCCTTGATTCAGTTTTCCTTGAAAGACCTCTCAAAAAAATCCACCTCGGCCGTGTTGTGGGGTGGGATGGAAATATTCCTGAAGCAGGGAATCGGGCTGGTGCTTTCGATTGTAATCGCACGGCTGCTGAAACCGGAAGACTTTGGGGTCATTGCCATGCTTTCCCTCTTCACAGGTATCGCCGCCGTGTTTGTGGATAGCGGCTTCAATTCGGCGCTGATCCAGCGGCAGGGTATTACGATCGAGGACACCTCCACGGTTTTCTATTTCAACATTGGGATGGCCCTGGCAATGGCTCTGTTGCTCGCCGCCGCGGCGCCCTATATTGCCGATTTCTATCGCATGCCCATCCTGAAACCATTGACTTGGCTGATGGCCTTCAACCTCTTCCTCGGATCCTTCCGCTCGATTCAAGCGGTCTTGCTGACAAAGGAATTGAACTTCCGCATACAAATGAAGGTGACTTTGGCCGCGACGATTATTTCCGGTGCGATTGGGATTGGCCTGGCGTGGCATGGCTGGGGCGTTTGGGGCCTTGCCGTCCAAATCGTGGCCTCAACCGCTGTCTCCGTTTTGCTGCTTTGGTTTCTGTCCGCCTGGCGTCCGGCGGTTTGCTTCCGGCTCGCCTCCCTCCGTTCCCTCTTTCGCTACGGCTCCTTCATGGCTCTCTCCGGGTTGTTGGATACAGCCTACACCCGGTTGAACACGTTGATCATCGGTCGGGTCTATTCAGCTCGCGACCTCGGCCTTTACTCGCGGGCGGATAATATCCAGCAATTGCCCACCAGCACTATTTCCACACTGCTCGGGCGCGTGGCGTTCCCGGTCTTTTCTGCCGCAGCCGCTGGCGAATCTGGAGCACTGCGCCACGCGGCTTCAAAGGCCCTGACCGCCATAATGCTTGTCAATACACCGCTCATGTTCGGCATCCTAGTCACCGCCCGCCCCCTCGTCCTTGTCGTCTATGGCGAAAAATGGTTGCCCTGTGTGCCGTTCTTGCAGGTGCTTGCCCTGGCCGGTGTATTCTGGCCGTTGCATGTTATCAACCTAAACCTGATCAAGAGCCGGGGTCGTTCGGACTTGTTCTTCCGTCTGGAAATCATCAAGAAGGTCATCGGCCTGACCTTTCTGATCGTGGCCGCCCAAATCAGCATGATGGCAATGGCTTGGAGCCATGTGTTTGTCGGGTTCATCTGTTATTTCATCAACGCTGCCTATTCGGGAAGACTCGCCGCCTACCCTATCAAGGATCAAGTCCGTGACATGAGTCCGTACCTGGCTGTCGCTGGCATCATGTTGGTGGCCGTCTGGTCTGTGGCTTTCTTTGCACCATTCTCATCACCTTTGCTTCTCGCGATACAAATTGTATTCGGTGCCGCCCTATACGTTTGGCTTTGCCACTCGTTCAAGCTCACTGCATTTCACGATGCCACCATGCGACTTCGTAGCGTCCTCGTGCAAAAAGGTTTTGCAGCCGCCCGTGCCTGATTCCCAATCCATTCTTTGACATGACACCCGCTTGGAAAGAAGTCAGTGATCAGGCCGTGGTGCAAACGACCCCGGTGGTGAGCGTGGCGATGCTGGCGTACAACCACGCAGCCTTCATCGCTGAAGCCATCGAAGGGATACTGATGCAGAAAACTGAATTCCCTATTGAACTGGTGATCGGGGTCGACTGTTGCCCGGACAACACCCTCGAAATTGTTCTGCGTTACCAAAAAATTCACCCAAAAGTCATCCGGGTGTTGGTTCCTGAGCAGAGGCTTGGGGCACTTCAGAACTCCCTTCTGACCCTGGGCGCTTGTCGTGGAAAATACACCGCCTTGTGCGAAGGGGACGATTTTTGGACCCATCCTCAGAAACTCGAAAGACAGGTTGAATTTCTGGAGCATAGCCCGACTGTCGCCGGTAGCTTTCACGACTGCGATATACTCCAACAATCCAGCGGCCAGAAGCGACTTCGTGTCGGAGGAAGAAGAATTGATCCAAATCCGGATGTTGCCTCCCTCATCCGAGAAAACAATATTGCGACGTGTTCGATGGTCTTCCGGAATGTCATCCCGATCGGCGAATTTGAAAAATGGCTCGGCCGTACGCGTAAGGGCGATTACATGCTGGCTCTGCTGGTGGCACAACACGGACCCTGGCACTACTCCAATGACCTAATGTCGGTGTATCGTGTCCATGATGGAGGGATCTGGTCCGGGATTCGCGAAGTGGAGCGTTGTAATCATAACGTACAGTTTTGGGAACTGTTGGAGGACTCCAACGATTATGCGGCGGTGGCGGAAGTCATCAAGGCACGAAGGCGGAATGATGTCCGAGGGTTAAGCATCGCCTTGGCCCGCGATGGGAGGTTGTTGGAATCTGCTAGAGCTTACCTCCGGTCCCTCGGGTCCAAGCGTGCTATGCAACGCAAATGTATTAGTTCTGCCACGTATTTCAAGGAGCTTGCCGGATTCTTGACCGCTCGCCTGGGAATGCAGAAGTTAGCCGGTGGCATCTTGCGGAAGATGTCCGCCCACAAAGAAACCAGACTGTGAAATCTCCTCGCAGGAATTGCCTTTTCTGAGCGATAAGGTGTTTTCAATCCTGAGCCGCTTCATTGTGCCTTTTGCCTGCGTTGCTTCCGATGGCTGACATTGTTGTAATCGCCGGCGAGAAAAGCATGAATCACGTCCAGCCGTTACTCCAGCGGATTGAACCCGATGCAGGATTGGTCGTTCAGCACAACTAGGCAACCATCCTGTCGCACAATCCACGGGTCGTCCTTTGCTTTGATGATTACCATTTGTTGTTCTTGAACGTACTGGCGCAGCTCTGGCAATGAAACATCAGTTTGCTCCTGATGTTCGATGGCATTCTCCAATGGCGAAGAACATTCGAATAATAACTTGACCGTGAGCATCTCCGCCTTTGAGGAAATGGGCCCTTCAGGTCTTGGGAACCTTTGTCGCGCGCAGGGCAAAGACCGGCAACAATCCACCATTCAGCACTTACACGGGCTACTTTGCCATCGCTCAGAAGTCCGGCAAATTGGAACAGTCTCAGGAGATTGATGCCAGCAAGGCAGGCCGGTTTCTGCCGCTACTCGTTGATCCAGTCACCAAACCCCCACTCACGTTTGAAAGCCACCAAGTGCACAACATCGAAGGTGATCTCTACGAGTTTACCAAAGGAATCCTCGACCTCTGTCCCAGGCAGGGCCTTTTGCAGCTCGCCGGGCGACCTTGGGCCAAAAGATGAAATCCATGCTCGGAAACATCATTCCAGACCCTAGGTCACATAAATGAGCAAACCGCAATGGACATTGTTGTTTTAGCCAACCGATACAAGGTGCATCACTTCCGGAATCTGGAGGAGCGCTTTGCGGGCAGATTTGGCTACGAGGGAAGCTATGACCCTACGGCCATTCGCCGCCACAAGCCGGCGCTCGTCGTTTGTTTCGATGAACATTTCTGCGAATTAGGGAATGCAATCGGCCACCTCCAAAGCCAGGGAGTAGCCACGCTTCAGGTGGTGGACGGCATTCTGGAATGGCGGCGCACCTGGGACTATACACGGGAGGGCCACAGGATTGACGGGGTGGCGAATCCTATCAACCAACCGGCGCTTTCCCACAAGATCGCATGTCTGGGCCGACGGGATGCGCGCATCATGGAAAGCTGGGGCAATTTTGGAAAATGCGAAATCGTCGGCGCCCCGCGCATGGATCATCTGGTCAGTAAGCGGCTGGCTGGCACAATCAAACCGGCGCGCCAACCAGGGCGACCGCCCCGCGTCCTCGTGATGACGGCCAAGACGCCGGGCTTCACGGAGCAGCAAATAGCAACTACCAAAAGATCCCTGGCAGATTTGCGCGATTACTTCCTGTCGCAAAAAGAGGTGGATGTCGTCTGGCGGTTGACCCGGGAGCTGGATGCAGAACTGGGTATTGAGAACCGGCTCTCCGATCTCACCGGCGGTGAGTTGCACGCAATTCTGGAAGAGGTGGACGCCGTCATCACAACACCGTCAACATCGCTGCTGGAAGCAATGCTGCTGAACCGGCCCGTGGCCCTTCTCGATTATCACAACTGCCCGCACTATTTCGAGACCGCATGGAGCATTTATTGCCGCGATCAAATCGCGCCCGTTATCAGCGAACTGCTCGCCCCGCCGGTGGCCCGGATGGACTATCAGGCATTCCTGCTGGACGAACAACTTGCCTGCAAGTCACCGGCCAGCGACCGGCTGGCCAGGCTGATCGAAGGAATGCTGGAGGCGCACAAGCAATCCACGGGTCCGAAGATGAACTTCCCGGTGCGCATGTTGGAAGATGCAGATTTGTTTGTCAGCAGCTCCCTGCCTCTTGGAAAATTCCGTGCGAGGTATCCCGAGTTTCCCGTCCCGGACGACATGCCTATGCGGGAGATGAAGACGGAATTGTCCGCCGCGCGCGGGACGATCCGCACCCTTTATGAAAAAGTCGAGCTGTTAGAACGCCGGCTATCCGCGATTCCCGGCTACTCGTTCCTCCGCAAGCTGCGCAAAAAGCTACGCCGCTGATCCAGGTTGAAAATCCTCATCGCACATTGGCGGCCCGACATCGTGAGCGGCGCAGAACTGGCCATCGCGGACATGGTGGCCAAGCGCAGCGGCGATTTCGCTTACGTTATGCTGGCGCCTGGCGAGGGAAAGCTGGCGGATTACTATCGCACGCGCGGGTTTCCCGTGTGGGCTTGCAAGCTGCAAACCCGGCGGCGACTGTTTCCGGGCCTGCACAGCCTGCAGTCGTTCTGGTTTGCGCGGCAGCTCAAGCGTGCAGGTGTGGATGCAGTGCTCTGCAACACCTTTCCGGCCGCGAGCCGGGTGGGTACCGCCTGCCGCCTCGCCCGCAAACCCCATGCTATCTACGTGCGCGAATACATCCGCAACATCTCGCTTCACCAGAATGTTCTGGCACAGGCAGACATGGTGGTTGCTGTTTCCTGGGATGTGGCGAATTACCTGAAAGATTTCGTGCCGCCAAAGCAGATAGTGGTGGCCTACGATCATCTGGACACAACGTCGCTAACAGAGCGTGTTCGCGTTCATCGGGCTAGTGGCAAACGATTCCTGCCTTTCGGATCGGGCCATCCGGTGGTCGGTTTTATGGGCCGCATCACCGCCTACAAGCAACCAGACCTGTTCCTGCGCGCCATTCCAAAAGTTATTCAAAAACAGCCCAACGCAAGATTCGTCGTGGTCGGGGCGGCGGTGGAGCGCGGACGCGAATACGAGGCAGGACTGAAACGGCTCGCCAATGATCTGGGTGTTGCGGATTACGTTGCCTTCATGGGACACAGATCTGATGCCGTGGAAATCCTGTCCGATTTGGCCGTCCTTTGCTTGACCTCGGACCGCGAACCTTTCCCACGGACGGTCCTGGAAGCACAGGCCATCGGCTGCCCGGTCGTCGTGTCGGACACAGGAGGCTGCTTGGAGATGGTAAAGGATGGTGTGACGGGCCTGTTGTTCCAGGTTGCAGCACCAAATGCCGCAGAGGGCCTGGCTGATCAGGTCATCCGTGTGCTGAGTGATGGGGCTATGTCGAGTGCCCTTGCAAAACAGGCCATGGCAACAGTACATGGATCAGTCGGCAGCCGCGCTCCGGTCACGTCGCTTGAAGCGCATTTGCGTTCGATTGTAGGACTGAAATAGCGGCGCATGGCTTCTTTAGATCCCAGACGTGTCGCAGTCGTTTACATGCTCACGCATCCAGGCGGGGTGCAGTCTTGCGCGCTTGCCCTGATTCGCGGGCTGAATCGAGAAGGCATTGTGCCGGACGTTCTGTGGGACGAGCAGCCTTCACGGGAGCTGATGGAGGAAGCTGGAGTCAAAGCTGGTTTTGTCCGACTGCCGTTTAGAATTTCCACGCGACAGATCCACCGCCTGCCGGAAACGATGCGATATCTTGCATGGCTGGCCAATGTCATTGACGGCTCGGCGTATCGCGATCAGTACGACTGTATTTTCTCCTTTTACAATGGTTTTTTGGTTCCCCCCAATGTGCCTCACGCCTATTACCTTTCAGGGCCGCCCCTGCTGCCGCAGTTGGAGACCGCTCCCAAAGGTGTGCGTGGCATGCCGGTTCGCCTATTCAGAACCCTCTACCGTTCGCTGCTGAGAAAGATCTGGCCCGCCTACGAATACCACCGCGGCTGCAATTACGTGATCAATTCGCAATACACTGCGGGTCTGTTCCGCGAGGCGCATGACGTGTCCCTGCCCGTGGTTTATCCGGCGATCAACCTCACTAGCCGGCGTTTCGATTCAGAGGACCTATTCTGTCGTGATACGCTCCTCTTCTTCTCGCGCATCGTTGACAACAAACGCCCTGAGATGGTGCTGGATTTGGCCCGACGGTTTCCAGATTTCCGCTGTGTGATCATGGGTGGTGTCACACCCAACCAGCAGCGCTATCTTGAGTCCTTGCGCCGCCGGGGAGGGAACGCGTTATTCATCCCGAATCCCTCCGATGCGAAAGTCCGCGAGGAACTGGCTCGCACACGCTTCTATGTCTTCCCCGCCATCAATGAGCATTTTGGTATGACCACTCCTGAGGCCATTGCTTCCGGCGCCATTCCCTACGTGCATGACTCGGGTGGGCAGCGCGAGGTCGTGGTGGATGAACGACTGCGTTTCCAGGATTCGAAGTTCTTCCCAAAATTTGACGCCCTCTTCAATATGCCGGCCAGACAACTCGGGTCCATCCGACAAAGCCTGCTCGAACATGTACGGAGCTTCTCGGAAGAGATTTTTGTTTCAAAAATGCTCGCGTTCAACCGGGCCAGTATGGAATGAATGCCTCAAACTACGGGCTTGCAGCCAAGCCGCAATTGCGGCGTGCATCGCCCCAGATTATCAGCCGATCATCGGGATGGGTTCTGGCGCAAAAGTTGTCCGCCGGGATTTTGTGCCAGATCCTGCTGATAGACTTGGTCAGCGGCGGATTCGTGGCGCTCGGTCGTTTGCAACTGGCCGCGCTTTGCATGTGGGCGCTGCTCGGGATTGCGCTGTTGCGGCTCATGGTGTTAAACCGCCCGTTGGAAGTCGCTTGTTTGCTGGTTGGCGCCGCCCCGATAATAAATTTACTGCGCGGCGTGGTTCTGTACAGTGCCGTCCCTCTCGTTTATCTTATGGCTCTAGGCTATGTTGCATGGTGCCAGCCCGCTAGAACCCGACAGCTTTTTGGGAAGCCGACTTTGCCCGCTGCCCTGTTGGGTTTGTGCGTCCTTTATTATATCCTTACCCTGTTCACCACTTTTGATCTCAGGGAGAATTTCCGCGTGCTGGAGCTTTCCGGTTCGGCGGTTTTGATCTGCTACCTCACTAGCTGCAAGGAACTGCTCCGATCCGCAATTGCCGGACTTCTGGTTTCAGCCTGGGTCGTAGGAGTCTCTGCATTCCCTCACCTCGAGACAGAGTCTGCAGGACGTCTGGGCATCATCGCGATCGAGGGTCTCTCCATCGGGAATCCTTTTACGCTTGGGACACCGCTCGCATTTGGATTGCTTGCGCTCTGCCTCGATCGGGGGCAATGGCTGGGATTGGCCAATCGGCCCAACCTCAGGCTGTTGTTGTTGTTTCCGACAGTTGTGCTGTTGGCGTTATCTACTTCACGGGCAAGCTGGTTGATTGCCGTCGCAGGTCTGGTCATAGGCGCGATGATCGGCAGAAAACAACGGCTGCCGCTGGTGCTGGGCATACTAACCATCGCCCTCGTTGGCTACGTTCTGACTACCACACCACTGGCTGAAACCTTCATGAAAGGGTTGAATCGCACTTTCACAAAAGATCGTGACGCAAGCTCAGGCAGGGCGGATCAGTGGAAGGTTTTTTATTACGCGTTCACGGATTCTCCCAAGGCGTTCCTCATGGGTTACGGGCCAGGTAACGGCCGAACAGTATTTGCCGAGTATTCTCTATTGACCCCGGGGATTGAGCGGGGAATTGGCGGCCAGTTGCCGTTTCACGGTTTGGTAATGCATATTGGCGCTGCATTGGGCTTGCTGGGTTTGATCCCCTTGGGCGTATGGCTCATTCTGGCTGCGCAAAAAGCCTTGTCGGGGTTTGTCCGAACCGGCTTGGTCCTGCCTATGGTAGGCTTCTTGGGATTCGTTTTGGCCTCGCTCACAGTAACTGGTTTTGATACGGTTTCGGGAACATTTCTGGGCTTCGGATTGATCGCAGTTCGAGCGGATTGGCAAAACCGCCGGCAGCTTCCTTCCATCGCAAAATCCACAATCTCGAGGACTCAACGAAGTGCGGTCATCCAAAGAAACCGACACCAAACGGCAGACGTTTGAGATTCAGGCTGTAGGAGCGTAGGGATCAGATGGGGGTGTTGTGCAAAATGTCGCCACACACCATTTGTCGAATCTATCTGTTTTTGGATACTATCCGCTCATCATCATGCTTCAGCGATTGTTGATCGTCTCACACGTCGTCCATTATCAGTCCGATGGCTTGCTCTATGCCTACGGACCGTACGCCCGGGAGATCGAAATGTGGGCCGGCCTTTTTCCAGAAATCGTGATCGCGTCCCCATTGCGGATCCAATCGCCGCCGGGCGATGCACTGCCCTTCAGGGCGGCTAACATTTCCATGGCCCCACAGCTTGAGACTGGCGGCAAGCGTTGGTTTTCCAAAGCCATGCAATTGGTTGCCTTGCCGCTGCACCTTTGGCGATTGGGAGGGGCGATGCGGAGTGCCGACGCCATCCATGTGCGTTGCCCGGGCAATCTGGGCTTGCTGGGTTGCATCCTCGCACCAGTCTTTCGTAGGCCGCGGGTGGCCAAGTATGCAGGCCAGTGGAATGAATCTGAAAACGAGCCTCTAAGCTGGCGCTTGCAAAAAATGTTGCTGCGGTCGAAATGGTGGAATGCTCCAGTTCTGGTGTACGGTAAGTGGCCGGATCAACCGCCTCATGTGGTGTCTTTCTTCACGTCGGTAATGGATGGATCGCAGATGGCCCAGGCGACGGAGGTGGCTCGATATCGGGTATTAAACTCATTTAAGCGAATACTTTTTGTAGGCAGACTGACCTCCGAGAGAAACGTAGATGTTTTGCTTCGTGCAATTCGCATCTGTCGAGATGACGGTGTCAACCTCTCGTGCCGCATCGTCGGAGATGGAGAGATGCGGACTCGGCTTGAACAAGAAACTGCGAGTCTGAATCTGCGAGACGTAGTCTCATTTGCTGGAGCATTGCCTTTCGGACAGGTGATGGAAGAATACGCCAATGCTGACGTCCTTGTATTGGTTGCCGAATCGGAAGGCTGGGGTAAGGCGATCGTGGAAGGAATGACCTTTGGGTTGGTATGTATTGGTGCGAATCGCGGACCCGTTCCCTGGATTTTGGCGGAGGGGCGTGGCCGGGTGATTGAGCCGCAGGATGCGCAGGCGCTGGCTCGCGCCCTAACACAGATTCAGTCAAATCCCGAGATCTCGGCTAAAATGGCTCAGTTAGCATCCTGCTGGGCAAAACGATATTCACTCGAAGGATTGCAGGATGCCATTCGCTACGTGCTAGAATCCTATTGGAATGTAACTTTGACCCCTCCGGAACTTAAGCTTCAATCCGACCGTTCTGCCTTGTGAACAATATCGCAATCATGCAAGTGGTGGATTCCCTCCACCTCGGCGGTATGGAAGCAGTAGCGGTTAATCTAGCAAACTCGCTTTCCCGACGTGGCTTAAACAGTTATCTGTGCTCAACCCGCGGAACTGGCCCGCTCACAAGTCGGCTGCGCGATGAAGTTAAGGCAGTCCACCTGGAGCGAAAAGGGTTCGTCGGTTTGGCTGGCCTCAGGAGAATGACTCGGTTCATCAGGAAGCACAGAATTGGTCTTCTTCATGCCCATGGGTCGGCGCTTTTTTTCAGCGTGATAGCTGGATTCTTCTGCCCCGGGGTTAAGGTTATCTGGCACGCGCACTTTGGCAGGTTCGCCACCGAGGAGCGGGCGTCCTGGTTATACAGGCTGGCGACTCGGCACGTGGCGGGAGTGATCGCAGTAAACCAGCCGCTGGCTGACTGGGCAAAGTTCAGGTTGCATGTGCCTCCCGGGCGCGTGTGGTATTTGCCAAATTTTGTTCCGGAGCCATGCGGTGGCGAGCTCTCCAAGGGACTGCCGGGAGTTCCAGGAAAACGGATTGTTTGCGTGGCGAATCTACGCCCTGAGAAAGACCACCTCAATCTCATCGCTGCGATGGAACAGTTGCGAATGAGTGAACCCGCGGCCACCCTTCTCTTGGTGGGCAGCGAGGCCAATCAGCAGCACGCTTCACGGGTTCGAGCTGCAATCCAACAACGGGGACTGGATTCACAAGTTTTTCTCCTCGGCAGCCGTAAAGACATTCCATCCATATTATCAGCTTGCGACATTGGGGTGTTATCATCCGCCTCCGAAGGAATGCCTCTTGCAATCCTCGAATATGCCATGGCAGGTCTTGCGACCGTGGCGACGCGTGTCGGCCAGATTCCGGAGGTCTTGGACGAAGGCCGCGCTGGCACGCTCGTTCCACCCGGTCATCCCAAGGAGTTATCCCAAGCGCTTCTTTTGATGCTTCGCTCCGTGGATCTGCGCGCCCGCCTTGGTGGGGAACTGCATCGATGGGTTCAGAAAAAATACGGCGAAACGGCGCTGATAAACCAACTGGTCAGGATTTATGCGACAATTCTCGGCAACATGAAAGAGATCCGGCAGTCCCCTCAACCAGACCAAAACACGACATCTGTTTCAAAGTTGTCCTGAGTAATCGTATAATGATCTTTTGAACGATCACCCTGGGTTTGCGAAATTCTGTTCTCATAATCGGTAATTTTCTGTTCGCGGCAGGCGGTTCACGGGGCGTTTGCGAGGACCTTGCGGAGCGCCTCGCGGCAACAGGTTGGCACGTGATAACCACCTCACACAAGCCAGCTAGGCTGGCGCGTCTTGCTGACATGTTGACGACCGTAGTCCGCCACCGACACGAGTATGCCGTGGTCCAGATGGATGTCTTCAGTGGTCCGTCATTTCTTTGGGCCGAGGTCGTTTGTTGGGTTCTGAGGCGAATGAGAAAGCCTTACATCTTGACCCTCCACGGGGGAAACCTTCCTCAGTTCGCAAAACGCTGGCCAGTTCGGGTAGCCGGGTTGTTACGTTCGGCTGCAATCGTAACGGCACCTTCCGGGTATCTCAAACAAGCAATGCAGCCCTACCGGTCGGATATACGGCTGCTGCCGAACCCGATCAACGTCAGCGCTTATCACTTCCATCAGAGGCGGGTGGTGCAACCCCAGCTCGTCTGGCTTCGTGCGTTCCACGATATCTACAATCCGGTCATGGCCGTGAGGGTTCTGTCCGCGCTGTTACCCACCTGCCCGGAAACAACGCTCACCATGGTAGGGCCGGACAAGGGTGATGGCAGTCTCCAAAGAACCCTTGCCGCAGTGGCTGCTCTTGGACTGCAGCGTCATGTTACCTTTCTAGGCCAGGTGCCAAAGCAACAGGTGTCAAAAGCGCTCTCGGTGGCCGATATTTTCCTGAACACAACCAATTTCGACAATACCCCGGTAAGCGTAATCGAGGCAATGGCATGCGGCTTGTGCGTTGTCAGCACGGATGTGGGTGGGATGCCACATTTGGTGGAGCAGGAGAAGGACGGTTTGCTGGTCTCACAGAACGACACCAGCGCGATGGTGAGCGCGGTGAAGCGTTTACTGAATGAAAAGGGGTTAACCGAAAGGCTCTCACAAAATGCGCGCGCCAAGGCCGAGGAATTTGATTGGAGCAGGATACTGCCTCAGTGGGAAGCGTTGTTGTTTGAGTTGACCACAGCGCACGCGGATCATTTGCCGGTAGTGAAAGCTTCATCAACCTGAGTTCATTGGCTCACAATCTCAATCGGATTTATCCTTGCGCGCTGGCGGGCCCGCATAGCTCGACAATTATTGTTTCTTGGCTTCGAGTAGCCGGATGAAAGGCTTTTGTGCTGCGTGGTCAAATTTTTTCGATCGAAAGGGTTTAATCACCTGGGAAAGCCAGCAGGTTGCTTGGAGCTCCCAACGGAATCACCGGCAGAATTACATAAGCATTAAAAACGGTGTCCGTGTGCAGATTCGGGTCGCGGCGGTAATGGTTTTGGTTGCCGATGAATTTTGAACAGTTGGTCAGATTGAGCGGCACATTGACGGTCGGATTTGTTGAATAGAAGGTGCCGATTACCGCTGGTACGCCAAGATAATTCTGCACATCCCGGACTTGATACCGCTCCCCATTCTGCAATCCGATACCCGAAATATCTACTCCCTCGGAAGAGTTGGTGCGCCAGTTCAACACCACAAGATTCGCCCGTCCCCTCTCATACTTGTTCTTCCGCAAAACAACGACGTTTTGTGCTGGCGTGGTCAGGTTAAACGTCCCCGTGGCTTCGTAACCCAGGCCCTGAATTGTGCCGAAGGTTTTGCGCGATTGATCCAGCCGCCAGTTGTCATAATTGCTGCCGAAGCCTTTGCCGTAATATCGGTTCGCATTCGCGTTCAAGACCGTCATATTTGAGTCAATCATGTTGGTCCTGACGATTTCCCAAAAGACCGCCGTCTGTGCATCACCTGCAATCGTGGACAACTCGACAAACGTATTGTTTGTCAGAATTAGATTCTTCCAACCTTTGAAGCTGGTCGAATATTGATACGCCCCTTCAGCTGTGTGGATGAAATAATTGCTCGAAACCAGCAGATTCTGGTTGTTTTGGCCGAAGGCCCCCACGCGGGAGATATTGTTGTTATATTCTATGTTGGCATTTAAGATGGCATTGGTAGTCGGGAAACCAGTCGAGTCAATGAAGATTCCGTCCCCATTGTTCTCAAACACAACGTTGCCATCAAAATGGAATCCCTCTGTTCGCGCCCCCTGCCCGTACGCCTTGATTCCAATGTTGAAATTCTTGAACGAAATGACATCAGTGATGTAACGGTGCCCGCTTTCGTTTTGAGTGTAGATGGCCGACCCGCGGACATCATTTGTCCAGCCGGGGTCGTAGGAATAAATACCATTGCCCCACATCACGCACCCGTAGATCTCCGCGCCGTCTCCCAACGCATACCAGGCACCAATGCCCGGATGACCCACATCATGGACGATCAGGTTGATACAACGGTGACCCAAACCCAGCAGATTAAGGCCGGGTTGACGGTCGGTCGAAAGTCCGGTGCGATTGGTTGATGAGTTCATGACCTCAAACCCAAAGAAAGTTGTCCACGCTCCTTGGGCCGAGATGCCCCCATCAACGACCGCCCTTTCACCAGAATGCTGGCGCAAGACAATCGGCTGGTTCGATGTCCCGGTGAGCTGGGAACACACAATCCAGCTTCCACCTGTGCCGTACATTCCACCCCGCAGCCAGATGGTGTCGCCTGGCTTGACCACATTATTGACGTTCTGTGTCTTGGTATTATCTGCTAGAGCAGTTACAATATCCCACGGTTGTTGCAGGCTTCCGTTGCCCTGCGGGGTTCCATGGGGGGCAACAAAGAATTCCCCACCTGCAACTCGGACTGCCAAGCAAGCCAGGAGAGCGATGGTAATGAATTTTTTGGCTGTTTTCCTCATTTCAGACGCCAGACTCACATATTCTAGCCATTAACATACCACATAAATGCTGGTTGGCTGTGGTTAGCGGCACGGTTTTATAACGGTAATGGACTTAGCTTGTAGAACCGGCCCATGCAAGTCAATCAGTACATACGATTGATAGCTTCTTAACTATGGCTTCGAAACTAGAGCGACTGTATCCTTACTTACCTGTGTTCCTCCAGAACTTGGGCATCAGCTTCTTCGGCCTTTACTGGAAGCAACAGCGTCTAGGTGGGCATTTTACAGCACATCTTGATGGTTTTAAGGAGCGGGACAAATGGTCACCAGTGCAGTTTGATTCACACGTGGAAACCGAACTGCGCCAGGTTCTGGTCCACGCATTCAACCAGGTGCCATACTACACGCGCAAATGGTTCGAGACCGGAATCAGTGTTGGCGATTTGCAAGGGATGACAGTTGGTGGCTTATCGCGTCTTCCCATTACACCCAAGCAGGACCTGCGGCTTGCGCCCGACTCATTTGTGGCCCGCAACGTGGCCGCGCGAGAGAAGTTGCATCGCTACCGCAGCAGCGGCAGTACTGGAACGCCCATCACTGCCATCTGCACATCAGATACCCATCGCAGATACATCGCCGCCCGGGAAGCCCGGTCATTCGGGTGGGCAGGTACCAGCGTCCGGAAACCACGCTCGATGATCGGCGGCCGGATGGTCGTTCCAAGCGGGATTTCTCGTGGGCCGTTTCATCGCTACAATTGGGCCGAAAAGCAGGTCTATTTTTCTGCTTATCATATCTCACCCGCCAACGTTCCGGACTACGTGAAGGCCTTCAATCATTACCGTCCACGGGTCATGACCGGCTATGCTTATTCACACTATATCCTCGCGCGCATGATGAACGAGGCCGGGTTGACGTTGGACTATGAGCCTGATGCTCTCGTCCTGAGCAGTGAGAAACTGACCACGGAAATGAAGGCCGCAATTCAACAGGCTTTTAGGGCGCGCGCTTTTGAGGAGTACGGCGCGACGGAAAACTGCATGCTCGCCACGGAGTGTGAACACGGACGGCTTCATGCAAATCCCGACTTCGGAATCATTGAAATCGTGGACGACCAAAACCAACCGGTGCTGCCAGGTGTTGAGGGCCGGATTCTATGCACATCATTGCTCAATGACGCACAGCCCTTGATCCGTTATGACGTCGGTGATTTGGGTGTTTGGTCGGAAGCTACATGTCCGTGTGGACGGAATCATCTTCCGGTACTTAATGAAATCGTCGGACGGCTTGAGGATGTGGTGGTGGGGCCGGATGGTCGCCAGATGGTCCGCTTTCATGGTATCTTCATAGATCTGCCTCACGTTCTCGAAGGACAGGTCATCCAGGGAGCGCACGATAGATTCACCGTCAAGGTGGTAACACGCGATGGGTTCGGCTCTGCCGAAGAGGCAATGATTCGAAAACGATTTGCCGACCGATTGGGCCCGGTTTCAGTCGAGATTCATCGGGTGACTGAGATCCCACGCAACGCACGGGGTAAGTTTCGCGCTGTCATCCGGAACTTCTGATTTGAGCAACAAGCCTGTCGCACTCACAGCCAGCAAAGCATCATGAAGGTTTGGATTCTCAAGGATGCCGAACCCCTGCCGTTGAAACCCGGCCAGCGGGCGTTGCGCTCCGGATTGCTCGCCCAGGAACTGGGTCGGCGCGGACACAATGTAGTCTGGTGGACCAGCACCTTCTCGCATCACCTTAAGCAGTTCATTTTCGAGCAGGACACCCGTCTCGAGTTGATGCCCAATGTCACGCTGCTCGCGCTGGATGTCGGACGTTATCAGCGCAATGTCTCGTTCGCTCGCTTGCGCCATCATCGCCGGCTCGGACGCCGATTCCAGAAGCTGGCCGTCAGCGAATCAAAGCCGGACATCATCGTCAGCACACTGCCCATCATTGACTTTCCATTTGAGGCCGCAGGCTTTGCCTCCAGTCGCGACATTCCACTACTCGTGGATGTGCGGGATCCGTGGCCGGATGTCTTCGTTGATAAATCGCCCGCACTTTTAAGACCCTTGGTGCGCTGGCTTACCTGGACCGAACGTCGCCGCGCGGCTCACGCGCTTAAATGCGCCGCTTCTTTGACGGCTGTCTCCAATGGTTTTCTCCGCTGGGCGCTCGGTCTGGCGGAACGGCGTCAAACTCGACAAGACCGTGTGTTCTACTTGGGGCATTCCGGATTTGAAACCGCCGCGCCGGACTCATCACAGCCATCGAAAATGCTTGCTCAACTGGACGGGAAATTGGTCTTCACATTTGTCGGGACCTTCGGCCACTCCTACGAAGTCGAACTGATTGCCCGGGCGGCGCAGTATTTTGGCACGCATCACCCGGATATCGCGTTTGTGCTCGTCGGAGATGGTCACCAGCGGGAAATCCTTCACCAAAAGTATGCCGGCCTTCCAAATCTCTTTCTGACCGGCTGGCTGGACACCCCGGAGATTGCGGCGCTACTTGCCCAATCCCATGTCGGCCTTGTTCCATGTCGCAGTCTGCCCGACACGGTGCCCAACAAGCCGTTCGAGTACATGGCCGCCGATCTGCCACTCCTCAGTTCCTTGCAAGGTGAAATGGCGGAGATGATTGAAACACTTGGTCTGGGTCTTTCCTACCGCGCAGGAGATTTGGACGGGTTCATCCAAGTCGCGGAGCGTGTCTGGCGCGATCGCCCGGCCCTTGCTCGTTGGTCCGCCAATTCAAAAAAGGCATTCAATGAAAAGTTCAGTGCCGCCAGAATTTACCCCGACTTTGCCAGCCACATCGAACTTATCCATTCCTTGTCGCGCAGCGACCGCCCTGTAACCGCCCTTCCCGTCGCCTGACCCTGCTTTCTGTTTTCTGCTTTCTATTTTCTCAATTTCTGTTTTGTAATGTCAGGTTTCAGAATCTCAGCCTTTTAGCTTTTCAGCATGTCAGCTTTTGTTTGGTCGTCCGTCGTCCGTCGTCCGTTGTCCGTGGACCTTGGCCCGTGAAGTCCTGTCCCTCTACTTCACTGGGTCCGGCCCGTGAAGTCCTGTCCCTCTACTTCACTGGGTCCGGCCCGTGAAGTGTGCCGTTTTACTTCACCGGCCTGCTTTCCATATTTCTGTTTTGAAATGTCAGCGTGTCACCTTGTCAGCATTTCAGAATCTGGCGTGTCCCGTAGTCCGTAGTCAGTTGTCCGTGGTCCCGATTTCTACTTTCTGTTTTCCTAATTTCTCTTTTGTTTTGGTCCGTAGTCAGTAGTCAGTAGTCATTTCTAATTTCTGCTTTCCCAATTTCAGATTTTTAGTTTGTCAGCATTTCAGCTTTTGCTTTGTGTCCCCATCCCCCGCCATCTTCCTCGTCTCCACCGCCACTTGCTGGTTGTTGGGATTCGCCGTGTACCGGCTTCTGAGCCATTATCGCATCATCGATTCCCCAAATTCTCGCTCCAGCCACACACACCCCACCGTTCGTGGCGGCGGTATCGCCATCATCGCCACCTTGGTGGGTGTCGGCACATGGCTCATCACCCGGTCCGAAGCTCAGCCCCTGTTAATGGTTGGCTTGTGCATGCTGGCGCTGGCGGTTGTTTCCTTCATCGATGACCTGAAATCAATACCGGTCGCCATCCGACTTGGTTGCCATCTCCTCGCGGTACTGGTGGCTTGGGTTGCGCTGGGAATATCCGGCATCACTCTGGGATTCTCAACCGACACGGGCCTGCGCTTGCCGTGGGTTGCCGGCGGGTTTCTTGGTTGTCTCTGGATCGTCGGATACACCAACGCCTTCAATTTTATGGACGGCATAAACGGCATCGCCGCTGGTCAGGCTGCTCTTACCGGGTTGGGCATGGCATTGCTGGCCGGTTTAACCCTCGGTGATTTCACCAGCACACCCGTATTGTTGAGTTTGGCCCTAGCCGGTGCGGCCCTCGGGTTCCTCCCGCACAACTTCCCCTGCGCCCGCATGTTCATGGGCGATGTCGGAAGCGCGCCACTGGGTTTCCTGTTGGGTGTCATGGTTGTTTGGCTGGCCAGGATTGCGGGCGGATGGCTGCTCATCCCGCTCGCTTTGCTCCACGCCAATTTTGTTTTGGACACCGCCATCACCCTCGTCCGCCGCGTTGCTCGCGGTGATAAGTGGCATCAGGCTCATCGCGAACACTTCTACCAGCGGCTCGTCCGCTCCGGCAAAAGCCATGCATTTGTGACCGGTTGCGAACTCTTGCTCCAGATCCTCGTCCTGGGCTTGATGGTGCTCTATCTCCACGCCAGTGTGCCCGTGCGATTAGGTTTGGTCGTCGTCGTGATTCTCATCTGGCTGTCCTTTTTTGCCTTCTGCGAAATCTCTTTCCGCCGCCGCCAACTCTCTGATCTCTGATGTCAATTTTAGCCCGGATTATTTCAGCGTTTGAGTATTTCAGCTTTCTGTTTTCTGCTTTCCATATTTCTGTTTTTTTGTGTTTGGTTTCAGCATTTCACTTTTCAGTATCTCAGTTTTTCATTCGTGCTAATTCGTGAAATTCGCGTCTCACCTGGGCCCGTGGAGTGGCCCTTCGCCCGTTATCCTTGGCCCGTGAAATGGCCATGCATTTCACTGGGCCGTATTTCAGCTTTTGCCTTGTGTGATTTCTGCTTTCTACTCTCTGCTTTGGTCGTGACTGTTTCAGCTTTCAACTTTTTGACTTGGTCCATCCGTGATCGAATCGCGTTTTATAGTCTAGGTTTATGAATCAACCCACCGAAGATTTGAAATTGATTCACGGCGGACAACACTCCGACGCTCGCGGCTCCATTGCTTTCGTGAATGGATTCAATTTCAAGGGTGTGGACCGCTTCTACTGGATCACAGCGGAGGCGACAAACACACAACGCGGCTGGGTGGGCCATCGCCGGGAGCAAAAATGGTTTACCGTACCCCAGGGAGAAGTGCTGATTGCAGCAGTCAAACCGGATGATTGGGAGCGACCGGATAGGAATCTGCCCGTGGCAAGGTATCTTCTTTCTGCAACCCAACCGCAGGTGCTTCATGTGCCGCCGGGCTACGCGACGGCCAGCGTGAACCTACACCCCCACGCGGTGCTCATGGTCTTTTCCTCAGGCAGAATTGAAGACGCCAAAACTGACGACTTTAGATTCCCGCTGGATCATTGGCCAATTCAGGCTGCCCCCTGATTTCTGCTTTCTGTTTTCTAAATGTTAGCATTTGTATTGAGACCGCAATTCAGGTTTCAGAATCTCAGCCTTTCAGCATTTGTTTTTGGCCGCTTTCTACTTTCTGCTTTCTTGATTTCTGTTTTGCAATGTCAGCCTGTCAGGATTTCAGCATTTCAGATTTTTGCTTCTTGCTTTGTAGTCCGTGGACCTTGGCCTGTGAAGTCTGCCGTTTACCGCTTCATTGGGCTGTTCTCCCACTTTCAGCTTTTCAGTATGTCAGCATTTCAGCTTTTTCGATTTTTGCTTCGTAGTCAGTGGTCAGTTGTCCGTGGTCCCAATTTCAGCTTTCTGCTTTCTTAATTTCTGTTTTGCAATGTCAGCCTGTCAGGATTTCAGCTTTTCAGCGCTTCAGCTTTTTGCTTTATGGTCCGTTGTCCTTATTTCTGCTTTCTGCTTTCCCAATTTCTGTTTTGAAATGTCAGCGTGTCAGCCTGTCAGGATTTCAGCTTTTCAGCATTTGTTTTTGGCCGCTTTCTCCCTTCCCAATTTCTAATTTTGCATTGGACCGCCATTGTCCTACCCTCAATGTTAATTTCGACGTCAAAAATAAATGAAAGGATCAATATGACCGACATCGAAACTCAGCAGCGCTTCGTCTTCCTCCGCTCTCAGGGCTGGAGCTTTGCCCGCATCTCCGAGGACCTCAAGGTCTCCAAACCCACGCTCATCAACTGGAGCCGCAAATTCCAGTTCGACATCCAGAACCAGCGCGCCATCAACATCGAGGCCCTCCAGGAAAAATGGCTCTCCACGCGCGATGTCCGCGTCAACGCCCTCGGTGAAAATCTCCGCAAGGTCGAGGCCGAACTCGCAAAGCGCGATCTCACCACCGTGCCTACGCGCCAGTTGTTCAGTCTGGCCGGCTCGTTGCGCCGCGAGATCAAACACGAAACGGGGACCTTGCAATTCACATCACCCATTTCCCAGATCCCCAACGATGAATACCACGAACAAGTCCAGGACTGGAACCCTTGAGGCGTGCGCTCCGATGGTAGGGCGTGTCGCGCTGCGACCGCCTTCCCTGGCGCATGTCTGCCGTTCGAGAATTTCGGCATTTGGATGTTGGGTATTTGGTCGTCCCATCGTCCCCAATTTCCCCATGTCAGATTTTCAGTATGTCAGTATGTCAGCATTTGTTTGGTCGTCCCATCGTCCGTGGTCCATGGTCATTTCGTATTTCTGCTTTCTTTATTTCTGTTTTGCAATGTCAGTTTGTCAGCCTTTCAGCCTTTCAGCATTTGTTTTTGACCGCTTTCTACTTTCCTTGGCCCGTGAAGTCCTGTCCCTTACTTCACCAGGCTGCTTTCCCAATTTCAGTTTGTCAGCCTTTCAGCCTTTTGCTTTCTGCTTTCTGCTTTCCCAATTTCTGTTTTGAGACAAATGTCAGCTTTTTAGAATGCAATGCGTAACCTGACCCACAATCTTAGCCGCAATGCGACCCGGTACACCACGCGCATGATCGGCGGCCTCCGACGCCCGCCCCAGCCGGACTATTTGGGCATCGCCTGCCGCGCCTTCGAAAAAGTCTATGAGATTGATCGGCGGCTTCAGCCCTACATCCAGGAACAGATCCGCCTGCAGAAGCAACGCGCTTTCGAAGCACAGATTGATGCCGCCCTCGACCGCGTTTACGGCCCGGAAACGAAGCAACCAGATGCTGGTCCGCAGTAGGTCCCGTTCCCTTTTCCGCATCCAATGGGAAGAGATTCATCAGATCCCGATTTGCGCCATTAACCCATGAACCGGGGCGCTATGCCTGGGAGCGCTGGCGTCCCGCCGGCGAGTTGCACTCGGGCCAACAGTCCCGGACCGCGGGCGGTCCCTCGCCCGCAGCGCACCCACCGCTTTCAACCGGCAGGGATTCGTCAAAGTCGCCACAGATGAGCGATGATAAGCGCAGATTAGTGGTTCAATTTCAGCTTTTGCTTGGTAGTCCGTGGTCAGATGTCCATGGTCATTTTGGATTTCTACTCTCTGCTTTTGATATTTCTACTTTTGTTTGGTCGTCCCGTTGTCCGTTGTCCGTGGTCCCAATTTCAGCTTTCTGCTTTCCCAATTTCTGTTTTGTTTAGAAAATCGAATCCGGTAAAGAAATGGTAAACAAACGGTAAAGTTTTCCCCCAATCCCGGACCTCTCAATCTTAATCCCAATCACGCTGGCTGGATTTCAGCTTTTCAGCATGTCAGCATTTCAGCTTTTGTTTGGTCGTCCGTTGTCCATTGTCCGTAGTCCGTCGTCCGTGGTCCCAATTTCTACTTTCTGCTTTCTCAATTTCTGGTTTTCAGTATCTCAGCGTTTAACTGATGTCCTTCCTCTACTCCATTCTCCTTAAGCTGCTCTATCCCACCTCGCTTTGCGTCCTCCTGCTCCTGGCGGCAGCGGTCTTTCGCAAGCGCCAGAAGGCACGCCGCATCTGTTTCAGTCTCGCTATCCTCATCCTGCTCGTCTGCGGCAATGGCTGGGTGGTAAAATATTCCACGCGTTATCTGGAATCGCAGTATCCACCTCTGCCCTCGGGCAGTTCAGTTGCTGCCGATTGCATCCTGGTGCTGGGTGGCGGCACTTCCGAAAAGATTCCCCCACGACCAACCGTCGAGGTGGGTGAAGCCGGTGACCGCGTCCTCTACGCGGCGCACCTCTTCCGCGCTGGGAATGCACCAAGTATCCTCTGCACGTCAGGGATAGCAACGGGTGGCAACGGCCCGCGGCCCGCCGCGAATAACATGGCAGAATTGCTTCGGGACCTAGGTGTGCCTGAAAGCGCAATCATCCGGGAAACCGCCTCCCGCAACACGCACGAGCACGGGGACAACCTGCTTCCAATGCTGAAGCAAAAGGGGATCAAGCGCATGATTCTGGTAACCTCCGCCGCGCACATGCCCCGCTCAATGGGTGTGTTCAAAAAATCCTGTCCCGGCATCGAGTTCATCCCCGCACCCACGGATTTCCGCATCGTCGAACTCGATTTGCCGTGGTATAGGCAACTCGTCAACCTGATCCCCACACCCGGCAACCTCGTCCAGTTCTCAGAGACAATGCACGAATATCTCGGCATGGCCTATTATCGGCTCAGAGGCTGGCTATAGTCACAATCCATCGCTTACTCCTGCTCTTAACCTGGTACCCTGTCGTGGCGCTGTTTTCCAAATTTCAGATTCTCCGCCTTTGCTTCTTTGCCCCGTGGTCAGTGGTCATTTCTGCTCTCTGCTTTTCCAATTTTTTGATCCGTGGTCAACAGCCAGATTTCTGCTTTCTACTTTCCCGATTTCAGATTTTCAGTTTGTCAGCATTTCAGCTTTTGTTTTGTCGTCCCGTCGTCCGTCGTCGTTAGTCCGTTGTCATTTCTACTTTCTGTTTTCCCAATTTCTGTTTTGAAATGTCAGTTTGTCTGCTTTTCAGCATTTGTTTTTGGCCGCTTTTGAAATCTCTATCCCAAACCTGTCTCCGCTTCGTTCTGGCCCTCTACACCGGCCTGCTCTTGTACGTCACCCTTTGGCCGTTCCAGTTCACCTCCCATCCCGGACGCAACACAACAAACCTCAAGAGACATGTCGAATGGATTCCTTTCACAAGGTTGTGCCCGAACCACGGCCTCTTCTGCCCGCGCGACACCGGTTTGAACCTCGCAATGTTCCTCCCCTTCGGCGCCTTGGTAGCCTTGATGTCTTCAGCTGAGATTGGCCGGATGCGCCGCGTTGTTCGCGCTGCCGCCTTGGGTTTCAGCCTCAGTTTGCTGATCGAGACTACACAGTATTTCATACCCGTCCGTTATCCCAGCACCACCGACCTCTTGTTGAACACGTTGGGTGCGGGTCTGGGCGGGCTCGTCGTTTTCACCACTTCCAAAACCAGGCCATTGAAAATGCCGCATCAACCATAAGGTGTTTGATGTTTTGGAGCTTTGAGTTTGGTATTTGCTGTTTAGTTTTTGCAGTTCGGGATTTGGTGTTTGGTGTTTTGCCAGTCCGTGGTCCGTGGTCGCGTAGTCCGTGGTCCCAGTTTCTGCTCTCTGCTTTTCATATTTCTGCTTTTGCTTGCTAGTCCCGTTGTCCGTGGTCATTTTGTTTTTCTACTCTTTGCTTTTGTTATTTCAGATTTTCAGCATGTCAGCATTTCAGCATTTGCTCTGTTGTCCGTGGTCCCGATTTCTACTTTCTGCTTTCCATATTTCAGATTTTCAGTTTGTCAGCCTTTCAGCTTTTGCCTTTACCCGTCCGTACTCCATACCACCCACGTTCGCGATTTTATCCTGTTCCTCCCCAAGAAGTTTGCTTGAATGATGATCCTCATCAGGCCATGCTTTGAGATTCAGACACGGAAATCAGTGACGATCAAGGAATTGATTGATGTTGTACCCGGCTCTTAAGCGTTGTTTCGATTTGGTGATGGCCGGC
The DNA here is from genome assembly GCA_964429665.1 of uncultured Bifidobacterium sp. Lineage (GTDB taxonomy): Bacteria > Verrucomicrobiota > Verrucomicrobiia > Limisphaerales > JADLHS01 > JADLHS01. Next base: position 37,309 of record CAYSDO010000002.1, read on the forward strand.
CTGGGGCTGCTGCTTTTGCTGTGCATGCGGCGGCTCCTCGGCCAAGTCGTGAGACTTTTGGATGGCAGCCTTGTTTCTTTCACCAGTGTTGGTATCGCCTGGCTTGGTCACCCCCTTAGTATCCATGAATTCGTATCCGTGGTTTTTGGTACAGATAAGTGCGACACATCGTTCACCAAGGAGAGTGGTGACCTGCGAATGCATTCGATCTCCCGACTACTGTTCGCTGTATGAAACTGAATCTCTTCGACTATTCACCACCAGTCCGGGTGTGGCTTTTGTTTTTACTCTACACCATTGAGCTGACCGCCAGCCTTTGGTTGGCGTACGAACTGCGCTTTGATTTCATGATGGAGTCCGCTGTCCAGCACGAGCGGCTCATCGTTCTGATGTGGTTGGTGCCTCTGCAGTTGATCCTTCTCGGGCTTTTCCACCAGCTTAGTTCGTTGCTGGGCTATTTCAGCACGCCGGACCTCGCTCGCATGTTCCACGCCCTCACCATCAGTGCGGTCGTGGCTGGAATAGTGTGGATGATTTGGGGTATCGGGTTTGCGCCTCCCCGTGGTGTCATCGCGATTGATTTTGTATTCGCCCTGGTTGGCTTGACCGGCGTACGCCTGGCCATGCGAACCCTGCGCGAATCCTTGAGCGTTCAAGGCAGGAAAAGCGGACAGCGACAACGGCGCGTGGCCATCATCGGCGCCGGAGATGCCGGTGCGTTGCTGGCTCATGAGCTCGCACTCAAACCCGGTTGCGGCCTCCATCCCGTGGCCTTCTTCGATGACGACCAGCATAAATGGAATTCACGCGTGCATGATATTCCGGTTCTGGGGCCGCCGGAACGATTGACCGAGGTGAATGCCAAACTCGACATCCAGGAGGCCATCATCGCCATGCCCTCGGCATCCGCCAAACGAATTGGCGAAGTGGTCCGGCTCCTGCGCCTCGCGCGCCTCCCTTGCAAGACCATTCCATCACTGGATCAACTCGCCCTCGGACAGGTTCGTGTCACCCAGTTGCGCAATGTCGAGGTTTCAGACCTCCTCGGACGTGAACGGGTCGAATTGGAAACGGAAAGCATTCGCCTGGCTCTTAAGGATCGCGTCGTCCTCGTCTCCGGCGCTGGTGGAAGCATCGGAAGCGAACTGTGCCGCCAGATCGCCACTTATGAACCCAGACAATTGCTCCTGCTGGACCGTGCGGAGCCAAGCCTATTTCAGATCGAACAGGAGTTGATCGGGTTGGAACATGGGCAGCGGCTCGTCCCCTTGGTTGCTGATATTCTGGATCGCGCAAGGATGGATCAGATTTTTTCGCGCTTCCATCCTGAAGTGGTCTTTCATGCCGCCGCCCACAAGCATGTACCGATGATGGAGCATCAGCCGGGCGAGGCGGTCAAAAACAACTGCCATGGCACGGCACAGTTCGCCGACCTCGCACTCGAGTTCGGTGTGGATCGTTTCATCCTGATTTCCTCGGACAAGGCCATCAACCCGACCAGCGTCATGGGAGCCACTAAACGTCTGGCGGAGATGTACGTTCAGGCCCTCTTCGCGGCAAATCCCACCCGGACAAAATTCATGGCCGTACGCTTCGGCAATGTCCTGGGATCCTCCGGCAGCGTGATCCCTCTCTTTCACAAACAAATCGCCGAGGGCGGCCCGGTCAAGGTCACCCACCCAGACATGACCCGGTATTTCATGACCATCCCGGAGGCTTCAATGCTAGTCCTCCAAAGCGCGATCCAAGGCACTGGTGGCGAAATCTTCGTGCTCGATATGGGCAAGCCGGTCCGCATCGTGGATCTGGCCCGGCAGATGATTGAACTGAGCGGGCTCAAGCCGGATGAGGACATTCAGATCGAGTTTATCGGCACGCGACCCGGCGAAAAACTCTTCGAGGAGGTCACCCACAAGGGCGAGAACTTTGCCCCGACCACCCATCCCAAAATCTGCCGGTTTATCTCCCAGCCATTGGAGTTGATTTCACTTCGCAAAACACTTCAGTCACTGGTTGCGGAGATTCATCAGAACGGTCCGGAACAGATCAAGCGGCTGATGCGCGATGCCATACCGGATTATACACCCTATTTGACCGCGCCCGAACCCGCTCCATCCAAAATCACGCACCTCAAGGAATTCGAACGCCAGGCAGACCAGCGCCATTAAACGCCCACTCCCACAGGTATGAACCGTCCGCCACCTGCCACGGCGCTCCTGCCGGCTCTTCCCCAGGAAGCCGGGCGGGAGCTCCGTGCGCAGTGTTCAAGCGGGGTCATCGAGGTCGCGAGACTGGTTTCCTTTTTGCTTTTCCCTGTCATGCTCCCGACACACTCTATAGCCACTGCCCTGCATATTGGCTTCCAACCGGATGCACGGCCTCGTTTATGAAAACCAAAGTCCAAAAGATTCTGTTGCTCGTTGTCGTTCTTGGCATCGTGCTCCTTGTCGGCAGCTACGCCGGCTACCGCGGATACAAATCGTTCCGCCAGGCCAGACTCGTCAAGCAGGCTCGCGTCTTCATGGCAAAGCAGGACCAGCGCAAGGCGCTGCTTTCTCTGCAACGCGCACTCCGTTACAACAGCCGCGACGTGGATGCCTGCCGGTTGATGGCACAACTGGCTGAAGAAAGCCGCTCTCCCGCCGCGTTGATTTGGCGCAGTAAGGTGGTGGAACTCAATCCCGCATCGCTTGACGACCGCCTGGCCCTCGCACAGACCGCCATGTTCTCACGTGATTTCACCGCTGCCACAAACGCCCTGGAAGGCGTGAAGGCTGCAGACAAGAAGACCGCCCCCTACCACAACGTCGCCGGCCTCGTGTCCATTGCAGCCAATCAACCCGCCCAGGCGGAGGCCCATTTTGTTGAGGCCGTACGGCTCGAACCGGACAACACGTTCTTCCAGATGAATGTTGCCGTAATGCGCCTCAACAGCACAAATGCCTCCACAAAAGCTGGCGCACAGGCATCCCTCCAGCGCATCAGCGCCAATCCGACCAATGGTGCCCTGCGCTGCAAAGCGCTTCGCGAACTCGCCACTGATGCGCTGCGTCATCAGGAAGTTGATTCCGCTCTGGCCCTTTGCCAGAAGTTGGTTCAGGACACAAATTCCTTGTTCTCCGACCGGCTGCTCCAGCTCGATATCTTGCAACAGACCCGGAACAGCCAGTTCAGACCCACGCTCGCGGCCTGCCAGAAGGAGGCGGGCGAGGACTCGAAGAAGGTCTGGGAGTTGGGCATGTGGCAGATGTCCAAAACTTCACCCCGGGAAACAGTCGTCTGGCTGCAAATCCTTCCCGCAACCGTGCGAAATACCAGCCAGGTAGGGATGTTGACCGCAGAATGCCACGCCGCCCTGCAGGATTGGCGCGGACTTCAGGCACTTGTCGAACCTCAAAACTGGGGGGAACTGGAATTTACCCGCCACGCCTTCAAAACATTGGCCTTGCGGGAACAGAAGCTGGCCGGTGCTGCAAAAGCCGAATGGGAGCTTGCTTTCAAGGCTGCCGAACTCCAGAAACAAAGTCTCGTGCTGCTCCTCCAATTTGCCGCGCGTTGGAACTGGTTGAGCGAAGGCGAAGAAGTGCTATGGGTCATCGTCAACCGGTATCCAGGCGAAAAATGGGCGACGCAGCTCCTTGCCCGATTGCTGCTTGCTGGCGGAAGGACCCGGTCCATGATGCAGTTCTACGGCCAGGAATTGAAAAGGGATCCGTCCGATCTTCTTGCAAAAAACAACCTCGCAATAACAGCTCTTCTACTTGATGCACAAGAACTTAAACCACACGACCTCGCGCGTGAGGTTTACCAGGTATCCCCCACCAACTCGTCTTTCATCTCCACCTATGCGTTTTCACTGCACCTGCAAAATCGAAATGCCGAGGCGTTGAAATTGATGGAGCAGCTGAAGCCGAAGGAGCTTGAGGATCCATCCACAGCCGGCTACTACGGCCTCATTCTGAAGGCGACCGGCAATCGCGCAAAGGCGAAGACCTGTCTTGCATCGTCCGCCTCCATGCTCCCCGAGGAAAAAAAACTCTTTGAAGCAGCAAAGGTGGGATTGTGAAATCCATAAGCTCCCACCGTGTGAACAAGGTTTCCCGACACACGTGAGTTCACATCCCTGGTGATCAACCCGAGGCGGTTTCCAGAAAAATTCAGGGTTCGCGGAAAGGCCGGCAATATTGCCGGCCTTTTTCTTTGGTGTCATGACACGTTTCATGCTTCCACCTGTTTTTCGAAGTTCAACCGGCATCACGCACCCCGAACCCACACAGACTCGCCAAGCTTGGTGGCAACTGGCAATCTTGGTCGTCGAAATGGAACTTCGCGAATTTGCCGAGCGCATTCTGTTTGCCACGTCGCTGGAGGAAAAACTCCGGCAACCGGACAACATCACGGATGAGAAACCCGGGCCCGCGCTCATCGCTCCCGTTGCGCCCGGTCGTCCTGCCTCGCTCCAGTTCAAACCGCACGCCACCGGCAAGGCGGAATTCCCTGGACTTCACCAGCTCGAAAACAGACAGGAACGCGGCCGTCTCCTTCATTTCTTTGCCAACCATGAACTGCTCGCCACGGAACTCATGGCACTCGTGCTCCTGAAATTTCCCGATGCGCCGGCTTCTTTCCGCAAGGGTGTCCTGCAAACGCTGAAGGACGAACAGGAACACACACGGCTTTACATGGAGCGCATGAAGGCGTGCGGCATCGAGTTCGGGGCGCTGCCGGTGAGCGGCTATTTCTGGCGCTGCGTCGCGCCGATGGAGCACCCGATTGATTATGTGGCGGGCCTTTGCCTCACGTTCGAGCAGGCCAACCTGGACTTCGCGCGCCACTTCGCTCAGGGCTTCGGCAAAGTCGGCGATGCAGACACTTCAACGTTGCTGGAAAAAATCTACAGAGACGAAATTGGGCATGTGGCTTACGGACTGAAATGGTTCCGGCGCTGGAAGAATCCTGGCGAAAACGATTGGGAAACTTTCTGCCGCACCCTCAAGTTCCCGCTCTCGCCGCAGCGCGCAAAAGGATTCGCACTGAATGTCGATGGCCGTCGCGCTGCCGGATTTGACTCGCAATTCATTGCCGAGCTGAATGTCTATTCGCAATCCAGAGGTCGCACGCCGGGTGTGTTTGTTTTCAACCCGTTCGCAGAAGGACGCATCGCAGAGGGCAGATCATTCAACCCAGCAAAGCACCAGGCCCAGCTCGCACGCGATTTGGAGAACCTGCCACAGTTTCTATGTCGTCAGGATGACATCGTGCTGGTGCAACAGCGGCCATCGGTGGAATTTCTCAGCGGCATCAAACAGGCGGGTTTTCCTTTGCCAGAATTTGTGGAGATGTTCGGTGACGGAGCGCAGCTGGGGTCGAAGACCCAGCCGCAGGAGGCAAAGCGGCCCCGGAGCGCTGCGACCAGTGCTGCGCACTCAGGCGCGCTTCGTGCCCTGGCCACGCGCAAACTCGGACGCCTGCGTCCGTGGGCGTGGTCGCCAGACAGTGTGGAACTGCTCACACCGCTGTTTGCAAACATGGCCGCAGAGCAACGGAGCGCGGATCAACGGTTCAACCCGGGCATCGCCCGGCTTTACTCAAAGGCTTGGAGCGCAGCATTGCTGAGACAAATCCTTGCGTCGGCTGCCGCGAAGGATTGCCTCTGCACGGAATACGAAGCCGGTGTTGCGGTGGATTCGGTCGAGGCCGCACTCGCAACGGTCGCAGCGATTCGCACCCGCGGCCATCACAGGGTTGTCGTCAAGGAAGCGGTCGGTGTCGCGGGCAGCAACGCGATCCGCCTGTTCGAGCCGGAGATTTTGGAATCACACCGTCGCTGGATGACCAAGGCATTGCAAGGCGGCCGGCAACTGGTGGTGGAGCCATGGCTGGAACGGCTCGCAGATTTTTCCATTCAACTAGAGATGTCAGCGGACGGTTTGAAGCTCTGCGGCTACACGGGATTGATCAATGACGCGAAAGGGCAATTCCAGGGCAACTACGCCGAGTCCCATCATCACACTCGAATACCGGGCAGCATCGTGAAGTTGTTTCCCAAGGTGACAAACATCTCGCGGCTGATGCTCGATCTTTACGCGGATGTTTTTTCGTTGCTCGAAAAGGAACTACGCCGTTTGGATTACCTTGGTCCGCTTGGCATGGACGCCTTGGTTTATCGCGATGTGCATGGTGAACCCCGCCTCAAGCCCATCGTGGAAATCAATCCGCGCTATACGATGGGCCGGGTGATGGTGGAACTGATGCGTCAGACTTTTCAAGGCAGCAAAGGATCGTTTCGATTGATCAACAAGGCGGCACTGCGAGCGGAAGGTTGCGAAGACTTTCAGGGCTATTCAAAAAAACTGGCAGAACAATTCCCGCTACGGCTCGAAGGCGAACCTGTCGCCCGGATTCGTGAAGGTGCAATCTGCCTCAATGATCCGACACGGGCACAATTTTGTCTGGCGGTATTCCAGGTACAGAAGACCTGACCAACCCAGGAATAGTCAGTGGAATAACAACCTTCCCGCGAATAAATGGTTCGCTAGGTTTTCGATATCCACTCCTTCAGCATCCCGCTTGTCGCGCAGCCAGCGAGATGAAAGAGTGAAAATGGGCCATCACTTTATTTCGAATGATTCGGCATTACCGCAGCAGCAGCGCGACGCACATACTCTTCGTACGCCCATTCTCCGCTTGAACCGGTCTGGCGGGTGATGACGAGGTCCAGACTTGGAACGAAGCAGATCAACTGGCCGCCGGAGCCGGGCTTGTACCGGGCATCTGGCGGAATGTCCTTTCCTTTGTCGCCGCCTTCGAGTGCCGGGAGTTCCCAGCCGTGCGACCACGAACGCGCGTCACGGCCAAAACTCTTTTTCGTTACACCGGTGACGGAATGAGTGGGTGCTCCGGTTTGTTCGATGAACCAATGCGGCACGACCTGCCGCCCGCCCCATCGACCGTCGCGCAGCACGCAATAGGCGATGCGGGCCAGTTCACGCGCCGGCAAGCCCAGGCTGTGCGAGGCGTGGCTGCCGTGTTCAGCGTCTCCCTGCAAAATCTGAAACCACCAGCGCTCGATGCCCAGCGGCTTGAGCAGATGCTCGATGCAGTATTGATCGTAGGGTTGGCCGGTGACATTTTCGCAAACCAATGCAGCGTGATAGAGGCCGTGAGTGGAATACTCCAATGTCGTGCCTGGATCGAAGAAGAGCTTTGACGTTTTCCCATCACCACCGTGACCCAGAATGTATTCCCATTTCTGTGCGTTCGCGATGCCGTAACCTTCGGGCGTGATGCCGGACGTGTGATTGAGCAGTTGCCTGACCTTGATCCGGGCCTTGCGAGAGTCGCTCAACGGCTGCGCCCACGGAATGAAATCAAACGCAGAATCATCGAACGTCATGCGGCGTGGGGTTTTGCCCTGCTGACTTTCCTCGGAAGCAATCGCGAGCACCGTCGCACAAATCGCCTTTGCGCAGGATTTGACGTCCCCGGTGTTGGTGATTGAACTGTGATCGCGTTCCACTTCGAGCACGATGTAGCCATTGCGGATGACCACCGCGCCGAAAGGCCGGTCGTCGAACTGCAACAACCATTGCTTCAAATCACCAAGCTTTGCCGGGTCCATTCCCGCCAAACGGCGGATGTCATCCGGGCTTTCAAGCTTGCGCCAGCCACCTTGGGATTCGGGCGGGGGGAAATACCCACTCTGATTGGATGTCGGAAGTTCGTTCCCACCCGCACAGGCCGTTGCCACCAGTGCGAGGCAGGCGACGACTTTAATCAAATAATTCATTGGTTTTCATCCCACAACGTCGTGCGGATTTCGAATTGTCGTCCCAAGTGCAAATTCAGGTCGGGCTTTCATTCCGGAAGGCGCGGGTCAATCTGTCCGGAGGACCACAGGCTGGACATTCAACGACCTTTTGCCCCGGACTGATGAACACAAACGGCTGTTCTCAAATTTCACCAATATCATCAAGTCACACTCGCACGACAATTTACTTTGCGGCCTTGGCGACTCAAGATTTGTCTCTCGTTTCGCCGGGCGGTCAGTTAGGATGGATGAGTCGCAAAGACAAACTGCATGACACCAACTCTATTTTCCGAACTGGGCCTCTCCGACGAAATGCTGAAGGCCATTGATAAACTCGGCTTTGAACAAGCCGCGCCAATCCAGGCTGCATCCATCCCGCTCCTGATGCAGGGCAAGGACATCGTCGGCCAATCGCAGACCGGCTCGGGCAAAACGGCAGCGTTCGGTATTCCCGCGGTGGAGAAGGTGGACACCAGCGTGCGCGGCGTGCAGGTGCTTGTTCTTTGTCCAACGCGCGAGCTGGCCATTCAGGTATCGGAAGAAATCCACAAGCTCGCGTTTTTCAAGCGTGGGGTGAATGCATTGCCGATATACGGCGGGCAATCTTACGAGCGCCAGTTTGACGGCCTCCGGCGCGGCGCACAGATTGTGATAGGCACACCGGGACGCATCATGGACCACATGCGCCGCGGCACGCTGCGTCTCGACACAGTGAAGATGGCAGTTCTCGATGAAGCGGACGTGATGCTGAACATGGGTTTCCGGGAGGACATCGAAACCATTCTCAAAGATTCGCCCAGGGAGCGTCAGACGGTTTTTTTCTCCGCAACGATGCCGCGGCCTATCCGTGACCTGATTGAGAGGTACGCGCGCGATCCGCAGAACGTGAAGATCGAGCAGAAGGCGATGACCGTGCCAACGGTGGAGCAGGTTTACTACGAGGTGGACCGCCGGTTCAAAATCGAACTGCTGATGCGGCTCATTGACATTCACGACCTCAAGCTCGGTATCATTTTCTGCAACACCAAGCGGATGGTGGACGATCTTGTGGATCATCTCGAAGCTGCCGGCTACATGGCTGACCGTCTCCACGGCGACATGACGCAGGCGATGCGCGACCGTGTAATGAACAAGTTCCGCAAATCCGGTCTCGAATTCCTCGTCGCCACAGACATCGCCGCGCGCGGCATTGATGTGGACGATGTGCAGGTGGTCTTCAATTATGACCTGCCCTACGACGGCGAGGATTATGTGCATCGCATCGGGCGCACTGGTCGTGCAGGCCGCAGCGGGCGGGCGATCACGTTTGTTTCCGGCCGCGAACTGTTTCAGCTCCGCAACATCGAGCGCTACACCAACACGCGCATTCAGCGCGCCCGCGTTCCAACCGAAGCGGAAGTCTCGGACGCAAAAGAAAACGCGTTCATCGGCAAACTCCGCGCCACGCTCCAGAGCGGCGAATTCAAGAAGCAGGATCATTTGATCGAGCGGCTGCTTGAAGAGGGATTTTCATCCACGGACATTGCCTCTGCGTGCCTCACAC
>CAYSDO010000003.1:0-8873 GCA_964429665.1 uncultured Bifidobacterium sp.
AAGCGGTTGCGAACCGATGCCTGTATGCGCGCCGCAGGTGATTCCGAAACCAGCCAGACGCGTGAGTTGTTCAGCCAGCCCGATGCTGGTGGTTTTTCCAAGACCCAGCCCGCCGTAAACCTCGGGAATCTCGATGGCGTGCAGCCCCAGTTCGCCAGCCTGTTTGAACAGGCGCACAGCCAGACCTTCCTCCTGATGTTCGAGCGCGTCGAGTTTCGGCAACACGTCCTTCTCCATGAATTTTTTTGCCGCGTCGGCAATCTGGCGTTGCTCGCTCGAAAGGTCCTCGGGCGTGAACACCAGCGATGGGTCGGTTTCGGCGAGGAGGAATTGCCCGCCGGTCAGGTGTGAAGGTAGTGATTTGGTTTCGCTCATATCAGTGGTTCTTTCTTGGACAGGTTTCAAATCGCGGGCTTGGTTTCAACAGAAACTGCCGCCGCAAGACGCTCGGCCAGAATTTCGGCAACATCAAGAATTCGCGCCTCGCCCGCCTGGGCGGCGACGCCGTCGGTCATCATCGTCAAACAAAATGGGCAACCAACCGCAACCGTTTTCGCGCCGGTGGCCAGGGCTTCGCGGGCCCGTTCGGTGGATACGCGCTGCTTCGGGTCTTCTTCCATCCAGATGCGCCCGCCGCCTGCACCGCAGCAGGAAGTTTTCTCGCGGCAACGGGGCATCTCACGCAATTGACCGGGCGCACCACCGCTCAACGCGCCGGCCAGGACCTCACGCGGTTCGGCATGGATGCCGTTGGCCCTCGCCAGATAGCATGGATCGTGATAGGTGATCGTACCGCGTAATGACTCGGGCAGTCCGCCCGAAACCTTGAGACGTCCTTCGCGAAGCATCTGCGCCAGCCATTGGGTGTGATGCTGCACCTCGTAGTGTCCTCCAAACTGAGGGTAATCCTTCAACAACGCATTCACGCAATGAGGACAGTGGGCGATGATCCTGCGAACGCCATAACGGGCGAGCGTGGCGATGTTCGCCTGTGCCAGTTCCTGAAAAAGAAACTCGTCGCCAAGACGGCGCGCGGAATCGCCCGTGCATTTTTCCTCCGTGCCCAGAATCGCAAAGTTCGCTCCGGCTGCGTTCAACAATTTGATCATGGCGCGGGTCACGCGTTGCGCACGACGGTCATACGAACCCGCACAGCCCACCCAGTAAAGCACCTCGAAACCGGGATTTTGCTTCACGGTCGGCGCACGCAATTCTGTCACATTGGAACTCATGATGATTTAGTGTCAGCAGACGCCGGTGGGTTGAGTGTTTGGAGCCAGTCCGCGCGTTCTGTCGCAGGCATTCCCCACGGATTACCGGAGGTTTGCATCCGGCGTAATGCAGTGGCAGCCGTGCCACTCAAGCCGCCTTCAGAGGCCAGGTTGCGCCGCATATCGAGCAGCAACGTCAACGGGTCCACTCGGACGGGACACACAAACACGCACGCGCTGCACGCGGTGCAAGACCACATGGTCTCGGCAGAAATGTGTTCGTGAACATTGCTCACGGCATCTGGCCCAGAGCCGCCCTGCCCTGTCCTGGCCAGATTGTTCATCACCAGCTTCAAATCCTGCACCACCTTTTTCGGTGAAAGCGGCTTGCCAGTGGCGAACGCCGGACAGGCTTCCTCGCAACGCCCGCATTCCATGCAGGCGTCGAGACTGAGCAATTGTTGGCGGGTGAAATGCCGGATGTCGCTTACTCCCACGCGTTCGGTTTTCTCAACTTCCTCCATCGTCACCGGCTGAAGCAGACCCAAGGAGGGTCGCGCAAAGAAGAGGTTCAACGGCCCGGTGACGATGTGCCGGAGCCGGGTGTAAGGAATTGCGGCGATGAAACCAAACACGAGCAGCGCGTGCAACCACCAGACGCCGAGATGCGCCGTGCGTGCCTGCGGTTCAGCGAGCCCCGCGAAGACAGCTGACAACCAAAGTCCGACAGGAGAACAGTTCGCAGCAAGGCCTGTGGGTTTCTGCCAAACGATCCGCAACGCCTCCACGACGTAGCCCGTCACACCGATGCCAAGGAACATGCCGAGCACATACCAATCACTCCCCCGGTGTCCCACGCTTGCGGGCTTGAGGACACGCCGCCAGAAAAACAGAACGCTGCCGACAAGAAATAAAATTCCGAACACATCAAGAGCGTATTCGTACGCCACGTAGTAAGCCCCATGATGAAACTTGAGTTTCTCAGACACCATCGCGGCGAGATGATCCACCTCAAGCAAGGTGGTGCCGAGAAGGAGCATCATGAATCCGGCAAAGAGAAGTCCGTGCGCCCAGCTCGGCAAACCCCGACCTCGAACGCGTTGCTGGCCCAAACCCTCAACGAAAAGACGACGCAGTCCCGGCTTTATCCGCTGGAACATCCCCCTCACGTTGGCTGCAAGGATTGCCTGCTCGTTACCCGGCTGCCCCAGCCGCCACAATTTGAACCGCCTCCAGAATCCATGCGCACACACGACCATCGACACCACCGCCACGACGTAGAACAGCGCCTGCCAGGCGGATGAAATGTTGCCAAAAGTTTCGCGCGTGGGTGTCATCAACGCTTCAATTTGGATATGAGTTCCGGCACGACCGTGTGAATATCCGCCACCATCCCATAATCCGCGATTTCAAAAATTGGCGACTCCGCATCCTTGTTGATGGCCACGATGACCTTTGAATCCTTCATGCCCGCCAGATGTTGAATCGCGCCGGAAATGCCGAGCGCGATGTAAAGGTCGGGCGCAACCAACTTTCCGGTCTGGCCGATTTGCAACGAATTGGGAGTGATGCCGGAATCCACCAACGCACGGGACGAACCAACCGCAGCACCAAGCGCGTCCGCCAATCCGCCCACCACCTGCTCGAACTCGCCGGAATTCTTCAAGGCACGTCCGCCTGACACGACGATTCGCGCTTCGGTTGCATCCGGACGACCCGATTCCTTTTGTTCGCGTGAGACGAATTCGATGTCATTCGGCAGCGAAGCGGCATCCACCGGGATGACAACGAGAGGCGAAACTTCCTGCACTTGAGAGGCCGCAGCAAACGCGGAGGCGCGGACGGTCAGAACTTTCACAGGCCCATCCAGCTTCACAGTGGCAACAGCATTGCCAGCGAACATCACCCGCTTGAAAGTTAAGTCCTCTCCGTCAGATGAGACCTCCGTGACATCGCTCAACATGCCGGCATCGAGCAACGCCGCAGAACGCGGCAGGATGTCCTTGGCGCGGGCAGATGCCGCAGCGATGATCATCGAACCGCCACGTTGCCCGGCGACGGCGGCAATGACGCGCGCATACTTGTCCGCAAGCGGCTCTGCAAGAGCGGTGTGTTCTGCAACCAGAACATTGGCCGCCCCGAAAGACCTTAGCGCTTCGACAATCCCTGTGACTCCCGCCCCCATGACGAGTATTTCGAATGATCCGCCCGCTTTCTCGCAGACCTGCCGGGCAAACCCAACCGCTGCGAGCGTGACGTTTTTCAACTTACCCTGATCGATTTCGGCTATGACAAGAATGTTCTGCATGGCAGTTCCCAATTTAAAACTAGATCACTTTGGCTTCGTTGCGCAGCTTGTCTATCAGCTCGTCCACGGTTTTCACACGCACGCCGGCCTGACGCTTGCGGGGTGTTTCGAGTTTCAGCACGCGGGTTCGCGACACTGCATCCACGCCGAGCGCGGCGGGCGTCAATTCCTCCACAGGCTTTTTCTTCGCCTTCATGATGCCCAGCGCAGTGACATAGCGCGGTTCGTTGAGGCGCAGGTCAACGGTGACAACGGCCGGCAGTTTTACATTCACGGTCTCAAGCCCGGTATCCGTTTCGCGCTGGCAACGCGCCTTGGATTGGTTGTCGATCAACTCCAGTTTCGAGACGAACGTGGCCTGACCAACTCCAAGCAACGCCGCGAGCATCTGACCTGTCTGGTTGGAATCATCATCAATGGCCTGCTTGCCCGCCAGCACCAGTTGTGGTTGTTCGCGCCGGTACACCGCCGCCAGGAGTTTAGCGATGGCCAATGGATCAAGCGCATTGCCGGCACGGACAAGAACTCCACGATCGGCGCCCATTGCCAGGCCGCCTCGCAATTGCTCCACGCACTCCTCGCCACCGATTGTGACCGCCACGATTTCACCCGCGCCAATCCTTTCCTTGATGCGCAGGGCCTCCTCGATCGCGATGGCATCAAAAGGATTGATGGAAAACTTTACGCCATCGGTTTCGATGCCCGAACCATCGGGCCGGACGCGAATTTTCGTGTCAGAGTCAGGGACTCGCTTGAGCGGAACCAGAATTTTCATGACTTGGAAGTTGAGGGTCGTTTACGGCGCGTCTTTGCCGCAGACGCGTGCGACGGCGGAATGAACATCATCGTAGCGCTGCCGGTGGCCAGAAGCCGTCCATCCTGACGGCGGATCTCGCCGATGGAAACCGCAGTACGCCGTCCCGCGTGCCGGACTTCACCCGTGGCAGTCAACAAATCTCCCACCTTCGCCGTGCCGGTCATGTTGAGGCTTAACTGAATGGTGACCATGTCGTGGCCTTGCGGCAGGAAACTGGAAACCGCATAAGCTGTTACAACATCCATGATGGTGGCATACACACCGCCGTGAACCGTACCGCCCTGTCTCAAGTGAAATCGCCGGATGACGACCTCCAACGACGCCTTGCCATTGTCCGCCGAAAGCAAACGAGCGCGCAGATGCGCCAAGAACGGTTGCTCCTTGGGAAGCATGGGCATGCGAGGAACTGCGCTCATGAGGGGCCGCCTTCGTAAAGTGCTTCAAGTTCCTTCTGGAAATGCTTGAACACGGCGGCCCGCCGCACCTTCGATGTGCTGGTCAACTCTTCACGATCCAGACTCAGAGGGCGGTTCAGCAATACAATCTTTTTTACACGCTCAGGCTGACTGACCGCGTTCATGATGTTGTCCACGCGTTTCTGAAACCATGTGACGAGCCGGGGGTCAGTGATCACATCCCCTTCCGTCGGAGGTTCGGTGCCGGCAGCGTGTGCGGCTTCCGTGAGGCGTGCCATGTTCGGGACGAGCAAGGCGGTGATAAAATGCCGGCCATCGCCATACGTCACTGCCTGTTCCACAAACGGATCAGAAAGCAGCAAAGCCTCAAGCCCGGCAGGCGAGATATTTTTGCCGCTGGAGGTAATGATCAGGTCTTTCTTTCTGCCAGTGATCTGGAGATGCCCGTCTTCATCAATCTTGCCAAGATCGCCGGTGTGCAACCAACCGTCCACAATCGTTTCGGCAGTCGCCTCGGGGTTGCGCCAGTAACCTTGCATCAGGTGTGGACCTTTCGTCAGCACCTCGCCATCTGACGCGATACGGATCTCGATGCCGGGAACAGCAAGTCCAACAGTGCCGATTTTCCAGCCATCGCGCGGGTTGAAGGAAACGATGCTGGAAGTCTCGGTCATGCCGTAGCCCTCCCGGATCGGCACGCCTGCATCGCAGAGGCCCTGACCAACGGCGCGCGGCAACGGCGCACCGCCGCTGGTGAGGAAGTTGAGGCGGCTGCCGAAGATTTTCACGGCCTCACGGGCACGTTCCTCCACCGGAACCGCGGCGATCTGCAACCAAGCCTTTTCAATCAGCCGCGGCACGGAAGTCAGATAATGTGGCTGAATCTCCGCAACGATATCCATCACCGTCAACGCCGACTCCGCCAGGGCGAGTGTCATTCCCATACGCGTTGTGGTGTAGTGGTCCACACAACGCGCGAAGACATGACCGTAGGGCAGCCAGCTTGCCATGATGTGCGTCGAGTTAAAATTCAGCACCTCTGCCACCGAGGCAGTCGTGAACAGGAATCCGCCATGCGTGAGGACGACGCCCTTGGGAACACCCGTTGTTCCGCTGGTGTAAATAATCGTAGCAAACGAATCCCCGTTCAACGCTGACTCGCGACGGCGGACTTCATTCATGGCTCGATCACCGCCACGAAAACCTGCCATCCTTACCGCATCCCAACTGTGCACTGGCACGCCAAGAACCGTATCAACAGGATCGAAGGTGACTATCAACCGGAGATCAGGCAGTGACGACAACACGGAGGCCACCTTGGCCAACTGGGCCGCGCCACTGACAATCACCGCCCGCGCCCCGCTATGGTCTATCAGGTACTGAATCTGTGACGGTGACGACGACGGATAGATCGGAACCGGCACCGCTCCAGCGGATAGAATCGCATGATCGGAGACAAGAAACTCAAAGCGATTTTCCGAGAGGACGGCCACCCTGTCACCCGGCTGGACTCCCAATTCAGCAAGCCCCGCCGCACCGCAGTCGGCTTCCCGGCGGTACTCAGCCCATGTGATATGACGCCACATGCCTGCCACCCTGAAACGAAGCGCCGGCAACGGGCCAAGCCGCTCGCAAGTGGCGCGGTGCATCGCGCAAAGGCTTGAGAAATTTGGGATGCTCATGGGAACTGTGCTGCTTTACTTCGGGCTTAGTTACAGTTCTCAAAAATCGTAGCCACACCCTGGCCCTGGCCCACACACATTGTGGCCAATCCATACCGCGTACCCTCGTCACGCATCCGATAGAGGAGCGTCGTGGTGATACGTGCGCCGCTGCCTCCCAACGGATGGCCTATGGCAATCGCTCCACCGCGCGTATTCACGCGCTTCTCGTCCGTGCCCAAAAGCTTGAGCACTGAAAGAACCTGGACGGCGAACGCTTCGTTGATTTCCATCGAACCGATGTCGTCCAGTTTCAGTCCGGCGCGATGAAGCGCCTTTTGAACTGCGGGGACCGGGCCGATTCCCATCTCGCACGGCTCAACTCCCGCAATTGCCATCGCTTTGACACGCGCGAGCGGTTTGAAGCCCAATTCCTTGGCACGCCGATCCGACATGATGAGCAACGCTGCGGCACCCACATTCAGCGGCGAACTATTTCCCGCAGTCACAGAACCGCCAGCCGGGTTAAACGCAGGCCGCAATTTACCTAGTGATTCGAGCGAGGTATCAGGACGGATGCATTGATCCATCGTCACGGTGCGCTTGCGACCCTCGGAGTCTCGCGCCAACACCGGCATGATTTCGTCACGAAATTTTCCTGTGGCATGAGCCGAGGCTGCGTTCTGGTGGCTGCGGAATGCGAACTCGTCCTGCTGCCGCCTGTTCACGCCGTATTTCATTGCGAGATATTCAGCAGTAAGCCCCATGTGCATGATGCCGGAGCTGTTGTTGCGGAAGAGTGCCGGCGAAGGGTTGTAATCCTTCGTCATCGGAACGTGATGCATGTGCTCAACACCACCTGCAACCTGCACATCCTCGCAGCCTGCCAGAATGCTCATGGCCGCGTTGTTGATGGCACAAAGACTTGAAGCGCAGTTGCGGTGGATGGTTTCGCCACCAGTCTGCACTGGCCAGCCTGCGATGAGGACCGCGTTTCGCGCGATGTCAACCCCCTGCTCACCCTGTTGCTGCACGCAACCCCACTTTACGTCCTCGACCAGGCGCGGTTCGAGACCCGCGCGCTTGACCAGGGCGTTCAGCAATTGAGCCGACAAATCATCCGCACGCACGTCACGGAAAAACCCATCTTCCGCCGATGCCTTGGCGACAGGGGTGCGAAGGGCATCTACAATCACAGCAGTTGTCATATTTTTCCTCCGGGAGTAGGACAGTGCATCTTGTGCGTCATTTTTTGATTTTGGTTTGCGGAAAGAAACGCGCGCCGGTTTTGGCGGCGTCAACAAGCCTGGCCGGAGCCTTGAATCGTGCGCCCAAGGACTCCCACTTTGCGACTTTCGCAAGCAGGCTGGACGCGCCTTCCGTATCGCACCAGCGCAACGGCCCGCCACGGAATGCCGGGAATCCGCAGCCAAGAACCATCGCCATGTCCACGTCGCCCGCCTGGCGCGCGATGTTCTCGTCAAGAGCACGCACAGCCTCCAAAGCCATGCAAAGAAAGAGGCGATCGGCAATGTCAGCGTCGGAAAGTTCCCGTGGATTGTGAACGCGTCCGGCAATCAGGCTCTGCATTTCCGGGTCGGCGACCGGCTTGCCCTTTTTGTCGTAAGCGCGGAAACCCTTGCCGTTCTTCTTGCCCAACCGGCCGAGCTTGACGAGATCATCAAGCAACGGAGTGTTCACCGCACGGTCCTTATAGCCGGCAAGCAACACAGCCCCGGCGAACAACGCGGTATCAAGCCCCACCATGTCATGCAACGCGATTGGACCAACAGGCATGCCCCATTTCACTGCGGCCTTGTCAATGCGATCCATGTCCACGCCTTCACCAAGCATCACGAGCGCCTCGGTCATGTAAGGCATGAGGATGCGGTTGACGAGGAATCCCGGACAGTCCCGCACAACGATGGGCGTCTTCCCGATGCGCTTGGCAAGTGCCACGATCGTGGTGACGGTTTCGTCGCTGGTCTTTTCGCCACGCACCACCTCGACCAGGTTCATCCGATCAACAGGTGAGAAGAAATGCATTCCGACAAGGCGCTCGGGAGCGGGCCAAGCCTGGGCCAGTCGCGTGATGGAGATTGTTGAAGTGTTTGTAGCGAGAATGGCGTCGGGACGAGCAACCTCCGCAAGCTCGCGGATGATTTTTGTCTTGAGCGCTTCATTCTCCGTGACGGCTTCAACGATGACGTCGCAGTCGTTGAACATTGTCCGCGATGTGCCTGCGTGAAGCCGCATGAGCATGTCTGCCAGGTCGGCAGGCTTCGCGCGACCAATGGCAATGCGATCCTCGACAACTTTGCGGGCACGCTTCAGGCCGTCCGCCACCCGTGCATCGTCCACGTCCACCATTGCAGCGCGAACGCCTCGCCGTGCGTGAGCAGTGGCAATACCTGCGCCCATGAGACCAGCGCCTAACACGCCGATGGATTTGACCTCGAG
>CAYSDO010000003.1:8883-45216 GCA_964429665.1 uncultured Bifidobacterium sp.
TATTGGTGAAAAACTGGCCGATGAGATTGGCGGCGATGGGCGTGCCGAATACTTCCAATGAAGCCTCCCGTTCCACCTGAAGGCCTTCGTCAAGGGGACGGTTGATGCCATCACGCATGGCTTTGAGAGCGATCAGCGGTGCAGGATAATGCCCTTTGGTCTTGCCCCGGACAGCGCCTTCTGCGAGAGCAAATGCAAAGCGCGCCTGGTCTTCGCTCAAACCCAGCGGCTGCGAGCGACGTTGGCGCGATTCGTTCCACTCACCCGTGCGGCGGGCCTCGGCAATCAAATGCAATCCCTCCTCAACGAGGCGCTCCGCAGGAACGGCGTCAAAAGCAAACCCAATTTCCACGGCCCGGCGCGCATCCATGGGTTCGCCGGATGTAATGATCTCGATGCTGGCATCAACGCCCACCAATCGAGGCAGCCGTTGCGTGCCGCCCCAGCCAGGAATCAGACCAATCTTGACCTCGGGCAGCGCCACCTTGGTGCGCGGCCCTGCGACCACCAACCGGTAGTCCAGCGACAACACCAATTCAGTGCCACCACCCATGCAAGCACCGTCAATCAACGCAACGGTTGGAAAAGGCAGTTTCTCCATCGCGCTGAACAATCTGTGCCCGCGCTCAATCGCCTGCGTCACCTCTTCACGAGTGGCATTGGCCACAGCTGCGAGTTCATTCAGGTCAGCGCCCGCGATGAACTGGCCGGGCTTGCCGCTGGCAATGAGCAAACCAGTAATGTCCGTGCGCTTCGCGAATTCAGAAGCGTGGCGACCGAGCTCCTCCAGTGCGGCTGCGGAGAAGGTGTTCACCTTCTGGCTGGCCACGTCGAATACGAGCTTCATCACGCCATCCGCCAGCGGTTCAAGTTTGAAAAAATTGCTCATGAGATATTGGGTTGACCGAACAGTCATCGGCATGATGACGAATCCGGACGAAACAGTGTCGAGGGAGTTTGCAAAGTTCGTGCCAGCAACGCAACGCTTCCTTGGTGAAGCAGTTTGCCGCGAAATCTGGAAATTCATACTGGAGGGCTCAATCGAGACTTGTGCAAGGAATGTAGCTCATGATACATAAAATGTCCCAATGCGAAGTCCGAACAAGTCACTGACCCCCACCGAACGTGCCCAGACGCGGCGGCTCGCCGAACTTTCACTTGCGAATCCGTTCCTGCCGCGCCGGGTCAAACTGGACGCGGAAGTGCTGGGTGTGCCGGAGCAGACGGGAACGGAATCCTGGAGTTTCACGTTCACACCCGCCGACAAACGCTCCCAGGCAACTGAAGACCTGCTCAAACTCCTGACGTCACTGGTGGTACGGTGGCGTCAGCAATTCACTTCCATGTCCCACGCCCTGTATCCGGACGCGGAGTCCTATGTGCAGATGGTGCGGTTCTACCTGTTCCTGAAATTTCAGCGCGATTTCCATCAGGTCGCCGGCGAAGGCATCGGCGAAAAGGTCACGCGGCAAGGACGGATGGATTTCTGGAAACCATTCCTCGAAGAAAGCACGCGTTGCCTGAGCCTGCCAGGACTGCCGCCATTTGACGAAACGAATGCGGCGCACTTGTTCGCGATCCTGTTCCAAATCCGACGGGCGTTCGTACACATCTACAAACACATCGTGGGCCGCTCACCAGCCGCCTCCCGTCTGCGCGCAGCGACCTGGGAATCCATCTTCACGCACGATCTCGACCGCTACATCGCCTCGCGACACCGGCACACGGGTGACATTCCGACACTCATCACCGGACCATCGGGCAGCGGCAAGGAACTGGTCGCTCGCGCCATCGGGTTGTCGCGCTACGTGCCGTTCGGCCTAGGGGCGAGGGCGTTCGTGGAGAACTACGCCGGATCGTTCCATCCGGTCAATCTTTCCGCGCTGACCCCGACGCTGATTGAATCCGAGTTGTTTGGTCACCAACGCGGCGCGTTCACCGGAGCCCTGGCCAACCACCAAGGCTGGCTGGAGCGATGTTCGCCGCACGGCACGGTATTCTTGGACGAGATCGGCGAATTCGACGTGGCCGCGCAGGTCAAGCTGTTGCGCGTCCTGCAAACCCGCGTGTTTCAGCGGGTCGGTGATTCCGCCACGCGCCGGTTCAGCGGCAAAATAATCGTTGCCACCAATCGCGACCTCGGCGCAGCCATCGCCATCCATAGGTTCCGCGCCGACCTCTACTACCGGCTCTGCGGGGATATTCTGGTGACACCCTCGTTGCACGAGCAACTGGCGGATTCGCCGGACGACCTCGCGTTGTGGGTGGAATATATCGGGCGACAGATGGGAGAGGAGGAACCGTCGCCGCTCGTTGCCGAAGTCGTGGCGTGGGTTGAAAAACATCTAGGCGCGGACTACGCCTGGCCCGGTAATTTCCGTGAACTCGAGCAATGCGTGCGCAATATCTGGATTCGTAAATCCTACCGCCCAGTAGCAAGCGCGACCGCCGCTTCTCCATCAACAGAGGACATCTGGCTTAATGCCGTGCGCGAAGGAAAGCTGACCGCCGAGGAACTGTTGCAAGGTTACTGCGCCCGCATCTATTCGAAGACGAGGAATTACCGCACAGCCGCACGCGCGCTGAACCTGGATTGGCGAACGGTTCGATTGAACGTGGAAAAAGCTG
The DNA here is from genome assembly GCA_964429665.1 of uncultured Bifidobacterium sp. Taxonomy (GTDB): domain Bacteria; phylum Verrucomicrobiota; class Verrucomicrobiia; order Limisphaerales; family JADLHS01; genus JADLHS01. Next base: position 11,512 of record CAYSDO010000003.1, read on the forward strand.
GAAGCCGAATCGAAGCTCCTCCCTTGAAGCGCCAATAGCCAACTTTATACAACACCCCTCAGTTCATTGGATAGGGGCGGTGGATCGTTCCATGAACCACAGCGTGTCGTTCGGGGCACTACCACCTCGACGTGGCAATGTCTGTTTGGTCACGGGCTCGGACGTGGCAGGATCTCTCCACTTATGGACCTCGGCGTGGCCGTCGGCAAAACCAATACCACAGGCGGCGGCATGATAGCTCGCCGGCAAATCTCCCCAGCCACCCCCGCCAGGCCAGCCATCGGTCAACCAACCGTCGTTGATGCTGTCGGGATGTTCATCCACAAAAACCCACAAATTACAAGGAGGCGGACGCTTGATATCCGAAAGCTTGTGGTATTCGTAACAGGGCGGGGTCTGCCTAGCACCATATTCACCACGAGGAACGACCCCAATAAAGGAATTCATGGAGACGCTCCTAACCCGGGGCATAATTTCGCCTCCCCGTGTCCGACAGGTATAAACATCCGCTGGACACCTGTATATGCCAACGCTCTTCGTATAAACGCCAATCTTGGCATTAACCAAGTAAAGAGTGTTTGTATTATCGGGATTGCCAGCATTGAAATCCAGCCAGCCTTCCACCCACCCATGTTGCGACGCGTTTCCACTGCCGCTGGCATTGGGCGGCACCCGGTCCTGATTGTCGTCGGCATACATGATCCAAGCCAAGGTCAGTTGCTTTTCATTGTTCATGCATTGGATGGCTTGAGCTTTGATCTTTGCCTTGGATAAGGCAGGTAGAAGCATGGCTGCAAGAATGGCAATGATGGCAATGACAACCAGCAGTTCGATCAGAGTAAAGCCGCGCTGACACTCCGCCTGCCCATTTGTTTCCCTCTTTCTTGTCGTTTTCATCTGTTGGTTTGTTTGCCGTATTGTAATTACGGCAAACAATCGTTCCAAGAAAATAAATGCACATCCGCCCTTCACCATGCTCGCATTTCTGAGCCAGTTGGTTCAGCCCGACAGGACAAGGTACCCAGCCAGACAGCACATGACGGTGTCTCAGACCTTGGCAAATAACCTTGGGTCCTCCAGCGCCAATTCGGCACGACACCGTTCCAATAAGGACGTTATTATGGAATGACCACAAAAATAAATTTTGCATTGCGATATCCCATCTGAAACACGAGATTCATCCTACGTTCCTTATTAAACCACATGAAAACGAAAGTGCTTCGAGTAATCGGCTTCTTGGCCCTGATCTGCAGTCTAGTATGTGCTGGTTGCAAGAAACCAAAGCCTGTAATCAAGGTGGATCCGCACTCGCCCGAGGCTGTGAACGCAGCGCTTCAACAACAACAGGCGGTGTTAAGCGAAGCCTTTAAGACGAACGGCCTGCTGTACATCCATAATCAGATGTACTACATCGGGACGTTTGCCGACGCATTATCCCGCAAGCTCGAAGGCGAGAAAAAGAAACGGGTCGATGCCATTCTGGCAAATTTTAAGCAAATTACGCACGAAGTTGACAATTCTTCGGGTCGCCAGCACAAGGAAGCCACCGAAGCGAGCCTCCAACGACTTTACGCAGTGTTGAAGGAATTGGATGCTGAATTCCAACCCCAAATGGACAATTCAGTGAAAAGGTAACTGTCTGAAGAGTGCGTGGAAGGCCCGAAATTGTTAATAGGAAGAACTTGACTTAAGGAGCAGCCAAAACAAAGATCTTTTATTAAGAATGAAAGCCAGACGCATGAACACTGCCGCTTTCTCTTGCATGTCAAGCGCGCCTGCATCCAAACGCATCACGCCTGTTTTTAACCTGGCTTTTCGGCAAGCATTCACCTTGATCGAGTTGTTGGTCGTCATTGCCATCATAGCTATTTTGGCGAGCCTTCTTTTGCCGGCGTTGTCGAAAGCCAAGGCGAAAGCGCAGCATATTAATTGTGTCAGCAACCTCAAGCAGATCGGGTTGGCATTTATGCTTTACGTCGGCGAAAACAAGGACGCTTTTCCTGGATGCGCCGCAAGGATGCCAACCCCGCCCGTGGATGAGGATTGGATTTATTGGAATGGGGATGATCCTCGAATTGGAGCCAACTCCCGCCGGGCGGATATAAACAACGGAGCCATTGTTCCGATGATAGGTCGATTCGTCACCAATTTATTTCGGTGCCCTTCGGATAAGGATATCGCAATCCGTGCAGCCACTCCAAACGGACAGCCCGTGGGAAACTACCTATACAGCTACACGGCCAATAGTTGGTATGAGGGAACCGGCCTGACGTTGAAAGGAATCAACCACGGCATTACATCACTTATTCCCGGTGATCCGGGTTTTGGTGAGCCGATGCTTTTCAAGTCGGCCACGGTTCGACAGCCTGCAAACAAACTTATGATGGTGGAAGAACACGCCTACAGGAATTTGCCGGATGATGGCCGGTGGACCCCGACGACCGTCAGACTCATCGGCCTTGCACATCCACCGCCATTCGAATCTCTGCCGAGCCATATCAGCAACCGCCATTCGGGAAAAGGGACGGTCACCCTTGCCGATGGCCATGTCGAAACAGTGAAACCCAGTTTCGGCAATATGCCGGAACATTTTGACACCTTGTATTAGCCATCTAGTTACACAACTGCTTATACTTCGCCATTGCTTCGTGTAACCCCATTTCTGCAGCTTTCCGTAAACTATTGCAGCCCTCGTCCGTTCGCCCCAATACAACAAGTGCCTGCCCGCGCAGGTAGAAGCCGGCAGGGTCCTCTGGCTGAAGCACTACGTATTTATCGAAATCGCTCAGGGCTTTATCCCAGTGACCCAGGTTAGCATAAAGGTTTCCACGCTCGGAGAATGCATCGGCATAGTCGGGATTCAACCGAATCGCCTCTGTCAGGTCCGTCAACATGGCATCCGTGTTGTTCATTTGTTTGTAGATTTGGGCACGGTTAAAGCGAGTAGAGTAACTTCGAGGACGCAGTTCAATGGCTTTATTGTAAGCACTTAGTGCGGGCTCCAACAGACCCTTCACATTGAAATAGATTCCGGTGTAAAGGAGCGCTTCGTACTGCCGATCGGGATATTTGGACATTGCCTGTGCGACCGCATACATATTGTCGTAGTCTCGCATGGCGAACAAAGTTCCGGCCTTTTCATTCAGAAATGCACTGGAATTGGGATAGGCCCGCGAACCCATGGTTAATACATCTACAGATTTTTGAAAGTCTCTTTCTCGTTCGCGCAGCAAAATTCCGTAGTTGAGCATCGCCAGTGCGGACTTGGGATTCGTGGAAATTGCGTTTTGATAGTAATGGTGATAATCCCGGTATGCGTCCTGATAGTTAAAGGAAAAGCCTGCTTCAACAACACAAAGTCCCAAGAATATCTTTTGCAATATGGCAACTTTCCACGGCAACGCAGTGACTGCAGCTCCGGTAAAAAGAAGGAGACCCACCCCGGCAAAAAACATCCGATGGTCCAGGTAATCATAGGCCGACGCACTAAACGTTGGCTTGTAGAAAATCGAGGGCAGCAGACTCAGCAGGAACATGGTCAGTCCGGCCATCATCAAAAACCTGCCTTCACTTTTTCTGAGAGCAACGACCACCACGATGATAACCAGAATAAGAACCACGCCGGTTATGGTAAGAACGGCATTGTATCCCGGTAACACACAAAACACAGATGGGACATAGAACTTGAAAACAGATTCAGGAATGACAGGAAGATTGTAAAACACTCCGCTTAAGCTCACAGAACCCTCTGGGTCTATACTTTTGCTGCGCAGTAACAAATAAGTTCCTGCCACCAAAACGACAGGCAACAACCAAAGTCCGACCAAACTCTTGAGCTGCTTCACGTCCCACTTCAGTTCAGCCCAACGCAGTAAAGCCGCAACGGGCACCAACACTGCCGCAGTTTCCTTTGCCAAAAGGGCGAGGACGAAAAACACATTTGCCCACAGTAAAACTTTCCATGACCTGCTCCGGAAATACTTCAAGAAGCAAACGAGTGTCATTAGTCCAAAGAGCACCAAATACAAATCGCCGCGCGCAGGAATCCAACAGACAGCATGCGCAAAGAGATAGTGGCACGAATAGAAGAGGGTGAACAGAAACGCCCATCTCTTATCAAATCTGAGCTGTCGCAAGAACAAGTTGAGGACGAACAGCGACAACCCAAACACCACTACATTATGCAGATGGTAGCCTTTGGGGTTCGTCTTCCAAAGCTTGTAATCGAGCACATAGGTGAGGCTTTGCCATGGGCGATAAAGTTGTATTTTCTTTTCCTGAAACCATGCATCGGTCAAAAACACTGTTTTCAAAGTAGCCTGTTCCAGTGTTTGAGAGTTGTTGACGATCATGGTGTCGTCGTCGTGATACACGAAATCAAACGACAGGGTGTTGGCGTAAAGAGCAAAGGCAACAACGGCAACGATGGTTGGGTAGAACAACGCTTCCCACCAAGGGGAGGTGGTGGGTTTGTTTGATTTCTGGGTGGCGACTATTTTCTTCTTGTGGCTCAAGCGAGAAGGTCTTGTCGTTGTTTCCTTGCGCGATTAAAACTGTTGAGCAATTGGGCTGTACGGTCGGCGGTTCAGTTTCGGTATTGCGTCTGATTCGTTAGCACAGATTTTGTGCTTTCAGCAGCTGGTGGCAAGCGCCATGTAAAGTTTTTTCTCACGAAGGCCGTCGTCGTTTCCATTTCGAAGCTGCCTCCCCCGGGGGGGGGAAGATGATGCATGTAACCGCTGAGAGCTGAGAATTCTTAAACAGCTTTGAAGCCGCTGTTCACGGAGGCAGGTAAGCCCGGTAGAATCGCTGGCCGGTCGACCCGGTAAGATTCGTGACAGCCAACAAGCCGTCGAATCCCGTCAAATTCGTGGATACCGGCGACCAGTCTGAAAAATCTGTGGTGGCCTCGGTAACGTAATTTCGGCCCGGATTGCCCGATAGCAGCACATTGGGGACACCCGATGATAAGACCACTGCCTTCAGTACTGGAGCGGTTAACGGTACGCCCAGCGCTCGGCGCAAATTCAGACGCCCACCAGAAACGCAATGACCTGCCAACCCTGGCAGGGGATCCACCGAAATCAAAAGCCGGTTGATGATCAGGGCCGGAGGTTCGGTCGGGTACGCTGCGCGAAGCACTGCCGCCGCGCCACTAACGTAGGCAGCCGCCATCGATGTGCCTTCGTCTGATGCGTAAGCATTGTTCGATTGGAAGGCTGTGGAATAAATCTCGTAGCCCGGAGCGGCGAGGTCCACGTTAGTCAGGCCGAAGTTCGACAACGTATAGACTCCGTCGAACCGCGTCGTTGCTGACACTGTCACGATGTTGTCGAGATCAAAGCTTGCCGGATAGTACGGGAAGTCATCAATGTTCCGAGCATCGTTGCCCGCTGCCGCCACCACGAGGATTCCCGTATCACGCATCGCGACCATTGCGTTGGAGAGTGAGAACGAGAACTCGTCCATTCCCCAACTTGCATTGATGATCTTTGCCCCGTTCGTTCGCGCGTAATCAAGACAGACAAGCACGTCGCTGACCGAGCCGTAGCCGGATGCGTCCACGAATTTACATGCCATAAGCTGAACCTGCCACGCGACTCCAGCCAAACCAACACCATTATCACCCCTGGCACCGATCACTCCGGAAACGAGCGTCCCGTGGCCGTTGTCGTCATCCGGGGCCGTTGACCCGGCAATGACGTTTATGCCGTGGCTGCCATCAAGGGGGTTAGTCCAGATATTGCCGGTAAGGTCTTCGTGCGTGTAACGAATGCCAGAATCCACCACCGCTACGACCACATTGCTGGCCGACATCCTGGCGGTCCACGCCTCGGGTGCATCGATGTCTGCATTGGGCAAACCGCCTCCCTGCCCGGCGTTGTTCAATCCCCATTGTGTTCCGTTGAGAAACAGGGGGTCGCTTGGAAACAAGCTGGCGAGCTTCATCAGATAGTCCGGCTCGGCAAAGTTCACCAACGTGCTGGTCTGGTATCGGCTTGCCATTTCCGAAACGGCGACATCCTCGGGCAGTTGCAAAACCTCCACCCCGTCAAATGCAGGGAAGCGTCTTAAGATTGAGCACCGGTTAGCCGCGTGAAACCGGGCAAGCTCCAATGAATCGGCGTCCCGTTTCGGTTGGATCATCAGACGGTTCTGAGAGAATCGCGCACGAACTCCAGGCTCGCGTAATTGTGTCGCCTGTGTCGACGGCATGATTCGCGAGCAACAGACGAAAAGCAAAAGAAAGCCCGCGCCAACCCGCCAACAGTGCGCCCGTCCGCAAGCGTGCCGCTTCCCACGACCACAAGAATTCGGGCGGGCGATTTTCAGCAAACTTGAACCGGGCATGGACCTCACACCAACCCGGTCATCGGATGTCCTCGAAAATCCTGACTGGAAAATATCAGGCGCTTCGTCGTGACCAGGACCATCCAGATCGGCACTGAGCTTCCATTCATCGAAAGACGGCGGAATCATTGGAGAAAGTTTGCGTAGGGAATTGATCTTGTTCAGCACAATCGGTGTGACATGAGTTTGCTCTGACCGTAATCCGCGCTTACGAACACTGCAAATTGTTTCACGCCGCTGCGGCATCGCGGCAACATGGCCTCAACTGACAAACAGGCGCTCAATCAGCCAGTAACCCCCAAGCCCCGCCACGATTGCCGAACACGCCGGCACGCCACGCCGACGAAATGGCTCCCACATTCGAAGCCGCCAGATGATTGGGAGCATTATCCCCGCGATGAGGATCTGCCCAAACTCGACGCCGATATTGAAAGCGACCAACGGCACAGTGACGCCGGTGGTGCTCGTCGCCACACCGAGGTCGCGCAGTACAGTCGCAAACCCGAAGCCATGGATCAACCCGAACAAGAAAGTGATCAACCACCTTCCTTTGGGACCTTCCGCGCGCACAAAATTTTCCACTCCCACATAAATGATCGAAGCCGCGATTGCCGGTTCGACCACCCGGCTGGACACCCAGACCAGATTAAGCGTCGCGAAGGCCAGGGTGAAGGAATGGGCCAACGTGAAAAAAGTGACGACTTGAATGGCCGATTTGAAATTTGCGCATACCAACAGGAGCGCCAGCAGAAACATCAAGTGATCGTAGCCGGTCCAGATGTGTTCAACGCCCAGTTTGAGGAAGCCTGCGAACGTGCTGACGCGAGGATCTTCCTTCGCATTGCCGATGCGAGGCACATTGATCTCCAGCCAATCGTCATCCGGATGAAGCATCTTGTTCCCGAGGGATTTGTTGTCGGCATCGTGGACTGACACGAAATGAATATGTTCTGGTGGCAGGTGCTCGAACAAAGCCGCGCGGATTCTCAAATGCGCCGGTCGCTCGCCGGAGAAATTCAATTCAATGTGGAAATTGTCCTTGTCATCCAACGTAAGCTTGGACGGGCCGGATCGCACGGGCTGTCCGCTGAACTCTACCATCAGACAATTCTCCCCAAACTTCCGGATGCGATCCAATCCTGCTGAGAATTCCTCCCGGGTCAATTTTCCATCATGGTCGCCATCCATTGAACTTCCCGTATCAAGGTTTGCGAGTATCAACATCAAGTCCGCTCCGGCCAGCACGACTTCAGCATCAAGACCGTTCGTTGCAAACTTGAGATCGCTCGTGCTGAGTCCCGTGGTATGGCCGAATGCTGCCGTCCCCAAGGCACATGTGGCAGCCGCCAGTATCGACAGCATCCATCTTCGGCAAGGTGCAGTCATGGTGAACAGACGATAGCGGCGTTGAAGAGGTCAGAGAAGTGAAAATGCAGGCAGCCAGGCAACAGATTGACGACGGACTCTCGATCGCAACAAACCGTAATGAGCTGCCCCTTGGCGTATTTTCATGCTCTCATCCATTGGCGAATGGGTACTCACGTTTAAACCTTTCGCAGAGTCAAAGAGTCAAGACCACACGATCGGTATAGAAAGAAAGGCTGTCAGCCCGAAGGCTGACAGCCTTTGTGATCAACGTTTTAATCGCTATGATTACCGGATGAGCCGGAAATATGTAGGCGTGGCGCCAATTGCTCCAGCATCCACTGGCGTAGCGACATTTACTCCACCAGTGACTTCCGTCCAGCTAGGAGACGTCAACGAGGTGGTCTTTTGCACCCTGAACAGACCGGCGTCAGCATTCCAAGCGATGATCGCATTCGCCCCGGACTTGGTTATCGTCATCACCGGCTGCGGCGCCGCAATCGGTACTGGATGACTCAGGATTGTGTAGGCATGCGTATTATCGAGCGTAACGGCGGCGTTGGTAGGATTGCCGTCTGCGTTCCAGAAGCCCTTGGCATAAAACAGAATCTCGCGAGACGTCATTGCCACGCTGGGCTCTACTTGTTTGAAGCCCGCTACATTGTCGCCTACGGAGTCATGTTCCACAAACGGGAAGAACGACGGTGTCAGAGGCGTGAACTTGGTGCCATCAAACTGAAACACCCGCGCTGCGACCTGATCGTTGAGCCAGACAGTTCTATCCGGCCTGACTCTGTAAATCACCGTCACGCGGTTATAAGCGTCGCAGGCGACATTAGCCCGGTCCAGAAGGCGAGTTCCACCGGTATTCAATGTGTCTTGGGTGCCCTCGCTGACGATTGTGTTGGTGATCCAAGTGCGAGTGACCGCATTGTACGCGGTCAACATGATGTTTGTAAACCCACTGCTCTCGGGGGCTTTGCCGGCCTGGAACACATATTGGTTTCGGATGTCAGAGCACATGCGCGTGCCATCGCTACGACCGAGGTCATAATTCAGCCCGGAAGCAGCGTTATGATCAAGCGAGCCTTGGAGATTGCCGGCATTGTCATAGAAGTAAATAATGCCACTCGCAGGACGAATAAAGAAGCCTCCCTTGAAGGCACCGACACTGTTCCACATGCTTCCGTCAGAAGTGGGAACCGGCGTCACCCTGAAGGCTTCCTTCACAATCGTGCCGTTAGGCGCGAAGATTGTAGCCATGGCAGCCCTCGGTCCGCCGGGCGCGGTGTTGAGGGTCGTGCGATCTTCTCCAACAAAAACAAAGTTGCCGTTGTCGAGTCCGATCGGCGCACTACCACAGCGCCCAAAGTCCTGGCCTCCGGTAGGAGGTACTGAGTTTGTCCAAGTCCGGCCAAACATCGCGTCCACGGCCTTCATGAGCGGCGTCGAGACGAGGGTAGTCGGATTCAACCGGTGAATCTGACCGCCATAGGAACGCCCGGCAATTGAGTTTGCATAATCGAAGAACGGATTCGAGAATCGCCCGTCTGAGTTGAACTCCGGGTAGGCAAAGAGTGACACCTCACCAGCGCCGCCGTAGTTGACAGCACCGTACCGAGGGTCACCACCAACACGACCTGGGTTGCCCGTCTGGCGGGAAAGGTTGATTTGATTGAGCCACGCTGTACCTGCGTCGGTATAGAACAGATTGTCCAACCTAGGCGTGCCGCCAGAAGCGGGGATGAGCACCGAAGTAAGGCTCATGTTCGCAGGATCATTTGTCGCCTGAGTAGTTGCTGCGAGCAGGAAGGTGCTATCACCCAACACGCCAGCAGTCGCCTCCACACTGCTTCCACCAGGTGCCTGATCACCTTGAGTAGTATAGCCGCCGAGCTTGGTCTTGTTCTGGGACAAGCTGAACCAAACCAAAGTGTCGGGAACGATGCGCTTCATACCGAGCGTTTCCGCACTGCACGGAATCACAGGGTCGAGACTTGGAGGAGGTGTGCCTACATCAAACAAGCGCATGCCGAGAATTTTGCCAGCGGCGATTGGACTATTCAAACTGCACCACATGGCGGCAACCATGTTGCCCCGCCAAGCGACACGTGGACGGCAATTAGCATTGCTCGCAACGGCGTTGGTGGCATGTTCACGTTCGCTGAGATAAAAAACCGGTCCAATGGCCTGACCACAAGGGTTGAACAGGCGTGCTTGAGGCAGACGGTACAGGTTGATGTTATTTGTGTCGTTATTACTGGCGTCAAACGCTACAATGACCGATCCGTCGGCGGCAATGGCCGCATCGAGACGGTCGCTATTGGCATAAGCGCCAAGTTCATTTGTTTCCGTCACCGCACGCGAATAGCGCAACGTGCCATCGGCGTTGAACACCGTTACCCAAGGTCCTCCGGCACCGCTGTTGACCGCATACACATAAGCGTCCTTGCCATTACTTTTGAAACCCATGCCGTCGCCACGACCAGCAGTGGCCGCTTCAGGATGGCCCGTCACTGCTGCAATATTGATGTTTGGTCCCACCGGGTTTCCGTTGTTGTCAAACATGCGCATCTTGTCCCCTGCCTGACTAAAGCGAATTGCAAAACCATTGGAAGTTGCCGCCACACCGTGCCACGCGTCCTGCCCGGCTGCGGCCGGGCCGACTTCTGAAGTCGCCGCTGAATAGGCCTTTACCACCCCGCCTGACGAATTCAAGACTTTGTAAACTACAACATTGCCGGCTGTCTGACCGGTAAGCAACCGGTCTGCAATCGTACGACTAAAGCCCGCGATCACGATATTTCCGTTAGACAGAAATTCCACATCAGTTGGTCGGACATCGCCATTACCATCGGCCGCTTCCACATCGGCGTCAGAAAATGACACAATCCCAGCCACGTCGGGACCGCCCATGCCTGTGTTCCGGCTCCCGTCATTGTTGGCCAATTGCACGAATGGTGCTGCGTGCGTACCGGCACCGCCTCCGTCCACTTGGATGGCTGTCAACTCCGGGATTTCACAAGCGATAGCGTCGCACCCGGCCATAAATGCGAATCCAGGGCCAAACCAGTTGCCTTTGCCCTTGCCGCCGAAGTCTCCCGTGTAACCTGGAGTCGGGCTGCCATTCGAACGGAAGAAGGCGCGGTACGTGACATTCGGGACCGCTGGCGGATCAGTTGGAAAGCAGGCGGATCCTGGAATGTTTGTGATCGTCACCGGCGGCGTAAGCAAAACGCCATTGTTGTTGTACACCGTCCAGACGGCTTCCCAATCCGTGAGGTCGCCACCGTCATCCTCCCATACCGGAAACACATTGCCATTGTCGGTAATGGTAATATCACCAGTCTCCAAAGCACTGTTGTTGTAATTGGTGTTTACGTCAATAGTCGGAGTGCGGGGTATCAGCCCGGCGTCCGCGGGAGTGCCCACCTGGGCAAGGGATAGCGACGTGCCTAACGCCGTCGCAACGAATGTTACAAGGAGTTTTTTCATTTGTTTTGGTTGTAGTTGTGGGTCAAGAAACATGGTATGTATGACTTTTTTTGTCTGGTCGCGATGCCATCTGGTTTTTTGTTACGGGTTACGTAGGACTTTTAGCTGAATGTCATTTTGAAGGCAAGAGTTTTTTTATTTTTTTGGAAGAAATTCCTCAGCCGTTGGTGGCATTGTGGTGACAAGCTGACAATGCATCCCCAAGTTGTCTCGCAATCCAACATCTGCACGCGATTGCGAACTTCATCCGGGCAACTGATCCGAACTACAAACCCATGATTTTCGTTGATACGACAATTGGCAAACCCGGCCAAACACAAACAGGGCATCCGGGATTGAATATGCCTTGCACCGATCTTTAGCCACATAGTGCGAGGACCAAACCTTCCACTCATGATTGATTGCCACGTTACGCGACAGAAGAAAAGGCCCGCCGTAAACGGCGGGCCTTGTGATTTCTAAAACGAGCAAACTGGTTTTTATTTAAGGCACCGTGGCCGAGATTGCAAACGGAGAGGTCTGGCCGCCACCTACCAAGCTCTGCACCTTGTAGAAAGCGGTAGCCCCGGCATCCGCGAATACCGCTGGACTCGCCGCTGCCGTAGCAAAGCTCGTGTAAGGTCCAGTTACGGAAGATGCCCTGTAAATGCTGTATGGGCCGGATCCACCGTTGATGTTCAGGGTAGTGTTACCACCACTACGACTCACTGATGCAATGGACGGCGCAACGGACGACTTCAGGTAGTTGACTGCTATTGTAACTTTGTCCCCTGAATGAATTCCCAAGCCTGCAGTATTGAAGGTAAAGGCTCCTACAGCCGGATTGGAATCCGCCGCCGAGTTGTCAGTGAAACTTCCCAGATAGCGCCTGCCCTGCGGGAACGATGCAAGATCACCCTCAGGATCCGACACATAAACATCTATCACCACATTCGCAACTTCAGCAAGCGGTAGCCCGCATGAACCAATCAACGTCGTCGTCGTCGCCGAGGTAATCACAGGAGTAATCGGATTGGCCGCCGCAGTGTCAATGAACTTGTTGTAGGTGTTCAAACCCACGGTCGTGTCCAACGGCAATGTGGTGTTGTTGATCAGTGTATTGCCACGCATCGAAATCCACGACGTATTAGTCGGGGCATTCGCATTGGCGGCAATCCCGAGCGTGTCATACAACGTGTTCCCTTCCAATCCGTCATTCAGCCCGTTGAAGTCCGAGCCAAACTGAACACGAGTGCGCTGGTCAAAACGAAACTGGTCAACGGCATATCCAAAACCACTACCAGGCCGGCTGCCGTCCACCGCACGATTGAATGTGTTGCCAGCAATAACATAGAGCTTGTTCCCTGTGTTATAGAAAGACAGCGGTTGAATTAAGAGATTTCCCTCGTCCGCGTCGTTCACTCCATCCCCATCAGTGCCAAAAACAATGCTCGGCACCTGTGTATCATCGTACCGCCCAATGTCCGTTGCTGCGCCGGAGAGCTGATTGCCGGAAACCCGGAAACGTATGCCTTCAGAGGCAATGGTGGCTCCAGCAGCTCTGATCACGTTGAATTCCGCCCTCGGATTCGCCGAGCCAGCCTTCACACCAATGGTCATGTTCTCCTGGTTCGGAAGCTCCGGACGAGTACCGCCTACTTCTTTATCACGGTGACGAAATGCTGCAATAGCTGCACCGCTCAGATGTTCGTTACCTGTCGCAGGATCAACACCAATCCAGCACCCAGCAATGTGAAACCCACGCGATGATCCTTCAGGATATGCAAACCGATCTTTAACTGCAGTATCCAGTCCGTAGTCCAAAGCCACCGCCACGGCATAATCCGCTCCCGCCCCATCACTCAGAAATGCCAAACCTTTGACCGTCACGTTGGTTGAGCGATATATGCCAAGAATCGCAACCTCGCCAGGCGTATAAGGCGAAACCACCAGACCGGCAGACATGTCCGGTGTAAATCCAGGCCTCTCGAAATCCTTGACAGTGTATGGATCCGTTCCCGCCATGCTGCTGTTATTGATCACCGGGTCTGAAGTAGTCAATGTGCCATAGAAGGTGTAAGACATGTCCCGAAAATTCGGAGCTGTCCGTGCATCCAGCACAATCTTGATCACCGCATTGTTCGTCGTGGTGATTGCAGCAGTGTTAACCGCAGATCCAGGCTGGCTGTAACCGTCAATCGTCACGTTGTCCTTGTAAATCAACGGAAATCCACCCACCGGCGGCGCTATGTAATGCGGACCAGCTCCAGCTATGTTGAACGCAATTACTGGCGCGAGATCTGGGCTGGCATCCGCATCGCGAATGGCTTTGGAAAAGCTTCCTGGGCCATCAGAGGCGGTGGTCGTGACGGTATAGGTTCCAGCACCTACAGTCGCAGTGGTCGAAGTCGCAAAAGGAGATGTCTGGCCCTTACCATCTGACTTCAGGTAGTTGACTGCTATTGTAACTTTGTCCCCTGAATGAATTCCCAAGCCTGCAGTATTGAAGGTAAAGGCTCCTACAGCCGGATTGGAATCCGCCGCCGAGTTGTCAGTGAAACTTCCCAGATAGCGCCTGCCCTGCGGGAACGATGCAAGATCACCCTCAGGATCCGACACATAAACATCTATCACCACATTCGCAACTTCAGCAAGCGGTAGCCCGCATGAACCAATCAACGTCGTCGTCGTCGCCGAGGTAATCACAGGAGTAATCGGATTGGCCGCCGCAGTGTCAATGAACTTGTTGTAGGTGTTCAAACCCACGGTCGTGTCCAACGGCAATGTGGTGTTGTTGATCAGTGTATTGCCACGCATCGAAATCCACGACGTATTAGTCGGGGCATTCGCATTGGCGGCAATCCCGAGCGTGTCATACAACGTGTTCCCTTCCAATCCGTCATTCAGCCCGTTGAAGTCCGAGCCAAACTGAACACGAGTGCGCTGGTCAAAACGAAACTGGTCAACGGCATATCCAAAACCACTACCAGGCCGGCTGCCGTCCACCGCACGATTGAATGTGTTGCCAGCAATAACATAGAGCTTGTTCCCTGTGTTATAGAAAGACAGCGGTTGAATTAAGAGATTTCCCTCGTCCGCGTCGTTCACTCCATCCCCATCAGTGCCAAAAACAATGCTCGGCACCTGTGTATCATCGTACCGCCCAATGTCCGTTGCTGCGCCGGAGAGCTGATTGCCGGAAACCCGGAAACGTATGCCTTCAGAGGCAATGGTGGCTCCAGCAGCTCTGATCACGTTGAATTCCGCCCTCGGATTCGCCGAGCCAGCCTTCACACCAATGGTCATGTTCTCCTGGTTCGGAAGCTCCGGACGAGTACCGCCTACTTCTTTATCACGGTGACGAAATGCTGCAATAGCTGCACCGCTCAGATGTTCGTTACCTGTCGCAGGATCAACACCAATCCAGCACCCAGCAATGTGAAACCCACGCGATGATCCTTCAGGATATGCAAACCGATCTTTAACTGCAGTATCCAGTCCGTAGTCCAAAGCCACCGCCACGGCATAATCCGCTCCCGCCCCATCACTCAGAAATGCCAAACCTTTGACCGTCACGTTGGTTGAGCGATATATGCCAAGAATCGCAACCTCGCCAGGCGTATAAGGCGAAACCACCAGACCGGCAGACATGTCCGGTGTAAATCCAGGCCTCTCGAAATCCTTGACAGTGTATGGATCCGTTCCCGCCATGCTGCTGTTATTGATCACCGGGTCTGAAGTAGTCAATGTGCCATAGAAGGTGTAAGACATGTCCCGAAAATTCGGAGCTGTCCGTGCATCCAGCACAATCTTGATCACCGCATTGTTCGTCGTGGTGATTGCAGCAGTGTTAACCGCAGATCCAGGCTGGCTGTAACCGTCAATCGTCACGTTGTCCTTGTAAATCAACGGAAATCCACCCACCGGCGGCGCTATGTAATGCGGACCAGCTCCAGCTATGTTGAACGCAATTACTGGCGCGAGATCTGGGCTGGCATCCGCATCGCGAATGGCTTTGGAAAAGCTTCCTGGGCCATCAGAGGCGGTGGTCGTGACGGTGAAGATCGCCGCATGAGCTGTGGCAAACATGCCAGTAAGCGCAAAAGCGGCGAGGCGTATGATACTATTTTTCATATCAATCAATATTTCTGTTTTAGTAGGTTGTTGACACAAGAACATCTTTTCACAATTGAAAATCGAACTCAAGGATTTTTTGAAGAATCTTGCCATGCCATTCCCGAGCTTTGATGGAGCACGCAAAAAAAAGGCCCGCCTTTTTCGGCGGGCCTTTCCAAGTTCAAACAAGGTCAGGGTTTTTGAATACGATAGTAACTCTGATTCGCAGTAGCAGCAATGGTCGTGGAAGGACCCGTAAGGCCTGACACATTGGTTGTCCATGGACCTGTTGGACTGGGGGCTGTCAGCAGCGAGAATGTTGGTAGTGCAGCACCGGTCCAAGTAATTGTTGCAGTGGTGCTGGCCTTCGTGACTGAGGTAATTAATATATCAGGAGCAAACGCCAGCGATGTGATAGCCTGGCCAAAAGCGCCGTCCGTCAGGACCCCAACCAATGTGGTATTGCCGGTTGCGAGATCAATCTTCACCAGCTCACGAGCATAGGCATCGGGGGTCTTTCGAATCCCGAAGACTTCACCCGTCTGGGGATTCTGCGCCAGCCCCAGCAGACCGCTAAATTCGCCAATCGGATCCCCACCACCCGGGGGATAGTTCAAGGCTATTTGGCCGATATTGTTGCCCGTGACCGGATCAATTTCCATGATCCAACCGTTGGTGTTTCCAGAGATGAATGAATCAGCCCGCCAGGTTCCGTACAGCTTGGTCTGACCTCCGGTCCTGATAAAGGCCACTGATTTGAGATCGGCATTAGTGCGAAGTCCGGTTGGATAATTAGCTAAATCGTCTGTGGGAATCACGAACGCGGGCGTACTGATTTTTGTGCAAGTCATTCCGTCCAGTGACATTTTGAAAAGGTTTCCGTCGCTGACATACCAGGAATTCAATTCGCTGGACCAAGCAAGACCTCGAATGGCACTTGCCTCGTTCGGGCCAGTAATACGGTTTGTGTTGGATGTTTGCGTCGTATTCCTTCGATACTGAGGCATAACCCACGGGGGAATAGGCGCGGGCAAACCAAAGCAGGGTGCATATAATCCATCCTGCTGGTCCAAGGGTAGATTTACCTCGTTGGCAGGATTGTCGGGATTAGGACACGGATTGGCGTTGTAAACGCCAGTCATCGTCAGCGTGAGCAAATCAAGTGATTCCATGTAAGTGTTATCCTGAAACGCACCCGCTGGTGTTATTTCGAGAGGATCCTGATCATGAACAGCATTTTGGCCATCCCGATAAGCCCCACCGCTGGCAGTGTGATAAATCAAGCCGCTCTTGTCGCAATATCCAACCGCATCGCTGTCGATCACCCAGGTCATTCTGATTTTCTCCGTAAGCAAGGCGTTGCTTGTGTTTATTTGAAAAAGGGTATGATCCTTGTGATCATAAACTCCTGGCGCAATTTGATCTGATTGCTGCTTTCCAGAGATCCCAAACAGCTTGTAACTTTGGGCTTGAACAACCCTCGGCACAGGCAGGAGGGCGGATATGGCTAAGAAAACAGCCAATGATTTTGTGGAGAGAATTGATTTCATAATATTCAGGATTGCGATAATGAGTGTATAAACATCTAAAGCTACGTCAATAATAATCTTCATTAAGATAAGTTTCAAAGCTAGCATTGCCAAAGTCTATCCCCTCGTTAAGAGCAGCCAGAAATCGAACAAGGATTCAGGGCGTCCGTACCCGGTAAAAGCGATTGCTGACGGTGGCCAACACATCGGAAACTATGACATTCGCCGGAGACTGCAAGGCTGGAATGTTGGTCAGGACCACCCAGTTGGTCGCGGTTAAATCGCTGCAATACTCCGCAGCGTAATTGCGACTGGATTCCGCGTTGAACTGAAACTGAAACTGTCCATCTGTTTGTGGAAGCAGCGTCAATGTTAATGAGGGAAAAGGCAGTGTGAACTGCACGTCAAGCGTAGGCCGGTTGGTTGGAATGGAGTTGGTGGTGTATTCACTTGAAGCGAAAAATCGCTTCGTTCTCTCGTTATCCTCCGATTCGCAAACAAGAATCCAACCAAAGTTGTTCGCAGGATTGCTCACCCAGTTCTGGACGTCAGCAACCATGGCTGGGTTGGAGGCGAAGGTGAAGTTTGCGGGTACAGTCGCGGCAATGATGAGGTTCGATTGTGTGATTGAACTGGAATAATCCAACGGAGCAGCGCCTCCGGGAGTATTCCAAGGCGAGGAAACTGACAATCTATTGGTCCACGTGACGGCGCTTTCACTCCAGTCCAAAAGCACCTTATGCAAGCTAAACCACAGGCTGTCGGGTCTCGGCGTCTTGACCAGTGTCAAAGTCAGATTGGCGGAGGTTACTATCGCGTTGCTGGGAATGCTGGGGACGAAATTGAATTTGAGCAAGGCGCGATTCCTTAATGCAAATTGCTCCGGTCCGTCTGCTCCCGAAATTATCGTGTTTACGCCACCAAACGTGGCCTCCAAACTAAACTCAGAAATCGTCGCATCCTCCACCGGGGTCAAAGTAACGATATCCCCCCGAGCACTTCTCACAGCAAAACAGCATGCAAAAATCGCTACCGTGTAAATAAGCTTCTGGCAGGCTTTCAACATTTCCTTCCTTCATCCAAGAACGTTTTTCATCTGAGTTAGTTGACGAAGCTTCCGCATTCTAAAAACAACGGTTTGTCACCTTCCGGCGGCAAGGTTTGTGAGGTCAATTGACGCCTCAAATTCATAAACGGCCCGCATGTGAAACGCTTGCCCAAGTCAGCAAGAAATTCCTTGGCGCAACAACCAGCCGCGCCTTAATGTCGCCGCGCCCCCACCGCTCGGACAGCGCACAACAACCCACCGAACACGAGCAACGTCGCAGTTCCCGGCTCAGGCACGGCGGTGATGCTCAGAAGCGGCCGGCTAGTGGCCGTATTGAAAGTGCGCGAATCCGAAAAATAACTTACTACATCATCCGCAGCCGAAAGACGCAGACCTACAAGATCACCTGCCAAAACGTCAGCAGCAAACCCCGACGACAGATTCAAAGTATAAACAAACGTGCCGCTGCTCGACCCGTTGTAACTGAACGTTCCCAACCCCTCGTCCGAAAATGAGATGAAAGTGCCCTGAAGACTCGAAAACGTGATGCCATTGGCTGTCGGGGCATTGGGAGTGCCGCTGCCTTCTACCCAGCCGTCGTTCTGCATCCAACTCACGCCAAAAGAGCCCGCCCTATTAGTATTAAAAATTGCATTGTTCGGCGAAGCTGCGGTCAGTTGTAAAGTCACGGACTGTAAGCTCCATGAACCAGCGCCATACAAACTGTCGAACGAACTCTTCGCAGCGCCCGCGTCAAAGCGCAGAACAGATTGAAATTCGCCGTTCAAAGATCCCGCCGCCGACAAAGCGAGAGCCCCTGCGCCACCATAATTACTAATCACCAGATTATTCGCCGGCCCGGTGGCTACAAATGCATCTGCCGTAGGGTTTAAGCTTACTACCGCACCGAGGACACGACTTGACGTAACCAGCAGGATCAACAAAAAGAAACTCACCAACAAAAAATACTTGTACAAATTTATCTTCATTTCCTTTTTTATCACACAACATTTGTCGCGACAAGAGATTTAATCATCGCAATGTAGATGCGCAGAGATAGTTGCGCATTTCTGGCGTAGGTTTTTTTACGGAGATTGCCTTCTGAGATTAAGATTTCGTCCTATCACTTAAACGCAGACACTAAGTCCCGGCGGACTCTATTGCACCGGCAATTTAAGCTGTTCCATTCTCTTGCGTGCGCGATCAAGGATCTGCGGAGACTTGGCCGACTTCAGCACTTGGTTTAGTGCCGATCCGATCTCACCTGCATGTTTGGCGTCAAGTTTCTCAGAGATTTTAACGGCCACGGCCCCCGCTTCTTCGATCACCGATGAATCCGTCAGATACGGTGTCACCAACTGGAGTGACTCCATCGAAATCACGTCCCCGAACCCGGCAAGGACGAGCATTTTTTCCGGCGTGCCGTCCGCCAGTGAAGCGACCTCAGACAACCGTTTGAGCTTATCACCGCTTGAAATCTCCGATTCCCGAACCAAGCGCACATAGCCCCGAAATGCCGTTTCACGATCCGCATTATTTGCCTTCGCACGGACTATCTGCAACAAATCCGGCGCGGCAGTCATATCCGGCCAGGCGGACAAGGAATTCATGGCAGCGGCATGAACTTCCTGATTCGAGTCCGTCAACGCGGCCCGCACCGCCACCAAAGACCTCTCGCCGCCGAGCGCACCCAAAACAGCGAGCAATGCTCCTTTTTGCGCGGGTGTCGCCGGAGAAAGTGCGTTACCAATTTGCGCGATGGCCGACGAAGGCGTACCGGCCCGATTGCAGATGCTGGTGAGTGCCTCCGCCAATACATCGAGTTCCTGAGGGTTGGTTGACCGCAAAAGAATACGGATCAAGGATGACACCTCGGCTGGAGACCCCAGTCTTCCCACCCTTTGAATTGCGCTTGATCTCACGGCGGCATTGGCATCCGTGGCTGCGATCATCAGTTCCGACATTGCCACGGTCATCCTGCGCCGACCCACCAGATCAATGCCGATAAGACGCTGAGAGACCACTGGATTCTTGAGAAACTTGAGCGCCGCTCCATCAGCTTCCGTTCCAACAATCCCGGCGAGCCCGTCCTGAGCCGCCTGCGAGATTTCCCGCTCCGAAGCATGCACCAGTTCGACCAGAATCTTAACCGAGAGCGAGTGCCCGATTGCTGCCATGGCATCGATTGCCGCCAGGCGAACAACCTTTGGTCCTTGATTTGCCTGGGAGTACAACGCCGGAAGCGCCTTTATATCACCACGGCTGCCGAGCGCCTGGATAATGACGATTTTGTTTTCAGGCCAGAGTTGAGGCAGTCTGGTGGTGAGAACCTTCGTGACTTCCGGACCTGGAATTTCCAGCGATGCGCGGACGGCGGCGGCAAACAAAGGCGCATCGGTCGTAGCCAGCGATTCCTTGAGCAGACCAAGATTCTTCTTCCCACGAACGACTATCGCGCCACGCAATGCCCCGGCCCGCACTTGACTTGGGACATCCGTGAGTCCGCGAAGCCGATCGTAAATCGCGATGGCATTTCTTGTTTTGCCCTTGGCGGCCAGGGCTTCGGCGCAACGGAACAAACCATCACCGAAAGCGAGCCGGTTTGCCGGTGCGGTTTTTGGGAGCATCTGCTCAATGGCATGTGCTGCATCAACGGTTCCGATATCACCGAGCGCGAGGGCAACTGCCTGTGCGATTTTTGGATCGGAATCACTCAGCAGTGGTGACAAAGGATTCACAGCACTGGAATCCTTGCGCACACCCAGACTTCCAATGACGCCAATGAGTTGAAGTCCATGAAGCCTGGCCAGTTCACCACGCAATGCCAGATTGACACCATCGCCCGGAATTGTTTCCAAGGCGTAACAGACCATGTGGCTGAGTTCCTCATTCGCAAGCAGGCCAACCAGCACAGGGACGGCCTTGCTGTCGCCAACGACCGCGAGTTCGCGGCAGGCATCGGCTTTCTCCTTACGGCCGGCGTCAGACAGCAGAATCTGGATGAGTTTATCTGAGGACCGCGTGACGAGCGGGGTGGGTTGTGTAGTCGAATCGGCTGCCCGGATTCCAACTGCGGCGCACAACAACGCAGCGATCAAAAGTATGCTCTTGGTTTTCATGTGAGTGAGGTAGGTTGAGCGTTGGTCAAATAATAAACGGCGCACGCATTGCGCGGGAGCGGAGTTTATTGGCCTCGGCGTCACCGACGAATTCTTCTTTCACCGGGTCATAGGTCAGATCGCGCTTGAGCCACATGCAAATGTTGGCAGCGTGTACCGCACTCATCGAACGGTGCATCACTTCCGCGTTGGCGACCGGAAGTTGTCGGGACTTTACGCAATCGAGGAAATTGCGCGTGTGACTCAGTGCCCTTTGTGTCCGGGTCTGGTATTCATGGATCACCTTGTCAAAATCAGCCAGCAATGCAGGAGCCGATGCCTCGGTCTTCCGGTAACCGTCGGCGGCACCTGCCCAACCTTCGCTGCCCACAAACCTTTCGCCACAGGAGCCGTGCCAGTATTGGTCGCCACGAGACAGGATCATCTTCATGCCGTTTGCAAAGCGGGTCACCATTCCATCACCGCTGATGTTCTTGACGTATTCGTAATGCACTGGCGCCGTGTGCAACATCCCGAGTCCTGCCTGGCATTGAGCGAACGTATGCGCTCCCCATTCGCCGATGCAACTGGTGTGAAAATCATAGTGGCCGCGCCAGCCGCCACGGGTGTATTCCGGATTGTAAGGCCGCCAAGGACAAGGACCGAGCCATAGGTCCCAACTGGCTTCTTCCGCTGGCGGTTCAGGCTGGCCGGGCAACCAGTCATGCCGCATCTCTGCTGCGTCCCATGGCGCGATGTGCGCGTAAGCTGTGTGAATCTGTCCAAGCCGCCCGCTGCGGGCCAGTTCGATGGCATAAACATGATTCGCTTCGCTCAACCGCTGTGTGCCTGTCTGGTAAACCCGACCGTAACGCTTCGCCGTCTCCAGCACGGCGCGACCTTCGGCGATGGTCATGGAAGACGGTTTCTCGGAATAAATATCCTTGCCCGCGCGCATGGCCCAGATCGCCGCAAGCGCGTGCCAGCGGTCCCCCGTTGCACTCAACACCGCGTCAATGTCCGTCCGCTCCGCAAGGAATTCACGGATGTCGGCGTACAGTTTGCAGTCGGCGTTACCGTAATGCTCGTCCACCAGTTTCTTGACGATCTCACGTCTCGACTTTTGCGGATCACACACGGCAACAAACTGCACGTCCTTCTCGGGCAGCATCGCGCGAAGGTCATCCCTGCCTCTGCCGCCAATGCCGATTCCGCCGAGCACAATGCGCTCGCTCGGCGCCACGGCACCACCGAGACCCAAGGCCGAGGATGGTATGATGGTTGGCGCGACAGCCAGACCTGCGAATGCGGTAAAGGAACGTTTGAGGAACTTTCTGCGGTGAAGTTTTTTCATGGCCGTTTAAGAGGTTTGTGTCCGTGATTTCTGCAACTGGGAAATGTTCCATTTACACGTCACTATTAAGTGACTAACTAAAACAGAATAGAGGGTCAAGCACTTCTAATAATTTGGCAAAGTCTCCTCGTCGAGCTATCACACGAGGTAAATCGACAAGAAGTGGGAAGCAACTTGCTTGAGTTGGGCAGACTTTTGAAGAAACCAACTTCCCTCTAATTGATCATTTCGGTGAGGAATCATCAAGCAACTTGAGTGTTGTCGCCAATTCCCCCGCCGGATCATAAAACCATTATTCTACAAGTTATGGACGGAAAACGGCATCTTGAATTCGCCTCAAGTCAGCTGTCGTATCCACGCCGTATTGCTTGACGACAACGTCCAAGTCTTGCTCCACAGTGATGGCCCGCCAAGCCCAACGCTCGGCATGACCATCTGCAAACGCCAGCACCCCGGACTTGCCGTGACGCGCGCTTGGTGAATTCTGCCACTTGTTAAGATAATCCGGATTTCCATTGACTGCGAAATAACCATCATCAAGGCAGAGCAGACTTTCATCAACAAAAGTCATGGCATCCGTTGGGGGAGGATTCTTCACCTGACTCAGCTTTTTATATTGCGGATACTTCGACGACAACACCCAACTTGTATCAGACGGGGTACTCGCATCGCCTCCACCCATTCGACCTTCCAAGGAGTAGTGACGCACGAGTTGAACTCTTGGGATTGCGGGCGGTCCCCCTTTGGCCGTCGGACATTTGTAGATTCCGTCGTTAGGATTGTACTGATATAAAAGTCCTCTCCTTAGTATCAACACATTGGTGGCACCGGGAAGGTCATGGACACTGCCAAGAGTGCCGTCAATCCACGCATTTGGATGGCCAAGCCAGTTTGGAACGATCTTGTCACCGTTATCTCCTGTGTACATCACCCAAGCGATCGAAAGCTGCTTTTGATTGCTGACGCAGTTGATGGACTGGGCCTTCAATTTGGCTCTGCCCAACGCGGGCAACAACATCGCAGCCAATATCGCAATGATGGCAATGACCACCAACAGCTCGATGAGTGTGAAGGCCTGATGACACACCCGGCGCAAAGCAATCTGGCCGGAGCACAAATCGTCACGCCGATCCGAAAGTTTTTCATTCGTAGCACAAATCATTTTCATAAAATTCCCCTCAGCTCAGGATTGCGAACCATTATCGCTGATCGCAATGATTTCATTGACAATCCACTTTTATCCCTCGCTTTGCAAGCCGCCAATTGGCTGGAGCTTTGCGTTTGTTGCAATTCATCATCAACTGGTGCCATCAATTTGCTGCAGCAGTACCTTCGCGCAAGCCGCAGCAAATGCGGGATCATTCACGGCGCAATCAAGTTCCTGCACAGGGATACCCGGTCTCAAGCCGGTCTTGAAAGCGGAATAGAGAGCGTTGTCCGCGTCAAGATCGTGAAATGGCCCTCCTGCTGCGCTGATTACGCTGCCGCCGCGCAAGGGCAGCGCCACTGTTACCGGGCCTATGGACAGATTCAGTTTCTCGGCGAGAATGCCGCCAAGCTTTGCGCACTCATCAACAGTGGTACGCATCAACGTCACCTGCGGGTTGTGATTGTAGAATTTGCGACCGGCAAACTTTGCAGGCACGGTTTCGGGCGCGCCGAAGTTCACCATGTCCAAACAACCCGTGGAGACCACCGCCGGCACTCCACAACGCGCCGCCGCTTCGAGCCGCGTCGGGCCCGCGCTCAAAACTCCACCCACGAGTTCGTCAGCCCACTCGGTCGTGGTGATGTCCAGCACGCCCGCAACCAGTCCGGTCTCGATGAGCGATTCCATTGTCCGCCCACCAGTGCCTGTGGCAGCAAACACGATGACTTCGTAACCTGCGGCTTCGAGAATTTTTCGCGCGTGTTCAATGCACGCCGTGGTGTTGCCGAACTGGCTGGCCACGATGATGGGTTTGTCCTGTTGGAGTTCACGCTTCAGCGTGTCCGGGGAGCAAGCTGAAGCTTGGACTCCAACTTCCACCATGCCGCAGATCGCTCCCGCAGCACGAGTGAGCAATTGACGCGAAATCCGGTTCAGCCCGGCCACGTCCACGATGCTCGGAAACATGACGATGTCTTTCACGCCGACATACGGAGCGACGTTGCCGCTGGCGAGAGTGGAAACCATCAACTTCGGGAAGCCTATGGGCAACGCGCGCATCGCTGCAGAGGCAATGGCAGTACCGCCGCCGCCGCCGAGCGAGATCACTCCATCAATTTTCTTCTCCTCGAACAACCTTGCCAGCACCACCGGAGCGCCTTTCGACATTGCGGTCACTGCTTCGCCGCGATCGCGTCTGGCAACAAGCGTGGGCAGGTCCACTCCTGCGGCCCTTGCGACTTCATCCCGAGTGATGTCCGGCTTTAATCGCGGCTCTTCCAAGGTGCCGACATCAATGACAAGAACGCCATGCCCACGTTGACGGACCAGTTCAGCCACGAAGCCGTGCTCGACACCCTTCGTGTCCATCGTCCCCAGAATTGCGATTGTGGGCATGGCTGAAGAAACCAATGAGGGAATTCGACGTCGGATTTATCTGGGTTCTTTACCCGCAGCCCACTGCACGGCATTCCGAAGCAGTCGGATGTACGCGGCGTGCTCGTGAGCAGCGGCATCGTGACCGAGCGTAATGCCCACCACCCTGCCCTTGGCTTGCTCGACAGTGAACACCTGGGGAAAGTCCTTGTTCTTGGATTGTGAGTGCGCAGTGGCGAGCACCTTGACCGCCGCCCCCTGAGAATCGGGTTCAAAGTAATAGAGTTCATCCTTGATTGTGAACTTCGCAGGTACGCCGAGCATGATAGGATGGGTTTGAAGAGTCGCAACCACCTCAAACTCTCCATACTTGTCATGGCCGCGCGAACCGCCGCCGACAAGTTGACGATTATATTCCGGCCAGTCGTTCCAATTATACCAAAGCCCCGGATGCAGACCGATGATCCCTCTGCCATTTTGCAGGTGACGGGAGATTGCCTCCTTCGTTGCGGCATCGGTAAACGGCTTGTTGTTGCTGATGATCAACACGTCCACCTCCTTGAGAGCCTCCGCGAGGCCACCCGTCGTCTCGGTGTAATTGGCACTGATGCCGCCAGTGTCGTTGAGCGTCTTTACATCGGCAACGTTGAACCAGCGCTGATAATCATGACTCGCGCCGCCGCCGATGATGAGGGTTTTTGTCCCTTCGCCCCACTTGAACGATGGAACGGCAGGCACTGCCGAACTCCCCGAGGCCGGAGCAGGAGCAGCCCCCCCTTCGCCCACTTCAGCCGTAATCGCTACCAACGTGGGCGCGACTTCGTTGTTGTAGCTGGAGATTGTCAACTTCTCAATCATACCACGCTTCGCCAACGCTCTTGCCCAGTAACGGACCTGTCGCCCGTTGTTCAACAATTGATCCAGGTTGTCGAGAGCCTCCGAACCCGGCACGTCAATCTTCGCTATGTAATCGGCAAACTCGACACCGTTGCGGAACACGATTTCCTCCGTAGCGCCTCCGGCGAAATGCACAGTGATCTTCATCACCGGATCATCCTTCTTTCCTATGGGGAAACCCCAGCCGGCCGCGCCCAGGAAGTGCAATCGCGTAGCTGCCAGCCCCACCTTCACCTCGACCTCGCGCGGATAATTCCGGGAGATGCCGGCGCCGCCTTGAAGCACGAGCACGTTGTTGCCGGTGGTCGCGCGTTGCGGGCTGACGATGTCGAAAGGTACATCGCGATGCTTGAGTGTGCCCCATTTCTTGAAACGCAATGATTCATCCTTCGATTCCAGACTCATGTAGATGCCGCGAGCGGTGTTCGCCGTGAATGCGGGGCCGAGATCAAGAATGCGGAACCGTTTCTCGTCATCGCAGAGATAAGTCAACAAATCGCGCAGACTTTCCGCGCCGAGTTGATCGAAGCCTTCGGGCATCAGGGAGCGCCCGGTATTGCGGCGGGACTTGATGTTGTCCTTACGCACCTCGGATTCCGCGGTCTGGTTGCGAATCACAACTGAACTGCTGTTCTCGCGAAGAACGATGCCTTCGTAGTTCAAGTCATCCTTGGTTTCGAGACTCACGGCAATAAAGTTCGGCTCCACGACACGGTTTGGATCAACAATATGAACCAGCAGATCTTCCGGACCATGCGCTCCCATGCCGTTGAGGTTCGGGGCGAAATCCGGGCCTTCGTTTTTGAACTTGTGACACACGGCACAGTTTTGTGTGAACAGTTTCGCGCCATTGGCAGCGTTACCAGGTTTGATGATTTCAGGGCGAAGTTTTGCGATCAACGAGTCCTTTTCCTTTTGCGCCGGGCCACGCAGTTCCTCAATGACAACCACGGCGCGCTTGGCGACGTTTGCATCAGCATGAGTGCGCAAACGATGCAGCCCGGCGAGACCCAACAATCCGGAATCCAGTTTACGATCCGCCAGCGCCTGCACAAGAGCCGCAGACCAGTCGGCGCGTTTCAGCAATTCTCCGAAAGCAGCCTCGCGCAGTTCCGGATCAAGTTTTGAGAGCGCGGCGACAAGAGTTGACCCCACTTCAGCCTCACCTGTGGTGCCTAGAATTTCGATCACCCGCTTCTGCAATCCAACGCTGGCATCACCTGCAACAAGCGCGGTCACTGCCGACAGGATGGCTGCGTCAAGCGAACGAACGCCGATGAGGTTCGCAGCGATCTGTCCGCGTTCTTCATCTGGCAAAGATTTGTCTGCAAGCCGGGCGGCAGCTTTACCGACAGCAGCCTTCGCAGAATCACCCACCTGACTTGCAAAATCCCAACGCGAAATCAGCGGCAACACTGCACCGGCAGTTTGTTCTGAAGCGAGCAATTGTTTCAACGCACCGCCCAGCTCAGCGTCCGCCGCAGGCTTCACGTTCGGCTTGAGGTTGCTGGTCAAAGATTGCAGCGCAGTGGCTTTGAGCGCGTCGGCAGACGCAGGTTTTCCTGCAAGTGCAATAACGAGCGCACGGGCGGAGTCAGGGTTGTTTTGATTGGCTACCTGTCGAGCGAGCTGCGAAATCATTCCCGACATGGATGCAGGGTTACCTGTTGCAAGCGCAGCATTGAGAAACAGCACGGGATCTTTGGAGGCAACCGCCAGAGCAGCAGTCTCAAGGTATGGATTTTTGAAGGTAGGCCAGGCCTCCGCGACGGCTTCGGCAAACTGGGGTGTCGGTGTGACAGTCATTCCTGCGATCAACGCCGATATGCGCACACGCTGATCGGGATCAGCGAGCATCGCACGCACCAATTCGGAAGGCGGCTCTTCTGCTGAATTATCACGCTCGGCGGCGATGCGCATGGTGTTTTTACGCACCACAGCATCAGGATCACGAGCGCCTGCCAGCAATATGTCACTGTCGATGAGGTTCAAGTTGTGCAACACCCAAAGCGCCTGCATCCGACCGTAGGCAGTGGAGCCATTTGCGGCCTGACTCTTCAACGCATCTTCCGCAGAGCCGCCTGATCCTTCGCTTAACAAACGATTCGCGGTCGTTCGAACCCAACCGTTGGGATGGTCGAGCATCGCGACAAGTTTCGCGGGCGTCTTGGGATTCAAATCGAACGGCGGCAACGCATGGGCTTCCTTGTGCTGGATGCGATAGACGCGCGTGAAGTGATGATCGCGATCAGGGCGCGCAGCGGCGTTGTGCGCACCGTGAGCAGGACCGCGCGTGTCGTTGTGGACGGCGATCTGGTTATACATGTCCACGAGATAAAGCGCGCCATCCGGACCGATCCGACTGTGAATTGGTTTGAACCAATAATCCGTGCTCGTCAGGAAGTGGGTTTCCTTGCGGCCTTCCTCACGGCGACCCTGATACGTCACGCCTTTGGGATCGAGAAACTCATGGTGCATGAGCCATACGGTCGGCTCGTGCAGGAAGAACGACCAGGACGGTCCCTGCCATCGGGCCGGCCATGCGCCGCCATCGTAAATCGTCGAGCCCGCTGCTGCGGTCCATGCGCCAACCCAGTCAATCTGCACGTAAGGTTGGCGGGTTTCCTTGCGCGCTGGAAAAACCTTGTTTTCCTCCATGATGGGATTGGAGGAACGCACGCCCGGAACACCAGCACGGCTGATCACCTTCTCCGGCAACACCACGTGAAGAATCGGTTGGCCGCAGGTGGCCGTGCTGTAAAATATTTCGCCATCCGGAGCTATCTCACAGCCCCACGTATTGCAGGCGCCGGCGGAAATCTGCTCCAGCGCAGAGCCATCGGGACGGAAGCGGTACAAGCCTGCACTCATCTTCCCAAACTTCTTTGTACCGTCACCCGAGGTTACATCGCCACCGCTATAACCCACCGAGCCGTACACCCAGCCGTCCGGACCCCAGCGCAGATTACTTGTGACCGCGTGCGTATCGAAAGTGCCCCAGCCATTGAACAATACCTCCACCTTGTCAGCTTTGCCGTCTCCATCTGTGTCACGAATCCACAATGTCTGCGGCGCTTGCGAAACAATCACGCCGTCTTTGTAGAACACAAGTGATGTGGGCAGTTCCAGTCCGTCGGCAAAAGCGGTTTTCTTGTCCATCACACCGTCGCCATTGGTGTCTTCGAGAATCGAAACGCGGTCGCGGGCGGAACGCGGCTCCTTGCTGCCGATGGGAAACTTGTCCGGATCGCGCAACCGCCACGGCGTGATCTTGCTGTCGTTCTTGTTGATGTCACGGCCACCGGGATATTCAGGAGTCTCAACAACCCAGAGCCGTCCTTTTACATCCCAGTCAAGGGACATGACTTTCTCGGCAATGTTTTCGTCGGCAACCAGCGAGATGTTGAACTCAGGGTGAAGATTAAATGTTTTCAAAGATTCCTTGGCGGGAAGCGGTCCACCGGGAGGATACCGGAGTGCCGAAAGCTCCTCCTTGTTGCAAAACTCATCAACATTCGCGCGCTTGCCAGCCCATGCAATTCCACGCATCAGAATTGCGCGATACTGCAGGCTGTTGAACACATCGTAGTAGTGACCGGGCAGACTTACGAAAGCGCGGTACGGCGTCGCTCCGCCAGCAAGAGTTTTTTCATAAGTCCAGATTTGCGGTGCGATGATGTGGACGTTGTGAAAGCTCGTCGCCAGCACGCCGACGTCGCCTGCCATGTCCATGTCGTAATAGATTTCATCCTTCCAATCGAAATTGGAAATGCCGCGACTGATCGGGTTGTCCTGATCCACCCAACAAATGCCCACGTCGCCTTCCAGCCATTTTGTAGCCTTCTCCTTCGGCATATCCGCAGAAGGCCAGCGCCACGCGCCGCCGATGACTGATTTGCACCATTCATTCTGATCACCGCTCACCACACCATCGTGAACCACAACGATCCCGCCACCGCGCTTGAGAAACTTCTCAAAGTCCGCACGCTGCCCACCGGAAATCTTCATCCCGTCAGCCGCGTAAATGATGATCACATCAGTTTTGTCCAGCTGCTCAGCCTCGGGAAAATCAAGATCGCCGGAAACCTTCATGCCCCGCTCTCCGAGCAGAGTTGTCCATTCCTTTAGGAAGCGCGGATGGTCATGCTGGTTTGGCCCGTGAGTTTTGACACCGCCGCGAATAAAGACGCGCAACGGTTCTGCAGCATTGCTGGAAATTATTCCAGAGAGGATGACGACACTGGCCAACAAATTAATGATTCGATTCATAAAGAAATTGGAGAATGTGGTTAACTTAATATGGTTGGAAATGCAATCAGACTGAAATACCTCATTTGAGTTATCACTGGCATGCTGGAAGACCCAGTTTAGACCGGATTGAAGCCCACGGCTCCTGCGTGGAGACATCTACGATTCCCGGCTCTGCCGCCTTGGCCGGCGCAAGGATTGCAAGGAATACGAGTCGCTCTCGGAATGGGTTGTAGGTGCCATGCACCTCGCCTTTTGGTATCAACACCATCTCGCCCGGGCCCAAGATGCGATGCTCCCTGCCAATCCACTGCTCGGCGCGCCCGGACAAGACATAAATAATCTCCTCGCGTGTCGGATGCGTGTGAAACGGATGGGAGTGGCCGGCCTCCATATTGGCGCGCACCATCATCAGATCCTGGTTCGGCACGATGTCTGAACGGCAAAGCCATTCCTCCAAAGTCCACGGCGAGAGGAAATCCACCTTCTCCGCAGCGGTCACAAAACGGCGATTCTCAATGTTCATGATCCGATGAATTACTCTTTCCTCGCCTTGCCGAATGATCTGGCTCCAGGCGCTTTCAACTTCTTGAAATCGCGTGTCAGATTCGTAAGCGACGCTTCCACGCCCATCCGTTCAAGTGAACTTGCGCCCACGAAACCGACCGCATCAGTGTTCTTCAACACGCGATCCGCATCCGCAGGCGTGTTGATCGGGCCACCGTGCGCGAGAAAGAAGATGTTTTTGCGAACCCGGCTCGCGGCGTTGATGATCTCCTGCGTGCGTTTGATCGTAAAGTCCCAGGTCACGACGGCTTTCTTCACACCGATGCTTCCACCAACCGTCGTGCCGACATGGGCGATGATCGCATCCGCACCGGCTTTCGCCATCTCCACCGCCTCATCGGGCGTGGCGACATAGACAACAGAAAACAAATCCATCCTTCGGGCAAGCGCGACCATTTCAAATTCCTTCTGCACACTCATGCCGGTTTCCTCCAGCACTCCGCGGAAATGACCGTCCACGATTGTGTGGGTGGGGAAATTGTTCACACCGCTGAACCCCATTTCCTTCACCTTGCCAAGCCAGTGCCACATGCGACGGCGAGGGTCGGTGGCGTGAACGCCGCAGATGACCGGCACTTCCTCAACAACGGGCAACACCTCGTACTCACCAATCTCCATCGCGATGGCATTGGCATCGCCGTAGGACATCAGACCACAGGTCGAGCCATGGCCCATCATGCGGAAGCGCCCGGAGTTGTAGATGATGATCAAATCAGCGCCGCCCTTCTCGATGAACTTGGCGCTGATGCCAGTGCCCGCACCGGCGGCGATGATGGCATCGCCCTTTTTGATGGTGCTCATCAAGCGGTCGCGAACTTCCTTTCGCGTGTAGGGATTACCTTTTCCAGTCCAGGGATTCGGCATGGTGCGATGTTATTTTAAGATTTGAACAAACCATCAAATCCAAAAAGGGCGGCTCCCGCGAGCCGCCCTTTCAGATTCAACAAAACTGACGCGGACTCAACCTGCCTTCGGCGCGGCAGCGCCCGTGCCTTCGAGGTGCACAGTCTTGTAACCCCCGATGCTCTTGAAATAAATCAACAGCAGCAGATAGATCACAGCCATCGTCGCGGGAATGAACGAGTCCGCTTTGAGCGTCTTCCGGTCGCCGGCGATGCTGGCCTCGGCCACGGCCTTCTGCTCAGGTGTGCGTTGATCTGCCGCGACCTTCTGAGCCTCGGCGAGTTTGGTGCCATCAAGCGCCGCGGCTTCAGCGAAGAAAAGGAATGTGCTGGGTTTCTCGGCTTTGTAAGCCTGCAACGCAGCAGGATTCGACTGGCTCAAAGCTTCGGTTGCGAAGCGATCTTTCGCATAACCCAGACCCGGCGAACCGATCATTCCCGCCGACAACATGCCGATGCCGCCCATGATGCTGATGGCAATGGCACCGGTGCGTGGGAAACGATCTGAAGCTACGGCCAACATTGTCGGCCAGAAGAACGTCTTGCCGATGGCATACACTGCCAGTGCCAGGAACGCAACGCCGATGCTGGTGATGTTGCTGGCAAGGTTCAGACCGATGCATGCCAACGCTGCACAAATCACGAGAATCCCCACTGGCGAAAGTCCCAATCGCTTTTCGATAAAGTTTGCACAGAAACGCAGGCTGAACATGATGGCCGAAGTCCACATGAAGAGATACTTGCCCTCTGCAGAAGTGAACAAGTTACCGGTGATGTTCTGAATCCAGCCGTCCGTGCCAAGTTCCACCGAACCAACCATTGCATGAACAATGAACAACACGAACAGCAGGAGCGAACCCATGGAAAACTTTGTCATTACAGAGACCACAACAAGAAGAACTCCACCGACAGCGTAGGCAACACCGGCAGAAAGTCCGAGAGCACCCTGGCAGAACAACGTGAGGAGATAGCAAACGATCAGCGCCCCAAGCACACCAACGTCCTTGAACATTTCACCAAAGCTCAGGCCCTTCTTGGACGCTTCAGACTTTGGCATGTGCTGACCGAGGAACATCAGACCATAGGCAACTGTCGGGATCAGGTAGAGCGAGAGTTGAAGCTGCCAGCTCATCTTCATCTTGTCGTCAAGCAGCCAGCCGAGGGCACTCCCGGCAACAAGGCCGGCAGGCCAGCTTGCATGAAGAATGTTCAAATAGTGAGTGCGGTTGTTCGGATAAAGCGTGGCGACGAGCGGATTGGCCACGGCTTCCAGCGTGCCGTTCGCATAGGCAAAAATAAACATTCCCCAGTAGAGGCTGGTGTAAGCGCTCGCACCGCTTGCGGTGAACGTAACCACCGCTGAAAGCACATGCAGCGCAAAGGCGAGAATCACCAGCTTGCCGTAACCAATCTTGTCGCACACAACGCCGCCAGCGATGATGCCAAAACAAAATCCAGAAAAGCCCGCCCCGCCGATGGCTCCGAGTTGTCCGGCGGTGAAACCGTATTCTGCGCCCCAGTTGTCAAAGATGCCGCCACGAATTGCGAAACCGACACCGGCGGCAAAAATGGCCATGAATCCGGCTATCAATAATCGCCGGGCATTCGGTGCGATGGCTTCGTTGCTGACTGTTGCGTTGCTCATAGTTTGTTGGTTGGTTGCTGTTTGGTTGGTTGAGGGATCAGAGAGTGAACGCCGGAAGTTTTACAATCGCGCCGCCTTTGAGCGCGGATTCGTGGGCGCAAAGTCCGACGCAGGTCCAGTTGGCGGACTGCTTCGCGTTTGGAAACGGATCGCGATCCGCAACGAGCGCCATGGCAAACTCGTTTGCGAGATGAGGATGACTGCCGCCGTGACCGCTGCCCTGGGTAAAACTAAGGTGGGTCTTCTTGGATGAATCGTAAACGCCCTGCGTCGTGTACTTGGCGATGCTCTTCGGCAGTCGCCTGGCGAAGTCGGGGCATTTTACCGGCTTGGGAATCTTCGGTTCGGGAAGCTTGGCCGTGTGCATGACGAGCGGCTCGTGTTCGACCAGCGGCCACTCGACGGCTTTCTTCGTGCCATAGACATCAATGCTCTCGCGATACTGGCGCGCGGGGTCGAAGAGGCTGCGAATGATGCGGGCGTTGACATCTGTGCCAGCAAACTTGATGTGGGCGGTTTCGACAGCGAAAGGCGAACCGTACTTCTTGATGAGTTCCTTGCGAATCGTGCCTGAACCGAAACAGCTC
>CAYSDO010000004.1:0-37135 GCA_964429665.1 uncultured Bifidobacterium sp.
CGTTCTCGTTGCTCGGCGCGATGTTTGGCGGTGGCGGCGAGGAACTTCAGTATGTGGACTTTGCTCCCGGCAGTGCGACGCTCACCGAGTCGCAGACCAACAAACTCGACAAGCTGACGAAGGCCCTCTACGAACGCCCGGCCTTGGGCCTTGAAATCACTGGGTCAGCCGATCTGGTCGCCGACCGGGACGCGCTTTCGCTGCAAACACTTCGCAACCAGATGAAAGCTCTGCGCATCCAGGAGTTGACGACGCGAGGCAAAACGCTGCCGGCGGATTTCAAACTCGAAGATGGTGACTACGAGGACTTGTTGCGCAAAGGCTACAAGGAAGCATTCAACACCACACCCGAACGCGCGTTGCGCGAAGCCCGCGCCGCTGCTGCAACGACCAATGCCGCATCGGGAGGCAGTGCTGACGCACTCGCGAGCATTGCAGCGCGCACTGACTCAACAAAAGGTGCCGCACAGCTCCTGAAAAACCGGCCCGACGCGCCGACTGGACGAAACGCCTCGACGAATGCCGCCTCCAGCCTGCCGCCGGCCAAACCGAAAACCGAACGCGAATTGATCCGCGACGAACTGGAGCGGCGCTTGATGGCAAAAGCTCCGGCGAGCGATGCTGACTTGCGCGAGTTGATGCAGCACCGCGCCGAAGCCGTTCAAAAATTCCTGCTCGATACCGGCAGAGTCACCGCCGACCGCCTATTCCTCATCGCACCCAAACCGATTGATCCCACCATCAAGGGCGAAACGCGTGCAACTTTCTCACTGGACTAAACGCGCCGAGCTTCGCCGCTCACAAGAGCGGCTGCTTCATTTCGCAGCTTTCATCAAAAAGCGGCACTGATGCTCGTCACCAGTTTGGAGCGCTACTCGAACATCCACTTGCTGTCACCATCTCACTGCAGTGAAACATCCTGGATTCAACTCTTGGAGCGCTAAAGTTGGCGAACAACCTTCTCAAGACTGGTAGAATAGTCTTTCTAGGCCATGGGTGTCTGTCAGGAATTAAACTATCCCCTCTGATCAGAAAACAAAATCAAGCGTAAGCGCCACCGTCCGACCACGAGGAAGATTTGCGTGAAGGTTGAGTGGATTACCGATATGTGTTTTCCGCCGTCGCTTGGCAACAGTATCCCTGACCAAGGTGCCTACGGCGGACCGGACGCAGCTAACTGGCTGAGTATCGTGCCTAAACTACCCGTGCAAGCCTCCATAACCGAATCCAACAATGTCATTCGACTAAGTTGGGGAGCGATTCCCCGGTCTGACTATCAGATTCAATACGTTACAAACTTTACATCAGTCGGTACGAATAACTGGTTGAACCTGCCCAACGGCAAGGTTCTAGCAGTGGACAAACCCACGTCCATGATCGTCATAACCAACGCCAATTCTCTTAGCAAACAGTTCTTCCGTGTCCAAAGCCTCGGACGAACTCCGGGAAACTAAAAACCAACACGACAACAACCAAACGACAACAACCAAATAGTCATGAAAACACTGCCAAATCTATTCAGGATGATCGCCCAAGATGTCCTCCAGTACAGGACGAGGAAGATGGAGATTTCTGTATTGCCCCAAAACACTCACAGGAGTAAACACTTCGTTGCGTATCGCCAAATGGATGAAGAGTTTACTGGCGGGCAGGCGCTCGCGCTCCCTGTCCTCAGGCTGAATAAGCATATTCATATGAAATTTTTGCACTCGCTGAAAATCACCGTTCTGCTGATGACACTCATTTGTTTATTCTGCGGTTGTGCCAGCGTCGGTAGAGATTTCAAGTATCAAAACACGACCTCGCTGGAACTCGGAAAAACAAGCAGTGCAAACTATGTCACAATGTTTGGGAAACCCAACGCCGTCGAATTGAAAGACACGTCGGACGGACATTTCGAGCTGGTACGCTATCTATATGCCTATGCGAATCTGGGAAGCGCCCGCACCCGTGCCCTGGACCTCGAGTTCCGGGATGGGAGTTTGAATGCTTACCACTACCTCAGCAGTTTTGACAAAGACAAGACGGTTGTGAACATGGACCAACTTAAGCGAATCGAACGCGGACACTCCAAGAAAAACGATGTGCTCCAAATCCTAGGCACGCCGCACGGCAAAGCACGCTGCCCAACCCAAAATGCCGACTTCAAGGACAAGTGCTCCAAAGGAACGGAAATCTGGGTATGGACGGCCATGGCGAAACTCTCGACATTTGGTGCAGCGTTTGCGGGCGATCAGGTGGCCATGCACAATATTTTCATCGTCTTCGACAAGGACGATGTCGTATCAGAAGTGGAATCGAGTCAGACCAAAAACCTGTAAACCAAAGACTGGCTCGACGCACAAACGATAAGTACGCTGCTAGAGATGCAGCGGTTCTGAGGACTAACACACGTTGAAATTGTTATCTGCGATGTGTTCAATTGATTTTGGACGAACGACCTAACGCCAAGTCAGTTTCCAGAGACAAGGGTGATTGGGAAAGCATTGACATTTCGGGTTGATCGGGAAAATAATTATTCCCATGAAACAGCAACCACCCCCCACCTCTCGTCGAGACTTCATCAAACAGACCACAACCTTTGCCGCCGCCTCTGCTTTGGCTGGTGTGGCGCTGCCGCATGTTCACGCGGCTGAAAACAATACTCTTCAGGTAGCACTCGTTGGCTGCGGTGGACGCGGCACTGACGCCGCCGGCAACGCGCTTTCCGTAAAGGGCGGTGGGACGAAACTCGTCGCCATGGCCGATGTATTTCAAGACCGGCTCAACGAAAAGTACGCGGCGCTCAAGGGACGATTTCAAGACAAGGTGGACGTATCCGAGGATCGAAGATTTCTTGGCTTCGAGGCCTACAAGCATGCAATGGACAGCCTGAAGCCAGGCGACATCGTAATTTTAACAACCCCGCCGGCGTTTCGCTGGGTGCATTTCACCTATGCCATTGAAAAGGGCCTGAATGTATTCATGGAAAAACCGGTTACAGTGGATGGCCCGGGCAGCCGCCGTATGTTGAAGCTCGCCGAAGCCGCGAAAGCCAAGAATCTCAAGGTGGGGGTAGGATTGAACTCCCGACACGCGCGCGCCCTCCAACAACTCGCCGAACGCATTCATGACGGTGCCATTGGCGACATCATCCTGGAGCGCGGTTACCGAATGCACGGTCCCGTCGCCTATTTTCAATCACTGCCAAAGCCGGCGAACATTAGCGAGTTGATGTATCAGATTCAAAGATTCCACAGCTTCATCTGGGCGAGCGGTGGAAACTACAACGACTTCTACATTCATATTATCGATCATCTGAGCTGGATGAAAAATGCATGGCCCGTAAAGGCGCACGCCTTGGGCGGACGACATTATCGCCAAAGCCCCGAGGGAATTACCTATGTGGACCAGAATTTCGACACCTACTCGGTCGAATACACGTACGCCGACGGCACCAAATTCTTTTTCGACGGCCGCTGCATGAATGGCTGCAATGACAACTTCTCTAGCTACATTCACGGCACCAAAGGAAGCGCGATTGTTTCCAAGAGCGGCGATTGCGGAGCACCTTCCAGCATCTTCAAGGGCCAGACACCAACCGCAGCCGACCGGATTTGGACTTCCGAAATCCCCAAGGGTGAAGAGAACTGGTATCAGAACGAGTGGAACGATTTGATGGACGCCATCCGGAACGACAAACCTTACAACGAAGTCGAGCGCGGCGTGATCGTCAGCACCGTGAGCTCGATGGGTCGCATGGCCGCGCATACGGGCCAGGAGATCACCTACGAAGACATGCTCAACTGCGAACACGAAATGGCACCTGGCCTCGACAAGATCACGGCGGATTCACCCGCACCGGTAATGCCCGATAAAAACGGGAGGTATCCAGTACCAAGACCCGGCATCGTGACGAACAGGGAGTATTGAGACTCGTCAACGGTGCGGGCTTGCCCTCACATCAATAAACTTGGCACCGACGGCAGGGCGCTCTTGGCCAGCCGTCGGTTTTTTGTCTCTAGTCGGACTAAAAAACTCAACGCTTATGCGAATCAATCTTTCGATCCTCCCCCTAATCATTCTCGCTGCAATCGCGGCATTCCCAATTGAAACAACAGGCCGTGCGATCACTCCGGCAGGAATGACATCCTGGAAAATCGTCTGCGACCCCACTGGTACTGAATCAGAACGCTACGCAGCCGCTGAATTCCAGCGGCTGTTCAAGGAAATGACGGGCGCAGAGCTTCCGCTCGTGGGGAGCGCGACGGCGGACTCAGGTGCTGTGTTTATCGGACCCGACGCGGTTCTCCATTCTGGTCAACCGACTGATCGTCGTGCCTTGGCCGAGGAGTCGTTGCGAATTCGGATTGGACCAAAAGCCGTTTGCATTGACGGCGGTCGTCCCCGCGGCACTCTTTACGGTGTTTATGAATTCTTTGAAGAGCTCTGCGGCGTACGCTTTCTGACCTTCGATCACACCTATTTTCCCGAAGACGCAACGACGCGGAAAATTCCTCTCGGTGTCCGTGTAGTCATCCCCACCTTTGCCTTTCGCTGGTCGTATTACGGCGAGAGCAGTCGCTACCCCGACTTCGCGGCACGACTGCACGTCAATACCGTGAGCGATGATCCAAAGCTTGGCGGGAGAACGGGCTTTCGTCTGGTCAGTCACAACGTCGCCTACCTGGTGCCGCCCGCGAAATTCGGCAAAGAACACCCGGAGTATTACGCGTTGGTTGGCGGCAAGCGGCAGTTGGAGGATCGCGGAGGCGGCCCGCAATTGTGCATGAGCAACCCAGAGTTGGTCGGAGTCGTCACGGATGCCGTGCTTGAGGAGATCAAGAAGAACCCGACTGCGCGCAACATCAACATCGCCCAGATGGACAACGACCGCTATTGCACCTGCCCGCGTTGCGCCGAGATTGACGAACGCGAAGAATCCCACGCCGGCGCGACACTGGCCCTGGTCAACGCAGTCGCCGAGCGGATCGAGAAAACCAATCCAGATGTGCTGATCAGCACCTACGCCTATTCGTACACCCGCAAGCCGCCAAAGACCATCAAGCCGCGAAACAACGTGATGATCCAGTTGTGCAGCATCGAGTGTTGTGATTTCCATGCGATTGATGATTCCACTTGCACGTTGAACCGTTCCTTTTGCGCGGACATGGCAGTGTGGAAAAAGACCACGCGAAATGTTTTCATCTGGCACTACAACACGAACTTCAAAGGCTACGTGCTGCCGTTCCCGAATCTGCGTAGCATCGGGAAAAGCGTTTCCTATTTTGCAAAGAACAACGGCCGGGGCGTATTCATGCAGGCGGCGGGCAACGGCTTCTCCACCGAACTCAGCGACCTGCGAAATTACGTGATGGCGCGCTGTCTGTGGAAGCCCGGCCGCGATAGTTGGAAGGAGGCGGAGGAATTCTGCCGCCTGCATTACGCCGAAGCCGCCGGACCCATCATCAAGTATCTGAAGTATTATCACGACCTCGTTGACAAGGCTGGAGTTCATCCGACCTGCTTCCCCGCAGAGTCGTCATTGTGCATCACGCCAGAATCGTCACGACACATCATGGCATATTTTCAGGAAGCCCTAACCCTGGCGCGATCCGACGCGGTGCGCACCCGCGTTGAAAAAGCGTCCCTGTGCGCCTATCGCGCAGCGGTCAGCGCGTCCAGCATGCGGTTGGTTTATCGCAATGACGTTTGCTTTCCCGATCTCGAAGGATTCGGTCCGGGTTTGCTGGATCAATATGCGGCTATGTGCTCGCGCTTTGGTGTCGCGATGGAACATGAAGAACTTTCGACCGAGAAGTTCATCGGCACGATGCGCCAGCTTCACGCGGGGCTAAAGTCGGTCCAACTGGAAAACGAGTTCTGGCGCGTGGTCGTGTTGCCGGAGAGCAACGGAAAGGTGGTCGAGATGACATACAAACCCACTGGCCGCAACGTGGTTCGGGCACAGCGGGCGTTCAATCGCTTCCGGCACGAGGAATGGGTTCACCAGGGTGATGGCCCAACGGCGGAGAACATCATCACATTTGAGTCACAGGCCGAACCGCAAAAGGTCCGATTGACCCTGACGACAAAAGACGGCGCCCGGTTGCAGCGCACCATTTCCCTGGTAGGTGACGCGGTTCGATTCGAGACTACAATGACCGCCGATGCCCCGCGCATTTTCGAAATCCAGATGCATCCGGAATACGACACGGCAACGATGTCTGTTGATCCCGGTGTGTTCGGTATTTACGTCAAGCAACCGGATTGGACGCAAGCCAATCGGAAATGGAAGGAAGTGCTGGCCGGCGACCCCCAACGTGTCATCAACAAGGACGCCTTCAGCGGCGGTGGTTACGCGTTTTTCAACCGCAAGGCAAAGTTTGGCGTGGAACAACGATTCGATCCGCAGGAGTTCAGCGCACTTGCCCTCTTCTGGGAGGTGTCACGGCAGCAAATCAATCTGGAACTGACATCCAAGGTCGTGTCTTTGGAAAAACGACAGCAGGCACGCTGCGCCTACGAAGTACGTTATCTGAAGGAAGCCCCAAAAGCAGGCCGTTGAAGAACTAAAACTGTTCGGAGAACAACTATGAGAAACGAATTTATGCGGTCATCAATTTACCGTTCACAAACCAGTCAGGCCTTCACAAATGGAATTACGGTAGCATTACTGGCCATGATTCTTTCGGTCACGGCGCTCTCACTTAATTCTGCTTTTGGCGGCTCGGGGGCATTGTTGAACAAAGAGCGAATGCTCACGGTCAACGGCCAGCCACGGTTCATCCTTGGTTTGTACGAGAATCCAAAGGAGGACGAACTTCTGAAAGACACAGTCGCTGCCGGCTTCAACCTGATTCAATGTTCACCTGACGTGGCTGCGTTGGATCGCGTTCATCGCGCTGGTGCCATGGCGTGGGTAAACTTGGGCGGTGCTCTGGATTTGAGTAATGACGCGACCAACCGTTGCCA
Source organism: uncultured Bifidobacterium sp. (assembly GCA_964429665.1). Taxonomy (GTDB): domain Bacteria; phylum Verrucomicrobiota; class Verrucomicrobiia; order Limisphaerales; family JADLHS01; genus JADLHS01. The sequence goes on from CAYSDO010000004.1 coordinate 6,955, forward strand.
GCAACTCACCGATACTGTTCAACGCGTGAAAAACCATCCCGCATTGCTCGTGTGGGAAGGTCCGGACGAAATCCTTTGGAACAACTGGTGGTTGCCGAGAGAACGGATCTGGCCGGAGCTTGAAACGATGCGGACGGCAGCACAGGGCAAATCAGAACTCGAAGCGCTTTCCCGCCGTGCTCGCGACTTGTTCGAACGCGGTCTCTATGCCGATTTCGAGCAAGCGCGTGCCGAATTCTGGAGGAAGGCGGATCGGCCCGCGCCCGGCGGATTGGCTCGCATCGCAGATTCCCCGGCACGCGTTCGCAAGAGCGGCGAAGGCATCACCACCGGGATTCAAACGGTGCGCGCGTTGGACTCGCGGCATGTCATCTGGCTGAACCATGCGCCCCGCAATTCCCTCGACGATCTGCGCCTTTACAATCGCGCAGCAGACATGGTGGGCTGCGACATCTACCCTGCCCCGGCAAATCTCACCGTCGGCCACAGCGATCTTCTGGACATGAGCCTGAACTCGGTGGGCGCTTACACGAAGCGGATGCAACAGGCCGCGCCGGGCAAAGCTTGCGCAATGGTCCTGCAAGGGTTCGGTTGGCGCGATCTGAAAGCAAAGCCAAACGAAAAAGAAACGGCGGTCGGCATCGGCCGCCGGCCGACCTGGGCCGAGTCTCGCTTCATGGCCTACGATGCGATCATCCACGGTGCGAACGCAATTCTCTACTGGGGCACGGCACACATGAAACCCGTGGAAGATGACGGCACGGCTGTGACTGGTCGCCCACGGCTATGGCAGGATTTGCTCCGCGTGGCGCGGGAAATTCGTGCCCTCGAACCAGCGCTGATTGCGCCGTCTCTGAAGTCGCCAAAGGTTCGCCAGGCAGCGACCTACGGCTCGATTGACGGTAATGGCATCCTCTGTTCCTTGCGCCGCGTTGACAACGATTACGTTTTGCTGGTTGTGAATGAAACTGGCGATGGACTTGGGTTTTCAATTGAAAGCTTGCCGACCAACTTAAATGGAAAAACGCTCCACCGCCTCTACTCCCAAGAAAAACACGAGGTTCATGATCGCAAGTTCGCTGACGGAATTAGGCCGCACGACGTCCACATTTACTCAACCTCGAAGCGATTTGAGGATCAACGCGGCAATCGTTGATACGGGAACATTTTTGGGAGTCACCAACGATCTTGTGGAGGAGGAATCCTGCTCCCCGCAAACGCAAGAGTGTCCGACCATTTCCGCATTGTCTACTCCTTGATAAAGCCGTGATAAAGACCCATGTAATACGGCAGCAGGAACACGGCCCCGTCCGCGAGTTCATTGCCGTTGCCGCCAGTGTCCAGGCTGAAGGGATTGTGATTCCAGTGATTGAAGAAGCGTTCATCCACGGGAACGACTTTGCCGTTTACCCGGAGGCCCGTGCGTTGAATGCGCCGCGCAAATCCGAAGCTGGGCTCGGCGCGCAGCGCCACAATGTCGAGGCGATGGCTGTTACTGTGCCGCCAGTCAAAGCGATCCAATGGAAAGCGCTTCAGGGTATCCACGGAGTCCTCCAGCCAGCCGGGCAAGGTGGGCAATTCGCGCACACCCCGCGGGCCGGCAATTTTCCGGCCCACCGCGGACGCCGCGTAAGCGAAATTGAAGAACGGGTTCATCTCCGGAAACTCCAAGGTCCAATGATTGAAAAAAGCATAGCCCGTAGCCGCCAGTAGTTTTGGGTCATTGCCATACTTCATCAGGTTGTAAAAGGACATGAACGCCATCTCATCATCGGATTGGTTGCCGGTGCCGACCCCCTGCTGCGGCTTCCCGATCAGAATGTTTGAGTCCAGCGCGTGTTTCGCGCAGAGCAGATTGATGAGCTGACGATAATGGGCATCGCCGGTCACGTGTTCCGTGGCGGCAAGGTACGAGAGCAGACTCAATGATCTGATGCCGCGCTCCCCCGCCCATCTGGGGTCGTGGTTCAACGCCTCGGGATTGTAAACACCCCAGCGCGTTGGTGTGCCTTCGTGGTCGATCAGATTGAAATCGTGATTCACGATGTGGTCCATGAGCGCCCGCAAATGTTCCCGGACCCGCGCTTTCTCCCCTTCAGTCTCGCACACGAGATCATAATAAAGCGGGTAGAAGAAAAAGTGGCCGTCCAATTCGTCCGAACTGGTGTCGCTCTTCCAATACCATTGGCCGTCCTTGCTTTTCGGCCAGCGCGGTTCATAGACCTTCCACATCGGATCGCGTGCGTGTTCGCGTTTATCGCCTTCGATCCGGCCAATGTTTGGGTCGCGCCCGCTCGTGGGCAAGATGGTCCGCGCGACATAGCCGGGCGGCGGGGAATGCTCGCCCCCTTGCGTGACTTCACCAAGCCAGCGCAACGCTTCGAACGCCTTTTGTGCGCGTTTCTTCGCCAGCGGATTCTTGGTCGCACCATAGGCGAAACACTCGCCCGCGCCGTACATGCTCGTCCACAACCCATCATTATCGCTGTCGCTCTGCGTGAACTGATTGGTTGTTCCCGGTGGCGCGACGCTGACTTCGAGCACGTATTCCCACGGTGTCCGACGATGAAAGGCGTCAATCTGGTTCTCGTAGAACGTGGCTTTCTCCGCGAGCGTCATGGGTTTGCGCTCGATGACGCTCAAGCCGGCCGGGGTTGCGAACCAGGCGTGTCCTTCCGGCGTCACGGCAATGTGGCTGACAATATTGTCCGGCAACCAGCGCCGGCCCTCGCGATATTCCCAGTTGTTCCCGTCGTAACGGATTGCGCCCCGGCGCGTGCCGAACCAGACCACGCCGTCCTCCCCCGCCGCCATCGTGGTGAAATCATTGCAGGGCAAACCTTCCGCCCCGGTGAACAGCGTCCACTCCTTGTCGAGCCGTCCCACGCCTTGAGGCGAAGCGAACCACAACCGCCCTTGGGTGTCATACGCCACGCCGCGCACATTGACCGGCGCCCAACTCCGGCCCGTTTTGTCGGCGGGGAACAAGCGCGTGCAGTGACCTTCGGCCCGTTTTTCGAACAGTCCGGCCGCCGCCCCGACCACGATTCGAGGCCCGACGGCAATCTGGAAAACTGATTTGTTTTCGCCCAAATCGTCGTTGAGGGCCGTCACCGGCTTCAATTGGTTGGCTGTGGTTTCAAACAAGCCCTGGTCGGTGGCCAGGTAAATTGTCTCACCGATGTTGATCGCGTTTGCTTTCACTCCCGAGGGCAACGGCGCCATCACGTTCAACTTGTCGCCTTGGAGCGAAAACAGCTGGCCATTCATGACGAACAAAACTCGGTCCTTGCTGACCGCTACCGCCTCCACCGACACGCCGTCTGTGGCGTGCACGACCGACCAACGACCATCACCGAAGCGCGCCAATCCATTGGTAGTGCCGGCGAATACCGTCTTGCCGTCCGCCACCGCGACGCAAGTCACCGCATTGGCAGGCAACCCACCGGTGGTGGTGTATTCCCGCCGCGCTTCCTGTTTGAAAGTGCCAACGGTGATGGAGGAAAGGTCAGCCCCTGAAGATGTCAGATTCGTCAGCAATGCCGACACGAAGAGCGTAGCAACAAAATGAAGGCGCATAGCGTGAATGTAGAACTTGTGAGGCGCAGCATCTTAGTTTCAGTCGGACGATTCAACCAGAAATCAGGTGATTGACGATTATAGCTAGCACGCCCTTATTCCAGATTTGACGCCGCGCAGGCTGGAAATCAGAATCCGACCGTGAAAGCCAAGAACTCCACACCTGCCTTGAACTTCCCTACGAAACAAATCGCGATAACTGCATTAATAGCCTCGATCCTCTTTCTCCCCTATTCCGGTTGGAGTGAAGCCCGCGGCAAAAAGCCAATGCTCATTCTCAACGAAGACGACAGCCATTTCTTCGGCTCGCGTTCGGCGGAGCAGATGAACATTGAGGGCCTTCACGCGTTCGTTGATCAATACGCGAACACGAAGGTCTCGCACCTCTTTCTTTGTCCCAACGCAATGAAGGCCAGCCATCGCAGCAAGGTGCGTGACGCCATCTGGGAGATGGGCGATGGCCAGAAGCCACCTCAAGAGGAGTTTTCGAAGAAGTGGTGCCAGAATGCCCGATTGCTGGATGAACGCGGTCTCGACCCTTACGCGGTATGGATCGCCCGTTGCCGGGAGAAGAAAATTTCACCGTGGCTCTCCATGCGAATGAACGATGTTCACAACGTGGATGACGTGGACAATTACATCCACAGTTCGTTCTGGCGAAAGCATCCCGATTACTGGCGCGTGCCCGGCGGCAAAGGGTGGACGGATCGCGCGCTGGATTTCGGCATCCCCGAAGTGCGCGAACACACGATGGCCTACGTCCGCGAGCTGCTGGAACGCTACGATCCCGACGGCCTCGAACTGGACTGGATGCGATTCGGCTATCACTTCCGGCCCGGCAAGGAAGCCGAGGGCGTGTTGATCTTGAACCAATTCATGCGCGATGTGCGCGACTTGACGCGGCAGTGGTCTGCAAAACGCGGCCATCCCATCAAGCTCGGCGCACGCGTGCCAACGCTGCCGGATGCCGCCAAGGGTCTGGGCATGGATGGCGTGACGTGGGTACGTGAAGCCTTGGTGGACATGCTTGTGCCGACACCGTTCTGGGCCACGACGGATTTCGACATCCCGATTGAATTGTGGCGCGAGCGAATCGGTGTCAACGCGAAGAACGTTTTGCTCGCGGCAGGAGCAGAGATTCTGGTGCGCGCCTATCCAGGAGCTAAACACATCGAAGCGGACATCACGTCCACTCGTGGCTTCGCCGCCGCCTGCCTGCAGCGCGGCGCTGACAGCATCTACCTTTTCAACTACATGGATCCCGGGCCGATGACCGGCGGCAAGGAGGCCTATCGGATGTTGCTTGAGGAAGGGTTGAGCGCCAAGACTGTCGTCACGAAACCGCGTCGGCATGTGGTCACTTACCGCGACACCGTTGCCCCCGGCATGTCGAGTGATGTGATGTTGCCGGTGGACGGGTTCAAGGGTGGCACTTTCCGAATCCGCATCGGGCCCAAGCCGAAAAAGGCCGATGTGTTTGTCGTTTTCGGTTTGGCACAATCAGACGGGATGGTGTCCAGCAAGTTCGAGATCACGATCAATGGCAGGAAATGCAAACCCGCAACGGATCTCGCCGATCTCTCACAATGTTCCGGCGTCGTACGCGCAGTCCAACAGTTGTGTCCGTCCGGATCCCTCCGCAATGGCTACAACGAAATCCAGATCAAACAACTGCCTGGCGAATCGCAACAAAAAGTTGTCTGGGTGGAATTGCGCATTGCACCGGAGTAAGGCCATCAGCGTTTGCGCCTCTTGCTTGCGGCTTGCTCTCCGTCGCCTTGCCAGCTAGTAGTTCTCTCAGATTCACACGCCTCGAAAAATCAGATGAACGCAAACCGCGACATGTTCGGAAATTACCAGTTGGAAATCTACCGGAACGGACTTTCAGGATCGTTGCCTGAATTTCCATTCACCTACGCGGAACTCGAGCGGCAGGCCCGAGAGAAACTCAATCCCGGAGCATTCGGCTACGTCGCCGGTGGCGCGGGATCGGAAGAAACGATGCGGGCCAACCTGGAAGCGTTCAATCGCTGGCGCATTTTGCCCCGGATGTTGAGGGATGTCGCGTCACGCGACTTGAGCACCACTGTGCTCAACACAAGTATGCCCGCCCCGGTAATGCTCGCCCCGGTCGGAGTGCTATCCATTGTCCATCCCGAGGCAGAAGTAGCGGTGGCGCGCGCAGCAGCGGGATTGGGGCTGCCATTTATTCTAAGCACGGCATCCTCTCGTCCGATTGAAGAAGTTGCTCAAGCGATGGGAGACTCACCACGGTGGTTTCAACTTTACTGGCCGAAAGACCGCAAGTTCGCCGTCAGTCTGATGCAACGCGCCGAGAAGGCAGGCTATGGCGTGATCGTTGTCACGCTGGACACATGGCTGTTGGGCTGGCGACCTCGCGATTTAGCTCAAGCTTACCTGCCATTCCTTCGAGGCGAGGGCCTGGCCAATTATCTTTCCGACCCGGTTTTCTGCGGCGCATTGGCAAAGCCACCTCACGAAGACATGCCCGCTGCCATCGCGCACTGGGCAAAAATCTTTTCTGATCCCGGTGTAACTTGGGACGACCTCAAATTCCTCCGGGAGAACACCCGCCTGCCACTCGTGCTAAAAGGAATTCTCCATCCAGATGACGCCCGCCGCGCCACCGACCTCGGCATGGACGGAATCATCTGCTCAAACCACGGAGGCCGGCAGGTGGATGGAGCAGTTGCAGCATTGGATGCCTTGCCAGTTGTCGTGACAGCCGCTGGCAAATTGCCGGTGCTTTTCGACAGCGGAATCCGCACGGGCGCGGACATTGTCAAAGCGCTGGCCCTGGGTGCGCGTGCAGTTTTAATTGGCCGCCCGTATGTGTATGGGCTTGCGCTCGGCGGCGAAGCTGGTGTCACCGCAGTCCTGCGTGTTCTGCTGGCTGACTTCGACCTGACAATGGCGCTGTCTGGCAATTCGCGAATCGAGCAGCTGGTGTGTGAATCCTTGCAGTCAACAAAACGCGTCAGATAGAGCATCCTGACCATCCTCATGCGCGTTCATCACCTCATATTCCGAGACGCACTGGTCTTCGCCGGAACGGAGAGACGCGAGGGATCGACGCTGTTGGACAGTCGTTTCTTGATGATCCTGCTGACCTTCTTGCCAACGATGGTTGAAGGCGCAGGAGTGGACTTCAACCAGGACATTCAACCAATCATGGCCGACACCTGTTTTCGCTGCCATGGTTTCGATGAAAAAGCGCGCAAGGCAAAGTTGCGACTCGATATCCGCGAAGAAGCGTTGAAGCCGACAAAGTCTGGCGACGTTCCAATCGTTCCTGGCAGGCCGGACCAAAGTGAAGTCATCCGGCGGCTGTTCACTGATGATGCAGATGACCGGATGCCACCGGACTCACTCCACAAGCCGCTGAGCCCGGAACAAAAGGAAATGTTCCGTCGCTGGATTGCTGAGGGTGCGGAGTATCGCGACCACTGGGCCTTCATAGTGCCACATGCGATTGCACCACCGAAAGTGAAACGCTCCAGCTGGCCGAGAAACGCAGTGGACCGTTTCATCCTCTCACAGCTTGAAACCAGGAAACTCAAACCATCGCGGGAGGCAGACGCAACTACGCTCATCCGGCGCGTTTCACTCGACCTGACCGGAATCCCTCCAACCCCCGCCGAAGTAGAGTCGTTCGTTGCGGATCGTTCGCCGAAAGCCTATGAGAAACTTGTGGACCGGCTGCTTGCCTCGCCGCGTTATGGCGAACGCATGGCGCAGGATTGGCTGGATGCCGCACGCTTCGCGGACAGCAACGGATACCAGGTGGATCGAGATCGTGAGATGTGGGCCTGGCGTGAGTGGGTGATCAAGGCATTCAATCGCAACATGCCTTTCGACGAGTTCACGGTCGAGCAACTCGCCGGTGATCTGCTATCGCATCCCACGCTGGATCAGAGGATCGCCACCGGTTTTCACCGCAACCACATGATCAACGAGGAGGGCGGCATCATCCCGGAGGAATTTCTCTCGGAGTACTGCGCTGACCGTGTCGAGACTACCAGCACCGTGTTCCTTGGGCTCACCATGGGCTGTGCACGGTGTCACGATCACAAATACGATCCACTGACCCAAAAGGATTATTACAGCATGTTTGCCTTCTTCCACAACGTGACGGAAAAAGGTGTTGGCGATTACGGTCAACCTATTCGACGCAACACCCCGCCCTACCAGAAACTGCCAACGCCGGAGGCTGAAACCAAAATCGCCGGATTAAACCGCGACCTATCGGCAGCAAATGAGCGTCTCACAAATCTGATGACAACATTTCGCGCCACGGACGTCACTGAATGGGAAAACCGCGCGCGAAGCGCGGTCCCGGTTTGGTCTGACGCTGAACCGTTAAGCGCCACGGCAGGCACGAACACGCTTTCGATCAGCCAACCCGGCGGCTGGGTGCGTTCGCCAGCACTTAAACCTGATGCGCGAAAAGCGATCATCACCGCACACGTCAAAGCTTCGCAGCTCTCGACCATTCAATTGGAACTGACTGCACCACCAGGGAGCGGCACGAACAATTCTGAGAAACTTTCAATCCGAACCGTGCGATTGATGCGTGCTGAAACTCCGGAGTTGGAAAAGAAATCGCTTTCGCTTCGTGCTACTACTTTGACCGGCACCGCACCAGCCGTCGAACTCGCCAAAGTTCTGGACGACAAGGAAAGCTCAACATGGTCAATCACGCTAAAGGAAGGTCAAACCACGACAGGCGTCTTTGAGTTGTCCAATATCTTGCAAGGCAGCAACGGTGTGCTGGTCAAACTGGAAGTGGAGTTTTCGGGCGAGCGACGCATCCCTGCATGGCAATTGCGGCTGCGGACCACCGATATTCCGTCCGAGCTGTTGTTGCCGCCAGAGATTCTGACCGTTGTCGCCAAGCCATCCGCAGAACGGAAGACCGACGAGAACAAATTGGTGGATGACTTCCGGCTGGCTCATCACCCCGAGCATTCTCAACTGACGCAGCGTGTCGCGGAATTAAAGAAGCAAATTGAAGAGGCGGATTTGGCCATCCCGATCACGCTGGTCATGGAGGAACTGGCCGAACCACGCCACACTTACGTGCTGATGCGCGGGGCTTACGACAAACCGGGCGAGCGAGTCACCGCCGCAACGCCGTCACACCTTCCAGCTTTTCCCTCAGGACAACCCACCAACCGACTGGGTTTGGCGCAGTGGCTCGTGTCACCCAACAATCCGCTCACTGCTCGCGTCACGGTGAATCGTTTGTGGCAATTGGTTTTCGGCACTGGCCTGGTCAAGACTGCTGAAGACTTCGGCACACGCGGCGAATTGCCGAGTCATCCTGAATTGCTGGACTGGCTGGCGAACGAATTTGTCCGCACTGGCTGGGACGTGAAGCGCATGGTGAAGTTACTCGTGATGAGCGCAACCTACCGGCAAGACTCGCGCGCGACGCCTGCGTTGCACTCGTTGGATCCCGACAATCGCCTGCTGGCTCGTGGACCACGCCATCGGCTTTCCGCCGAAATGATCCGTGACCAAGCACTGGCTGCGAGCGGCTTGTTGGTTGAAAAACTTGGCGGACCTTCTGTAAAACCTTATCACCCACCAGGACTCTACGAGCAGGTAGTCTCAGGTTCGTCCGCCGACAAATATGTTCAAGACAAAGGGGAGAGTCTTTATCGCCGCAGTCTTTACACCTATTGGAAACGTTCCGTCCCGAATCCCGCCATGCTGATCTTCGACGCGCCGTTCCGCGAAGCCTGCACCGTACGACGTTCACGCACCACCACACCATTGCAGGCACTCAATCTCCTCAACGACCCAACCTACGTGGAGGCGGCGCGTTTCCTGGCGCAGCGCATGATGCGCCATGGCGGCGACAAACCAGAGACGCGCATCCGGCTTGGATTCCAACTGGCGACCGGACGGGAGCCGCAGAAGGAGGAACTTCGGGTGCTGGTCAAAGGCTTGCTGCGGATGGAAGCAAGCTTCCGCAACGATCGTTCAGGCGCGGAAAGTTTACTCACCGTTGGCGAAACGAAGGCGGATACGGCGATTGATCCCGTGCAACTCGCGGCCTACACCACTGTTGCCAGCACGCTGCTGAACCTCGACGAAACAATCACCAAGGAATGATCGCGATGAATTCCCAGCCATTCGATCCGATGCAGATGACGAGGCGACATTTTCTTGGCCGCGCGGCAATGGGCATCGGTGCGGCGGCTCTGGCATCGCTGTTGAATCCGAGATTGTTTGGCGCGACTGGTGCAGCCAAGCCGGTGTTGCCCCACTTTGCGCCCCGAGCCAAACGCATCATCTGGCTCACGCAGGCTGGCGCTCCCTCGCAACTCGATTTGTTCGATTACAAGCAGCACCTGCGGGATCGCTTCAAGGAAGAGTTGCCGGATTCGGTGCGCGGTGGACAGCGGCTCACGGGCATGACATCCGGCCAAAAGAATTTCCCGGTCGCACCTTCGCTCTTTGAGTTCAAGCAACACGGCCAGGCGGGTGTATGGCTCAGCGAATTGCTGCCGCACACTGCGAAGGTTGTGGATGAACTTTGCATCATCCGCTCACTCCACACCGAAGCAATCAATCACGACCCCGCGATGACTTTCCTCCAAACCGGCAGCCAGCAGGCGGGTCGTCCATCGCTGGGATCATGGTTGTCCTACGGGTTGGGAACGGAGAATCAAAATCTTCCCGCTTTCGTTGTGATGATCTCGCGCCCGAGCGGACCGACCAACGCGCAACCGTTGCATGAGCGGATGTGGAGCGCAGGCTTTTTGCCATCCGTGCATCAGGGCGTGCGTTTCAGTCCGGGCAAGGACCCTGTGCTGTTTCTCTCCAACCCACCTGGGATCACGAACGAGCGCCGTCGTGCCATGCTGGACGATGTTGCGAAGCTGAACGCGATGAAGTTCAAGGATTATCAGGATCCGGAAATCCAGACGCGCATCGCGCAGTACGAACTCGCCTACCGGATGCAGGCGTCCGTGCCGGAACTCACCGATCTTACCAAAGAACCGAAAGCCACCTTCGAGCTTTACGGTCCCGAATCCGGCAAGCCTGGCACTTACGCGGCAAATTGCATTCTTGCGCGCCGGCTCGCCGAGCGCGGCGTGAGGTTCATCCAGCTTTACCATCGAGGCTGGGATCAGCACGACAAACTTCCCGAGGGCATCAAGAGCCAGTGCTACGACACCGATCAGCCCACCGCCGCGCTGATTCAGGAACTGCGGCAACGCGGTTTGCTGGATGACACGCTTGTGATCTGGGGAGGCGAATTTGGACGCACCGTTTTCAGCCAGGGCGAACTCACCAAGACGAACTACGGGCGTGATCATCACCCGCGCTGTTACACAATCTGGATGGCTGGCGGCGGCATCAAACCCGGCATGGTTTTCGGCGAAACCGACGACTACTCCTACAATATCGTGCGCGACCCGGTTCACATTCACGATTTGAACGCGACGATTCTACACTGCCTCGGCATCGAGCATGAACGCCTCACCTACCGTCACCAAGGCCGCGACTACCGCCTCACCGACGTTCACGGCAATGTCGTCAAGGCTGTGCTGGTGTAATGCGATACAAGCAGCTCAGATTTGCGTCTCCAACGTACAATCATTTCGCGCGAGCAGACATCAACATCTCGAGTTCGATTTGAGTTAGCGCCCTCGGCCAGATCGCAGCCTCCTCCATTTCGCCGGTGAAAAACCGTTTTGGTTCGCCGTCGTAACTTTCCGCGCCAATGAGGATGGGTTCATTGTTTGAAGTCAGTTCGCCAGACCAAGGCTTCTCCGCCATGACCCGTCCGTTGCAAAGCAGCGCGATGGATTTTCCATCGTAACGTCCGACGAGATCGAGCCAGCCCGTGGCTTCCACTTTCGACACCGGGAAGCTCACAGCCACGAAACCTTTTTCGGTGTGAAACTCAAAGCCGATATCCGGCCCGGGTGTTTCCTTCAGGTCCGTGCTGAACATGCAGAAGTTGACGACATCGTGGTTGCCGCGCTTTGCGATCAAGGCTGAGTTCCACGAACCATCCGGCATCCGTGCGCGAAGATAAACGGTAAGCGCATTGCCAGGAATGCTCCAGAGCTTTGGCTGGTTCAAATCTTTCTGAAGATCGAAATAGGCAGCTTCGAGTCTGGCAACCTTCACGCCGGTGCGTGCCCCCTGCCCTTCGGCGGGCAACCCGGGCGTAATCTTGCCGATGGCTTTGAGCGGAGGCTGGTGGGCGTTGAGACGTTCGCCGAGCTGCCAGGATAGTGAGGCATCAGAGAGCAATGTCTCCCGGGCGTCGGGTTTGCGGTCAGGAACAAGTCGCTTGAGCAGGATGTTTTTGAATTGCGCCTTCATCGGCGGGCCTGTGTGAAGCTGCATCGCGAGAAGGCCCAGCGGCTCGAAGCTGTCATCGTCATTGTCTGTAACTTCAGAGATAAGCTTGCCATTGACTCGCAGCGAGAGCTTTCGACCCTGTGCGATGAGATGATACTCGTGCCACTCGTCCAACCGAAAATCATCCGCACCCGGTTCGAGCGTCATCTTCTCGGTGTGTTTGTTGCCCTCGATGTCGAAAACGGTGCGCTCCCCCTGCAAAGCGAGATCGTGACGGCCAAATTCATCGTAGAGCCGCGCCTTCCAGGGCTGGTTGTAATTGTTGTCCACCTGATAACCCGCCACGTCGCCGTTGGGAAGACGGCGACTGCGGAATTGGAACCCGCCATTCACCAACGGGGAATTCGTGCTGCGCAGGCGAAAAGTTAATTTCAATTCAAAGTCATCAAGCGGGCCGCCCTGCCAGATGAGGTATTGATTCAACTTGGGCGAGTGCTCCTTGGAAATGGTACCCGTGATCGCACCATCTTCTATGGACCAGAATGACATGTCCTGTCCAAGCCAGCCAGTGAGTGTGTGACCATCAAAGATGGGTTTGAAATCTTCATCCACAGCAGCAGCCGTATTTGTCATAAAGAATGCGCAAGCTGCAAATGCAAGAACGAACGATCTGAGTTGGGAAAGGTATTTCATAATCCTATTTCAGTATGGTTTTGTCCGTAATCGAAGCGTTAAGAAATAAAGGGGATCAAGAGCTTGTCTTGATCCCCTTGGTTATGGTTCACGTCCGAACTGCTCGATAACACAACGCACACCGCAGCCCGGCATCAGCAGGAGGGCCTAAATCGCCCAACCCTTGCGATAGTTGCGTTTGACGAACTGTGCCGATTCAGGTGCGTTCAACGCGCGCATGTTCGGCCCGTCCCACTCGAGTTTCTTGCCGGTGCGCAGTGCGACGCAACCAAGCAGGATGATTTCCGTGAGATACGCGGCGATGTCGAAGTTGGAGTACGGAGTTGGTCCGCCTTTGCAACCTGCAATCCATTCCAAGTGATGGCGCTTGTCCGTGTCGCCCGTGAAAGCGTTGCGTGGGATGGTCTGCGGGACAGCTTTGACAGCATCGCTGTTCTTGCTCGGGACAAATTCCTTGTCGCTCTTGAGCTTGATGAAGAAGTTTGCACCGTAATCGTCCGGTGAAAAGATTTTGCCATTATCGCCAACGAGAATGCAACCACTGCCAGGTACTGATCCCATCATGGCTTCCACTTCTGCGGTGACTTCGCCGGGGGGTTTGTTGTTGCCGTCGTGACGATACGGATCGTTCGGCTTGGGATTGCCGCCGTCATACCACCAAAATGTAACCGGCACCAAGTTCTCACGCGCTGGAAATTGGAAGCGGATTTTTGATTTGAGTGGGTAGGTTTCGTTGTTGATCCCGGAAGAAGTCGCCTCGACTTCTGTCGGATAACCCAGCTTCAGCGCGCGGAAAGGCATGTTGGCGGTGTGGCACGCCATGTCGCCGAGAGCACCGGTGCCGAAATCCTGCCAACCGCGCCAGTTGAAGGTGTGATAGACACCTGACTTGAAAGGACGGAATTGAGCCGGTCCGAGCCAGCCGTCCCAATTCAAAGTTGCGGGCACTGGATCTGATCCTGCCGGACGATCCTGTCCCTGCGGCCAGACCGGGCGATTGCTCCAGACGTGAACTTCGCGAACCGGGCCGATCACACCAGCCTGAACGACCTCGACAGCGCGACGTAATCCGTCTTCCGCGCTGCCCTGATTTCCCATTTGCGTAACGACTCCATGCTCTTTGGCAAGCTTGCGCAGCAGGCGGGCTTCGTAAACGGTTTGCACCAGAGGTTTCTGGCAATAGACATGTTTGCCCATCCGTATCGCCGTCGCAGCCACCAACGCGTGCATGTGGTCTGGCGTGGCAACAATGACGGCATCAAGCGTTTTCTCCTTCTTGAGCATTTCGCGCCAATCCTGATAAATGCGAGCGTTCGGATATTTCTCCTTCCGTTTCGCAAGCGTGGCCGTGTCAACATCACAAAGCGCAACGATGTTTTCGTCGGAGCAATGATCGGTATCACTCGACCCCTTACCACCGGCGCCCACCACGCCGATGTTCAGCTTGTCACCTGCCGAGAGTTTACGGGGGCCTGCCGTTGCGCAACCGGTCAATACCGCAGCGCCAGCAAAAGTGGTGGTGTAAAGAAATTGACGGCGAGTGAAGCCTGATTGGGATTCGATGGGGCGATTTTTAGATTTCATGGCGGCGTTTTACGCTTGTCCGCCCCTGCACACAAGTTTTTTTTGGGAGCGACACGCTTTAATGACCTTGTATTTCCGTCGGTCATGGACAACAGAAGTGAAGCAAGTGGAGAAAATCACCCGGCAACCACCATGAGCATTTGAGGAAGAAGTAAGAAAAAACTGGTCGGGGCGGGGAGATTTGAACTCCCGACCTCTTGCACCCCAAGCAAGCGCGCTAGCCGGACTACGCTACGCCCCGACCGAAATAAAAATCCAAGCCCGCGAAGATACTACCGACCAAATTTCGGGATTCAATAACGAAGTCAAGTTTGGTGACGCTTCTTTGCCATCGTATGCGTCGCGTGACCGTAGAACGCCTCGGCGCACTCCATCAACGTCTCAGACAACGTCGGATGCGGATGCACGGTGAGCGCGATGTCTTCCGCTGTCGCGCCCATCTCGATGGCCAGCGTCGCCTCGGCGATCAACTCGCCCGCGCCGGCGCCGCAGATTCCAACCCCAAGAACGCGTTCGCTCTCGGGATCAATGATCATCTTCGTCACGCCATCCGTGCGGTCGAATGACAAGGCGCGACCCGATGCCGCCCACGGGAACTTCACGACCTCGTGCGCAATGCCTTTGGATTTCGCTTCGGCCTCGGTCAATCCGCACCATGCCAGTTCGGGATCAGTGAACACCACCGCCGGGATCACCACGCTCTCCGAAGTGCTGATCTGACCCGCGATGGTTTCCACCGCGATGCGACCTTCCTTGTGCGCCTTGTGCGCAAGCATGATTCCGCCTGCGATGTCGCCAATGGCGTAGATGTGCGGGTCGCTCGTCTGTTGCTGGGCATTGATCTTGATGAAACCTTTTTCGTCGAGCGTGACCTTGGTGTTCTCTAAGCCGAGGTCAATGCTGTTCGCCGCGCGTCCGACGGAAACCAAAACGCGGTCGTAAAGTTCTTCAACCTTCTTGCCTTCAAACTCAATCTCCACCTTGATCTGCTTCCCGGCGGAAGACATTTTCAAGACCTTTGCCTTGAGCCGGATTTCCTTGAATGCCTTTTTCGCTGCCATTACGACGGGGCGGGCGAGATCGGGATCAGCACCCGCAAGAATGTTGTCCAACGCTTCAACCACCGTGATTTTGCTGCCAAGCGCCGCATACACGGTTCCCATTTCCATGCCGATATAACCGCCACCGACAATCAGCATGTTTTCCGGCACGTCTTCAATGTCGAGCGCTTCGGTGGAAGTCATGACGCGTGGATTGCCAAGGTCGAATGCCTTGGGGAGTGCTGGCAATGAGCCGACCGCGACGATGGCCGTCTCATAATTGACGAACTGCTGCCCCTGTTCATTTTCCACGCGCAATGTCTGTGAGCCTTCAAAGTAAGCCTTGCCTTGAATGACCGTGACATTGCGCATCTTCGCAAGTTGCGCGATGCCGCCGCCGAGTTTGGTGAGAATGCCTTCCTTCCACGCGCGCATCTTGCCGAGATCAACGGTCGGCGCAGTGAACGTGACGCCGCGATGTTCGGATTCTTTCGCCGCTGTGATCTGATGCGTGGCGTAGAGCAATGCCTTGGACGGGATGCAACCACGGTTCAAGCAAACACCGCCGAGCCGTTTGTCGCGCTCGATGAGGATGACTTTCTTGCCGAGGTCCGCCGCATAAAACGCTGCCGCATATCCGCCGGGGCCGGCACCAACGACTACGATTTCTGTTTTGATCGGGTCCATGAATTGAAAAGCAGATTAAAGTTTTACCACGTCCTCGCTGAAGTTTTGCAGCGCATCAAGCAGATCAACCGTGAAACGCGCCGCGCCGCCGCCATCAATGACTCGATGGTCATACGACAGGCCAATGGGCGTCATCATGCGGGCTTCGATCTTGCCGTCGCGAACGACCGGCTTCATCGCGCCGCGACCGAGGCCGAGGATGGCGACTTCCGGCTTGTTGACGATGGGCGTGAAATGCGCGCCACCGATGGCGCCCTGGTTCGAGATCGTGAACGTGCCGCCCTTGAGATCGTCACCGCTGACTTTGCGGTCACGAGCTTTTTGCGCGAGCACTTCGAGTTCTTTCGCGAGATCAAGCACGCTCTTCTTGTCCACATCGCGGATGACCGGAACAATCAGACCCGCGTCCGTGTCCACCGCGATGCCGAGGTGGATGTAATCTTTAAGCACTATTTCATTCGCCACTTCGTCGAGGCTGGAGTTGAAGATCGGATGCTTCTTCAACGTCGCGGCCACGGCTTTGAGGACAAGTGGCGTGAGCGTGAGCTTGCTGCCTTTGGCCTCGTAGGCGGCGGCGTATTTCTTCCGCAACTCATTGAGCCGGGTGAAATCGGCGTCGTCGAACTGCGTAACGTGCGGAATTGCATTCCAGTTTTCCAACATGCGTCGGGCGATGACCTGTCGCAGCGGCGTGATGGATTTCTTGGTGACCGGCCCCCACTTTGAAAAATCAATCTGCTCGGCCACCGCTTTTGCCGGAGCGTGTGAAACTCCCGCCGGAGCAGCCTTGGCTTTCGCAGCGGAAGCCTGCAACCGCACGATGTAATTCCTCACGTCGCCGATTTCGATGCGCCCACCCGCGCCGCTGCCGCGTATCTTGCCAAGGTTGATGCCCAACTCACGCGCCCAACGCCGCAGGGAAGGCGATGCAACGGGCACACCAGCATTTTGGGAAGAATCTTCTTCTACAACCTCCGCACTATCCTCGATCTCGACTTCAGGTTCGGGAGCAGATCGTTTAACAGCCGCGGGGTTTGCCGCAACAGAAGACGGCACTCCCGCCGCACTGCCACCGGACAATGTTACGAGGTTTTGGCCCACGCTGATTTTGTCGCCTGCTTTGACATGGACTTTGACCACGACGCCGCCAGCAGTGGCCGGAATGGCAGCCACCGCTTTTTCATTCTCAAGCTCGATGATGGTCTGGTCCTTTGTGACCGTGTCGCCTTCATTCACGAAGACGCCCACCACAACGCCAGTATCTGCGCCTTCGCCGAGTTTTGGTAATTTCAAATCCATAAATCGAAGGGGGAAAGTGTGTGGTATCCGTGGTTGGATTCCTAGAAGATTCCGTGAGCAATCAATTGGTGATTACCCTAAGTTGTCACCCAACTCCGCCAGCAACCGCTTCTCCGCCTCTTCGTTGCTCAAGTCGTGCCGATGGCGCATCACGCTAACGCCGACCACAGGTGGATACGCCTGATCCGCCTTCATGCGTGGCTCGACGTATTCAATCACTTCGAAGAGCAACCGATTCGCAGCCACGTAATCCAAGCCGCTGAGTTTCTGGATGTAGCGCGTTGCACGGTCAACCAGCTTCAGATTGCTAGGCACAACCCGGATCATGTAATTGCCCATTACACGACCGAGCCGCACCATCGTGCAGGTTGAAAGTGTGTTGAGCAGCATCTTGAGACCAACGCGCATCACGCCGTTCAGCAGCAAATCCGTTTGCGTCACCGGCACGAGCACGGTGATGCAATCGGGATTCCACTTCGCCGCAAACTCACCGACCTCGCGACAACTCTCCGCGCTGCCGACGAAAATCAAACCAGTCTTCGCGCCAGCTTTCCGTGCGGCTTCCAGTTGCGTGCGCTGAAATCCATCCGGCGCGAGTAACGAATTTATTTCCGCTTCGACCACGAGCGCCACTGCGCTGTCGCCCGCGCCAAGCGGACGGTTTTTGATCCCATCCAACCCAATGCGAAAGCGCATCAACTCCGCATAACTGATCTTGCCGATGATCTCCACGGTGCGTGTATATTTGTCATCCGGGACGAGACCGCGCACATCCTCAGGATTCCACTCCACACAACGCGGCTTGCGTTTGCAAACGCGTTCCCACGCCTGGTCTGAGTTTGCGTAGGGCACGTAGAGAAAAGCCCAAGACTCGGTGGCAGTCGTGTCATCGAACTTGCGAAACGGCGGCGTGCAATACGTCGGCGAGCGTTCGGTCGTATCAGTGAGCATGTCAATGCCCACGAGGTCTGCGAAATAATTGTTCTTCCGCCCGGCGCGATAGACGGATTCCTCCATCGCGACAAGCTTGGCAAGTTGCGTCAGCACCGCGGGCGACTTCAACGTGGCGTGAAGTTCGACCAGCTTGGCAAAGAAATCCTGCGACACCGTGTTCGAATCCGATAGGTGGGGCGAGGCTACTGACGAGCCTTTCCCCGATCCGCCCGATGGCTCGCGGGTACGCTCGCCCCACCCACCAGTAAGCTCGCGCACGACCATTTCCAGCACCGTCACGAGCACCGCGAGTTGAATCGAAGTCGCCTGCATCCGTGTCGAGCCGGTGATGCCCATCGGCCCCGTCGTGAGATTGACCTTCTCGATGCGCACGTCTTGAATCACTTCGCGACTCCGCTGCACGTGCTGGCACAACACGTCGTCGGGGTTGTTGTAAACGAAGTACACTTTCGCGCCGACCTCAACACCTTTCCACGCTGTGCCGATGACGAAGGAGGTTTCGCCGCCTTCCGTGATGGCGAACACAACGTCCTTGCTGCACACGCCAAGATCGCCAATCTGCTTTTTACCGAACGCGGTGAAATCCTCGAAGCCTTCCACCGCTTTGATCAAAGCGAAGTCGCCGCCGGCCATCACGGGTAGGGCGCGGTTTTCCCAATCCTTCGCTGCGGCCAAACCGCTGCGTTGCCAAAAATCGCGCCAGATGGATGCGAGTTGGATGCTCAATCTTCCCGTCGAGCCGCAGCCAGTGAAGTAAAGATTTCCGCCGTTCCTGAGTGCGGCGAGTACAATGTCCGCGGTGTTCCGAGCGCGGTCGGACCCGGCAAACTCGCGATACTTCCGAACCACGTCGTCGTCCACGTCGAACAATAGTTTCATGCCTGCGGCAATGTCTTTGCGCGCCACGTCACTGAGATTCGCAGTCACCGGGTGCGAAGATTCCGTGGTGAGAGCGCCGAGTTTGAAATGGTCGGCGATCTTGAGAAAGTCAGTGGAACGTTGGTCGGAAGTCTGGCTCATGAGTAATATCTGATGAGAATGCGTAGAAAGTCATGGTAGCGGCTCACCGCGCGCGGCGATGAACAGCCGATACCAATCCTCGCGGCTCAATTCACACTCCGCCGCTTTCGCCGCTTCACGGATTCGCTCTGGATTCGTCGTCCCGATGATAGGTACGATCTTGCCCGGATGTTTCAACAGCCACGCGAGGGCGATCAATGTTCTGTTCAAGCAGCGAGCTGAGGCAATTTCATCAAGAACCTTCACGATAGCGTCGGGCTTGTAACCTTGTTGCGCGGGCAGCAAACGTTTCGCACCGTCGCCAAGCAGACCACCGCCCAGCGGGCTCCACGCCATCGGCGCGATGTTCTTCTCCAGACACTGATCTAGTGTGCCATCCTCAAACGCTGCACGTTGCGCGAGGCTGATTTCAACCTGATTCACCACAAGTGGAAAAGGACAAGCCGCCTGCAACGCGCTCACGAGCGACGGACGAAAGTTGCTCACACCAAAGAACCGCACCTTGCCCGCGTCGTAGAGTTGGGCGAACGCACCGGCGATCTCGTGCGGATCGCCGAGATAATCCGGACGGTGCAGCATGTAGAGATCAATGGTCTCGATGCCGAGGCGTTTGAGTGATTGCTCGCAGCTCTGGACGATATGCTCCGCCGAAAAGTCGTAACGTCCCGGCGAATCGGGAGTCGGTAAGCCTGCGTGGCGTACTCCACATTTACTGGCGACGAGAATCTTCCCGCGCATCCCAGAAACCTCGCGCAAGGTTCTGCCAAGAATTTCCTCGCAACGTCCGCCGCCGTAAATATCGGCGCCGTCGAACAGCGTGTAGCCGGATTCGTATGCGGCAACGAGCGCCGCACGCCCTGCGGCATCCGCTTCGGCAGGAGTCTTGAATTGATTGCGGTCGCCCGCAATGCGCCAGCAGCCGTAGCAGAGGCGGCTGCTGACAAGTGAACTGTTTCCGAGCTTGATGGTTTTCATTTTGAACGGTCCAAACGCGAGGAAGATTCTACTTCGTTTCCGTGGGTTGCTTCCATGACAATTCCACCACCACAGGCGCCCACGAGATGTGCTGAACCACTTTCTGCATCGAAGGGATGGAATCCGGCGCAGGTGTCTTCGCAAAGTTGCGAACGGTCACAGTCACGGTCGCCGGTTGATTCGCCAGAGCATTGATCACCGGCTCATACCGGCGATAGTAATCAAATTGCGTAAGCACCAGGGCGGCAGGCTTCATTTTCACCAACACGTCGCGTACCCAGTCACGATTCGTCGAACTCGGAGGTGACGGCCAGTCTGAATGAATCCAGTGCAGATTCTCACGCTGGGCGACGTCGTAAAGAAACGCGGATGAAACCACGACTTTGCTGTGGAGGGGTATAACATCAAGAGTTTTGTTCACATGGGTCAGCGCGGTAGCGTAACTCACATCCCGACTGCACATCACGCCCCACGTCGTCATCCCGATGGCGCGAACTGAAACGAGCAGCGTCAAGCCAACTGCACCGGCGACAACGCATCGCGGTAATTGTTTCCCGCCGTTTCCACCGGCGGCAATGGCCAGGAAACAACCCACGACGAGCGGTTGCGCGTAGTTCGCAATGGCAACAAGGTTTGCAGTCAGCAACGTCATCGCTCCTGCCAGCACGGCGAGCGACGACACGATGCCCGCGATAAGCACCAGCAGAAATGGGTTCGACAACTTGACGCCACCCTGCCCTTTGACCCAGCGGATGCATACCGCGACCAGCAGCATTGCCGGCACCGTGCGAATGACTTTCAGAATATCGGATCCGCTCGGAGCGTGAAGACCGAGGAACGTGGGGGTGAGTTGTGCATGTTCCTTGAAGCCGGCCCAGAGCAGCGGCGCTCCAAACATCACCGCACAAATGAGCCCAACGGGAATGAGCCACGTTGTAATAATCGCCAGCCTTGGTAGCGCCTCGCCGCCGCGCGCCTTGCACAAACCGTGCAACAAACAAATCAGCACGAGGTAAAAACCGCCAATCTGTAAACTCGTGCAAAGCGTCAGCACGTTCAGCCCGACCGCAATCCACGTCCAACGCGCACGTCTGGATTCGGCGGCTGACTCATCGAGCGACCGTCGTGAACGAATCACCGCATACACCGCGGCAATTCCCAGCACATGAGCCAGACTGTCGGGCCGGTCATGGAACGTGATTGAGAACAGGAACAGCCCGGCGAGGTTCACACAGGCTGCGGGTGTTTTGAGACGGCGAAAAATCGCGAGCAACACGAGTTCGAACATTCCGAACAGCAAAACATGAAGCCACATCTGAGACAGCGCGCTTGTCCCGCAAAGTTTCATCCATCCGAACAGCACAAGGTGGTAGAGCGGTGGGTAGGCGCAGTACACCTCGTTTGCCGAAATCGGCAGCACATTCACGAGTGAAGGATTGACGTAGTTGTCGTGCAACAACTCATTCACAACTGCGCCGTCGTAAAAAAATGAGTCGTTTGCCGGAATGGGTTGCGCCGTGAACACGAGCAACGCCACCTTCCATACCAGGACGAGTGCAAAGGTGATGCCGGAAATGCCTGCGACTCTTTTAATCATGGTCTGACAAGGCTCATTCACTTCTCAATAAACCGACCGGAAGAATTTCCTCGATGAATCAGGCGAAAGCTGCATCGGTGAGAATGCATCGGTCGCGTCAGTCCATGGACCGGAGGTTTCGACGGACTCCTGCAACACACCGCGATCCCAGGTCAACTCCAACTGGGCACCGACGCGACGAATCGCCAGCGTTGGGGGCGTTGGAGGAAGCAATGATTTGATCTGGTAAATCACGCCTGCTCCCAAACCTGAACTGGTGCTGCCCGTGGTGACCAGATCAGCAACGAAGAGCGAATCCCGCGTCGCAAGCAATCCGTCCAGATGGCCGATGCCGGGTTGCTGGCCGAGAATGAAATGGAAATAACCACCCGTCGCCGGATCCGCATAAACGAGCGGGTTTTCTTCGTTGGCCGTTCCGGCAAGGCTGAATTTTCCATGGAATCCCAGGAACACTCCTGTGTTGAGTCCATTTGGAAATCCCGGCGGCGCAAAAGTGATCTGGTTCGCCCCTTCGCTTTCGCGGCCCGTGAACGGATTGGGTATCGGCTGGAACGCAATCAGCGGAGGAATGCCCTCACCTCCAACGAACACATTGGTCCGATACGAGGTGTAGTTTGACGGAAAACCAAAGAAGTCCACCGCGCCGCCGATGTTGGTTCGCGCTATGAAGTTCAATTCGTCGGCACTATGCGGTTCGTTGCCGTCCACGAGTCCGTCAATACCATTGTCCTCGAAATAGAAATCACCGGTCGCAGGTTGAAAGGCAAAACCTGCCGGGTTGCGCAACCCTGATGCAATCCGGGTGAGGTTGGTGGCGGTGAGCGTCGCGCCGTCGTCAATGAGAGTGATCATCTGGATTGAGTCACCCGGAAGAATGCCGGAAGCGCCGGAGATGTTTTCGTTCGTCAGCGTGGCCGTGCGGGTGGTTGCGGCGAAATTGCTTTCCGCGCCGGTCTGAAAGAACAGGTCGTAACGGTTGGTGAACCCGGGAGACTTGCGCACGGTGAGTTCGGAATGTTGATGCATGGTCCAGCCGCTCGGATAGGTGATGATCAACCTTCCCGCGAACGTCAGCGGGCTGGCGGGTGTGGCGCCCATACGCAACACGGTGATCGGATGCGGCCGGCCCATTACGAAAACCAGGTTGCCAGCCACCCGCACCGATGTCAGCGCGGGAGGCAGATTGCTGTAAAGAATCGTTCCCGCGCCGTCGGCAATGCCATTGGCGTCTGCGTCGGTGAACCGAACCAGTCTCCCAGGATTGGTGCCACTGGAGAAACTTGCGTTCTGAACCAGCGTCACGAGCAACGAACCATCCGGCAGTTCAGCCATGCCGAGCGGAAAACTCAGCCCGCTCGCGAACGTGGTGACGCGGAAGTCGTTCGAGTTCACGCCCGGCCCTTGCACGGTAAAGGGCTGCGCTGACAGTTGAACAACCATGAGCAGCACGGACAGAAATGCGACATGAAATTGGAAGCGGACCCGACGGGAAAACATCATAAAGCCGACATCACATCTGCGCGTCTGACCGTCACGCGCCGGGAACCCCAACCAATCTGCAAGCCGGGAATTGCTCACGGCTCGCGCACGTCGTCGCCCGGATGGGCTTCGCCGCTTACTAGATCAGCCACAATTCTCTGATCACTGCGCGGCCCGGTGATTTTGACTTCACCAACTTTTTTTCCATCACGATGGATCGTCAGCATCTGATCGTTCGCAGGCATCTGCCCCACCGGAAAACTCAACAACACAAAACGCCCGGCTTCATTATAGGAGACAACCTTTGCGGTGAGAAGATTGGCAGGAGTAACGATGGCGGCCTTGGGTTGTACCTCCGCTTGCGGCGCGGACGAAGGCGGCGACTTGCGCGGCGCTTTCGAACGCGAAATATCAACCCGCCTGACCGCTGGACCGGACTCGCAGCCCGCACCAATCAATCCGACAAGAAGAACAACGCTAAGCAGTAATTTCATGCCCGCAGTTAAGCCACCAAAGTTGTCCGGGTCAATCTTGAAGGTGCGGGCGGGGTGACTGAAACTGCCGCGCAATTCTGGGACTGCTGGCGTCTCGCCGGCGAGTTTCCGGGTTAAAAATTAAGCGCACGCCCCCCGGCAAGGATGCCGGCGCTCCACGTTTGCCCCTAACAACTCGTCGGCACTTCCTGCAACACCTCGACACAATGCGGAATGGCCCCGACGACGAAGCCGAGACATTCCACAGCACCACTGGGTTTTCCCGGAAGGCATATCACCAGCGCATTGCCGACCACGGCGGCCAGTCCCCGCGAGAGGATCGCGTTCTTCGTGATCTTCATGGACTCCGCGCGCATCACTTCGCCGAAGCCGGGCAGTTCGCGCACGGCAATTTCCCGCACAGCTTCAGGCGTCACATCGCGCAACGCCACACCTGTTCCTCCAGTTGTGAGAACGAGCTGGCAACCCTTCGCTACCTGCTGGCGGATCGCGTTCTGAATCTCCGCCTTCTCGTCCGGCACGAGTGACTCAACGAGCACGCGCCAACCGTAATCATGCGCCGCCTTCTTCAGCGCAGGTCCGCCAAGGTCGTCGTATTGACCGCGCGACGCACGATCCGAAATGGTGATGATGCCGGCAACGAGTTGCATTGCCTCACATTCCTAACCCGCTTCAGTCCAAAAGAAAATCCAAAACGCACGGCAGCCGCCGGGCAATTCAACTGAACAATGAACCGACAAGCACCCCCTTGAAAGCGATTTGGAAGTTTTTTTATACAAATCCGCCGGGAACGGTGTCTATGGGGTGAGAGTGAACGCAGGGCCGACACCTGCCTGGTGCGAAAAACTGTATCAGGCGAAGGCGACCGAACTGGTTTTGTACGGTCGCGCCCTCGGTCTTTCCCATGCGGAAGCGGAGGACGTGGTGCAGGAAACTTTCGTGGCGTTGTTGCAACGAGAATCGCCGCCGGAACAGGCGGAACATTACTGCACCCGCAGCTTTCGCAATCGCGCACTGAATTACCGGCGCTCGTTATGGCGACGGCTGACAAGGGAGATGGAATCACACCGATGGTTTGAACGCGGCGCAAACGAATCACCATTCGAGCGCGCGGCGATGAAGTGCCTGGAGGATTTGCCCGTGCCACAGCGGGAGGTGCTGGTGTTGAAGCTGTGGCACGAGTTCACCTTCGAGGAGATCGGGGAACTGATCGGGGTGTCGCCAAACACGGCGGCGGGGCGTTACCGTTATGGCCTGGAAAAACTTCGGGCCTGCATGAAAGGAATGACTTATGGAGAAAATGAAATCACTGGAGGAGCAGTTGAGGTCGTGGAAGCCGCGCCGCCCGTCACCGGCGCTTGAACGACGGTTGTTCCCTCATCGCGCGGCGGAGTATCGCTCTGAACTGCTGGCGTGGCTGGTGCCCGCCACAGTTTGCGTGGCGATGGTGATGATGACATCGCATCAACCCGAGAACCCCGTAATGGCAGGGGAAACGCGTGAGTCAGCAATGATCCCGGCGGCAATGAGCAACCAGAGTTATGCCCCATATTTGCCGGGCAGTTTCCAACGCTCGGCCAACCGGCTGGATACTTTTGAATGGACAAAGGCGGTCAATTTCACGTCTAGTATCGGCTCTCTGACGCCCCTTAAGGGAACGAATTAAAAGATGAGCAACGATAAATCGAAGTCGCCCGCTGCCAAAACAGCCGCCCCGACCGCAACACCTCCTGCCCCGAAACCTGTTGAAACGATCCCCGGCCACACCCCGCCGTTGTTTCGCAGGATTGATTGGTTCGCGTTCACCCTCACCACACTTCTGGTCTGGCTTGGTTACTATCACACTTTGGCGCCGAACCTGACCCTCGAAGATTGTGGTGAACTCGCCACGGCCTCGTACTACGCGGGTATTCCGCATCCACCAGGTTATCCGGTGTGGACGATTTACACGTGGCTGTGGACGCTCCTGCCGGTCAGCAACATCGCATGGCGCGTTGCATTGGGTAGCGCCACAGCGGGTGCGTTCGGGTGCGGCCTGCTTGCGTTGCTCGTCTCGCGCGGCAGCAGCATGATGATGGAAGGCATCGGAGGGTTGAAGGAAATCAGCCGGCGCTGGGAGGCCGCCATCTGCATCGCGGCGGGATTTGTCGCTGGCATGATGCTCGGTTTCAACGGCTACATGTGGAGCCAGTCGGTGATCGTGGAAGTGTATTCACTCAGCGTGCTGTCGCTGATGGGAGTGTTGTTTGGTTTACTTCGCTGGACGTACGCACCACATCAATTCCGTTATCTCTATCTGGCGTTCTTCATGTATGGCATCTGCGTCAACAACCACCAATCCCTGTTGGTCATTGCGCTGGGCATGGAGGCTTGGGTGCTGGCAGTGCATCCCAAACTTGCCCGGGATTTGTTTTTTTGGAACACCATCTGTTATGTCGGCGGCTTGGTGGCGGGCGAACTCGGCTACGCCGGAGTCCTGACAGGCAACGCCCCCGTCTATTTCGTCTTCAACACCATCGGCATCGCCTCGGCGGCGGCCTGGGTATGGCTTGCGATCACCACAAAACTGAAAGCCATTGAAATCAAACGCGACGTCGTGCTCCTCGGCGTCATCGTGTGTGCAGCGCTGTGGTTTGGCTCGGTGACCAGCTACATCACCAAGTTCAGCCAGTCGGATGCTGCAAAGATTTTCTTTGCGCTGCTCACCATTGCCGGCGGCGCGTTCTACTTCAAGATGATCAAGGAAACCAAATCGCTCTCGCGCGAATGGCTCGTCACGCTCACGTGCGGCGGCGCATTCGCGGTCGGCGCGGCGTGCTATCTCTGGATGGCCATTTCCGGCATGACGAATCCCCCGATGCAATGGGGCTATCCGCGCACGGTCGAGGGTTTCTTCCACGCCCTGACACGCGGTCAGTATGAAAAAATTCATCCCACCTCCGGCACCGGAGACAACGCCTTTGATTACATCCAAAGCTTGATCTCCACCTATACGCGGCAGGTCTGGCTGTATCTCGACGGCTTGAGCGAGGAATTTCACTGGGTTTATATCCTCATCGCCCTTGTTGTGTTCATGTTCGTCTGGCGTATGCAAAAACGCGAACGCGCCATCGTCATCGGCATGGGCGCCATCTTCATCACGCTTGGACCATTCCTCATCTACCTGCTCAACCCACCCCCGGACCGGCAGGCACGCGAACTCATCCGCGTGTTCTTCACGGCATCGCACGTTCTCGTCTCAATGGGCGTGGGCTACGGGCTGTCTCTCATCGCAGCCGATCTGGCAACGAACTACCAGTCCTTCCGACGCGCTGCGATCATCGGTGGACTTGTGGCAATTGACCTCGCGATCTTTGCGCTGGCCGTCAACACACATTCGCTCCTCGGCGAATCACAAAGTGACGCCGCCACGCAACAGGCATTGCGCCTCGCGGGTTCTGTCCACACTTTTGTCCGCTACACGTTCATAGCAGTCTGCATCGCCAGCATCGGCCTGATCATCTATAGATTTTATCTCGCGGAATCGGACGCAAAATCGGATCTGCCGGCCTTGATCGGCCTTGGCGTCATCGGCTGCGGCTCGTTGTTCTTCGGCCTGGAAATGTTCAACACCAAGGAATCCGGGGTGGATCAATCCTCCATCATCGGCTTCGCCAAAATTGCATGCTGGCTCTTTGCAGCGGTCTGTTTTCATCTCACCGGCAAAAGCAACGATAGCGGCGACCGCACCATCCCGCTCGCCACAGGCGGCATCGCGTCACTGATTTCCGTGGCACTGACTATTGTCACCCTGCGCGGCGATACCGCCGGCATGACGGGCATCAACGTCTTCTTCGCCTCGCTGTCAAAGGCTTTTCATCCCGGACAGTATGCACTGCCGGTCTTTGCAAATCTCATCCTGCTCGGCATGGCCGTGGTTCTGACGATTGCGTTCATACTCTGGCGCAAACGCGCGCCGCTGGGCATCGTCCTGCTCGCGTTCGCGATCATGCCGATGCACTCCGTGATGTCGCACTGGTTCGAGAACGAACAACGCGGACACATGTTCGGCTACTGGTTCGGCCACGACATGTTCACGCCACCGTTCACCGGCCCGGACGGAAAACTGAGTTACGACCCCAAGCTCCGCGCCGAGATGATGAAGGATCCCGCAAAGGCAAAGCTCATCTATCCCGAGATGACGCGCGACACCATCCTCTACGGTGGAACCGATCCCGGACGTTTCTGCCCGACGTACACAATCTTTTGCGAAAGCTTCATTCCGCCGTCGTGCAAAAAGGATACCGACCCGCTCTATGACCGCCGCGATGTCTACATCATCACGCAGAACGCACTCGCGGACGGCACGTATCTGAATTACATCCGCGCTCATTACAACCGCAGCACGCAGTACAAGTACGACTCACCGTTCTTCCAGGAACTGCTGCGCGGCCCGGGAGAACGTGAGCAGAATTACTCCACCAACTTCATCGCCAGTGCCGCCTCCCTGCTGCTGGATAAACCCTTCACTGCACTCGGTGCGGCTGTTGAAAAGAGTCGCCGCGAAGAAGGCGTATATCCGAAAAAGGAAATGTACATCGCCACGCCGGAAGACTCCCAGAAATGTTTCAGCGAGTATCTGCAGGATGCCCAGCGCCGTTTGCAGGCGGGCCAGTTGCGACCGGGCGAGGACGTGAGAGTCATTGACGGTCGCGTGCAGGTTTCCGGCCAGGTTGCGGTCATGGCAATCAACGGACTTCTTACCAAGGTCATGTTCGACAAGAATCCGGACAATGATTTCTACGTCGAAGAAAGTTTCCCGCTAGACTGGATGTATCCGCACCTCACGCCTTCCGGCGTGATCATGAAAATCAATCGCAAGCCGCTCCCAGCGCTTTCCGAGGAGATTCTGGATCGCGATCATTATTTCTGGTCTCAATACTCCGAGCGACTCATCGGCAACTGGATCACTTACGACACCCCCGTCAAGGACATCGTCACTTGGGTTGAGAAGACCTATCTTAAGCGCGACCTCAGCAGTTTCAAAGGTGATCCCAAATTCGTGCGCGATGACCAGGCCCAGAAGGCATTCTCAAAACTCCGGAGTTCCATCGGCGGCGTTTATGCATGGCGCATAAACCCACAAATCCCACCCGAGTTCCGTCCCCGCAACGAGACCGAACTGCGCCGCCTCTACAAGGAAACGGACTTCGTTTTCAAACAGGCCTTCGCGTTTTGCCCGTACAGCCCGGAAGCCGTGTTCCGTTACATAAACCTCCTAGTGCAACCGCCGTTTCCCATCAAGCCACGATTCGAGGATGCTCTCGCCATCGCCGAGACCTGTAAAAAGCTCGATCCCTACAATGGACAGGTCATTGACCTTGTAAACAAACTGCGCGGGGCAAGCCAAAGCGCCGGGGAGTATGAGAAGGTCACAGCAAATCTTCAGAAGCTCGAAGACGACGTCCGGATGCATCCAACCAACTTTCAAGCCGTCCTCAATCTCGCCTCCAGCTACATGAATCTGGGTCAGCAGGACCGGGCGTATGCCCTTCTTGACGGCATCGTGGCGCGTCCCGGCGTTCCCGCAAACGCTGTTCATGCCGTCATTCAGGCCTACATGAGTTTGCAACAATACCAAAGACTTGAAACCCCGCTTCAAAAACTTTGCGAACTGATGCCGAACGAACCCGAGGCGTGGTATGACCTTGCAGCACTGCGGGTAAGCCTTGGCAAACCTGCCGATTCCATCCCGGCGCTCTCCAATTGTCTCGTCGCCAACAGCGCACGCCTCGCCAAAAATCCGAAGGCTGTTGACCTGGTCGCCAAAATACGCACAGACCAGCAGTTCAATCCCATCCGAACAACTCCCGAGTTTAAGAAGCTGGTGCCATAATTTACACTCCTGAGGCCTCAACGCGAAACTTGGACTACCATCATTGCTTTGGCACGAGCATGCAGGTTCATCGCGGTTCACTGCGAGCGGAGTGATCAGAATTCAATCGTCGAGCACCGACCGTTATGCTACGAGTAACTCAGGCGTATGAGCCAGACAGCATCGACGAATCGAGATGACCACGGAACAGGCATTTGTCTGGCGCGCTCCGTTGTCAGCACACTCGCTGAAGAACCTGCACTCGAAGCCGTCACCATTGATCGCACGCACCAGAAAATATCTGTGGCCACACTCGGCCCAACCAACGCTGAGAAACTCGGCCAGCGCATCACGGAACAATTTGAACGCGTACAGCAATCTTCCGTCGAGGCAACATGTTCGCTGCTCACCGGCTCTGGTGATTGTCTCTCGTGCAAACTCCCGCTCACCAGTGAAGAACTTCAATGCATCACAATTCATCACAGCGGTTGCACCACCACCATTGCGCGGGTGACCTGCCCCACCGCGCCGAAGTTCTGGCGCTGGCGCAACCTGCCATTTCCCAAGGTCGTCCAAC
>CAYSDO010000005.1:0-35644 GCA_964429665.1 uncultured Bifidobacterium sp.
CGATCACGCTCATGGCGTTGTATCCATTGCATCAGGCCTTCACGGTGAAGCGCATTTTTGCATCAAGCTACCAGGCGGTTTCCGGCACGGGCGCCAAAGCGCTGGAAGAACTGGAACGTCAGGTATCGCAGATTGTGAACAAGCAGCCGGTGACGAAGGAGGTTTATCCGCACCAGATCGCCTTCAACGTGTTGCCTCACGTGGATTCATTCCTGCCCACGGGTTACA
The DNA here is from genome assembly GCA_964429665.1 of uncultured Bifidobacterium sp. GTDB lineage: Bacteria > Verrucomicrobiota > Verrucomicrobiia > Limisphaerales > JADLHS01 > JADLHS01. The sequence continues at coordinate 229 of CAYSDO010000005.1, forward strand.
CCAAGGAGGAGATGAAGATGGAGAACGAAGGCCGCAAGATCATGCATCATCCGGCGTTTCGCGCCAGCGTCACCTGTGTTCGCGTGCCTGTGTATCGCTCGCACTCGGTTGCCGTGAGCGCGGAGTTCGACAAGCCCGTGACGGTGGAAGCCGCTCGCGCGGTGCTGAAGAAAGCTCCCGGCCTGGATGTCGTTGACGACCCTGAAAACAAGCAGTATCCGATGCCGCTGTTCACCTCCGAGAAATACAACTGCGAAGTGGGCCGCATTCGTCTGGACTGCGCATTGGACAACGGCCTGTGCTTCTGGGTCAGCGGCGATCAACTGCTCAAAGGCGCCGCGCTCAACGCCGTGCAGATTGCGGAAGAGCTGGTGAAGTAAAAAACGCACCGTCTGTCCACACCGATTAAATCTCAACTCCGCTTGTAGATTTCACGGCGGTTGCCGACATAGTGGAGATGGATACGACCAAGCTTTGCGTCAAATTCGTAGAGCACACGATAATCACCCACGCGCAGTTTGAATTCCGGACGGCCTTGCAATCGTTTGTGCGGGAAAGATTCCAGGCGCGTGCTCATTTCATCCACCTTGCGTTGCACGGTTTCGCGGATGGCTCACGGCAGTTCGTCGAAGGAGCGGGAGAAGGTGGGTGACCAGATTTGGAGCGCGGCGGCCACGGCTCACTTGGGCTGGCGCGTTGTGAAATTACCAGAGGCGATTTCGCTGCGGGATTGATCGAGCTTGGCTTTCACCTCGTCGGTCAGTTCAAGCTGATCTTCGAGGAAGTCATCAATCCACGCGCGAACCGCTTCCACTTCGGCGCGCGACAATCGAGGAATCGCTGCTTCGATTTCTTGAACCGTGCTCATGGCTGCAAGATACCCAAGGCCCGGCCGTTTGCAAAGGCCGTGTTTCTGATTCAAAACCGAGACGCCGAGAAAGCCCGTCAGGGCCGAGATATTTGTAGTTTCGTCGCGGCAAAAGCACAAGCTCCGCCAGGAGCGGCATCATTGTTTGGTGCGATGGTACGATGTCGCTCCGAGCGGAGCTTATGATTTCTTTGTGGGTGGGGTTCTACAAATATGTCGCGCCGCTGGCGCTCGGAATGGAGCGCGGGCGGTCCCTCGCCCGCAGCGCTTCGCCAGACCAGAAGACGCCGATTGATTCGCGAGCCTCTCTCCCTGTTCACGCGCTGCGGACGGGGACCGTCCGCACTCCGGGAACGTCTCGGACTTTATTCCGCTGACGATGATTCCCCTGACCGGGCTGACGGTTGGCAATGCCATCCGATGGGCGAGGGAAAGGAGGGAGAGTCGTCGTCCGTCTCTTTTTGGAGGTTGTCTGTGTTCTCCTGCGTCTCCGCACCTTTATTTTTTGCGTCAGGACCTGTAGGAAGCCAGAAACATTTGCTTTCGTCGCAGGGGCGAAACCGTGTTTAATCCGCAGGCAATGCCAGCGATGACACGCCCCAGCCAGAGCGCGGAAGATTATCTCGAACGCATACATGAATTGATCGAGGCCAAGGGCTATGCGCGCGTGGCGGACATTGCCGCATCGCTCAAGGTTCGCGCAGCGTCGGTGACCGTGATGGTCCAAAAGCTTAGTCGCGCGGGCTATGTGGAATACGAGAAGTATCGCGGTCTCATTCTCACGGACAAGGGTCGCGGTGTGGCGCGTGACATCCAGAACCGTCATGCCACGCTCTCCCGTTTTTTTTCATTGTTCGGTCTTGATGCGGCCACCCAGGGGGAGGACATCGAAGGCATTGAACATCATCTGAGCCCGGCAACCCTTGAGATGCTTTCGGATCTGGCGGGTTATTTTGAAAAGAATCCTGCCACACTCCGCGCCTTCCAGAAAACCCGTGCCCGAAAGAAATCAGGCTCGTGAGCGATACTGCCGAGTGGACGAAACTGTCAGCGCTGGCGATGGAGGAGATCGAAGCCACGCTGGCTGATCTTCCCCCTGACCTGCGCGAGCGGGCGAGGAAGCTGGCCATCACGTTTGAACGAGTGCCGCATGCGGGAATGATTGCCGACGGGATCGCACCGGATACGCTGGGGCTTTTCACCGGAGCGGCGTTCACCGAGGAGCAGCATGTGCCGATGCCGCCCCAGATCATTCTTTATCTTCAGAACCTCTGGGAGTTTTCGGAACAGGATGAGGAGATTTTTTTGGACGAGGTTCTCACCACGTACCTCCACGAACTCGGTCACTACCTCGGACTCGACGAGGATGATCTGCTGGAGCGAGGTCTGGATTGACGCCACAAAAAGGCACAAGAATAGAAGTCGTCACCCTCCCGGAGCGCGGACGGTCCCCCGTCCGCAGCGGTTGGATCAGGAGAGGCGCGTTCGGAATGTTCAACGTCTCTCTGGTTGGCGGAACGCTGCGAGCGCGGGACCGCTCGCAGTCCGGCTGATTGCTGCTTCGCCACGCTGTGCTTCTGTGGTTCTTTGTGGCTTCACACCCTCGCCCAACGCAGCTTTGCAGGAGACGAGCGCGGATTGGAATGCCGCTCCTCGGCCGATGGCCGGATGACTTCGTTCGCAATCTCTGAATAATTCCCGGCGCGCAATCCGGCCTCGAACGACTTTTTCACGCGCCGATCTTCGCCCGAATGGAATGTGAGAATCGCCACCCTTCCGCCAGGTTTCAAACAGGACGGCAGAATCCTCAGAAAGCTGTCCAGCGAGGAAAACTCGTCGTTCACCGCAATGCGCAACGCCTGATAGACGCGGCGCACGGTCAGTTCGCGAGCTTCGCCAACGGCTCTCAAATGCAGTGAGCGAATCGCGGTCGTTAGCGCCGTGGTGGTTTCAAATCGTTTACCCGCGAGGGCATTTGCCACGGCTACGGCTTCCGGCTCGTCCGCATTTTCGTCCAGCAGCATCGCCAGGGCGTCGGGGCGGATTTTTTCCAACAGCGCAGAGGCCGGCTGGCCGCGCTGCGGATTCATCCGCATGTCGAGCGGGCCATCGAGCTTCAAGGAGAAGCCGCGCGAGGGATCGTCCAGTTGCATCGAGGAAACGCCAAGATCGGCAAGAACCATGTCCACGCCTTCGACTCCTGTCTCCGCGAGGACCTTGGGCAGGCCTGCGAAATTACTGCGATGAGCTGTGAACTCCTCAGGGCCGAAACCCAGGCCGCGTATCCGCTCCAGTGTCTTCGGCAGTTCAATCGGATCTGCGTCCAGGCCGAAAAGTTTTCCGCCCGGTTGCAATCGTGCGAGGAGTTCCCGAGCGTGGCCGCCGAAGCCGAGCGTGCAATCGACTGCAACTTCGCCAGGTTTGAGAGCGAGCACCTCGAGAATTTCTGCGACCATGATGGGCCGGTGCATTCCGGCGGGCGTTTTGCCGGACGCCAACACCCTGGCCACGGTTTCCGCATAACGCTCCGGGTTGTGCTCCTTGTATTTTTCCTCGAAACGCCGCGGATTCTTGCCGGAGTAACGCAGCCTGCGGCGATGTGTCACCGGCCCGGGCGGAGGATTTGTGGGTTTGTTGTTCATGGCATCCGGTTGATTGAACGCAACCGGCTCACAGGGAAATGGTGGCAGGTTCCTCCGGCCAAAACCAGCGTGGAAGCTGCGGCCAAAGCGCAGGCTTGCTGTGATGCCCATCAAGCCTGTAAACAACAAACGTGAATTCTGGTAACACATTCCGCATTGGCGTGCTTGGCTCGGGCAAGGGATCGAACTTTGTAGCCATAGTGGACGCCATTGCTGCCGGCGCGATCCCAGCGCAGGTTGCGCTTGTGTTGAGCGATGTTGAAAGCGCGGGAATTCTGGAGCACGCGCGAAATAGAAATCTACCGGCGCGCTATGTTTCACCCGGAAAATTCCGCACCAAGCTCGACGAGGATGCCGAGCGAACATTTGTGGAGGCATTGCAGTCAGCGAAGGTTGATCTCATTGTGCTGGCCGGTTTCATGCGCGTGCTGAAGGGGGATTTTCTGCGCGCCTTTGAAGGGCGCATCGTGAACATTCATCCTTCTTTGCTGCCATCGTTTCCAGGGCTTGAAGCGTGGAAGCAGGCGCTGGATCACGGCGTGAAGGTGACGGGTTGCACCGTGCATTTCGTGGACGCAGGAGTTGATTCCGGCGCGATCATCGGCCAGCAAACCGTGCCCGTGCTGGACGACGACACGCCCGAAACGCTCCACGCGCGGATTCACGCCGCGGAGCATGAGTTGTATCCGAAGTGCGTGGCGGCCCTGGCGCGAGGAGAGATTGCAATGCGCGGGCGCAGGGTGATTCGGAAGAAATCCTGACCTCCAAGAGGTTCAGACATCCGCAGCCTAAACAGAATCGGTCGTCCAGCAGGGCCTTTCCCCTTTGCGGGTCTCAACGAGAAAGCCTTCATCCAGCTTGGGCGGTTCTGAAGAAAAAGCTGTCTTTACCCGCGTAAAATTGGAAAATCATTTGGTGTATGCGGGTGAATCATCCGCAGCAACGAATAATTTATGGCGAGCAAGAAAATCATCCGGTTCGGGTTGCCCAAGGGCAGTCTTCAGGACGCAACAATTCAAAAAATGGCCAAGGCAGGCTGGAACATTTCCGTGAGCAGCCGTTCCTATCTGCCCTACGTGGACGATGAGGAAATGGAAATCCGTCTCATCCGCGCGCAGGAAATCAGCCGTTACGTCGAGCACGGCTATCTGGATTGTGGCATCACCGGTCATGATTGGATCGTGGAAAACGGCTCGGATGTTCACGAAGTCGGCGAGTTTCTTTTCAGCAAGGTCTCACGCAAGCCCGCCCGCTGGGTGTTGTGTGTGCCGGAGAATTCCCCGGTGAAGACCGTGAAGGATTTGCAGGGCAAACGGATTGCCACGGAGGTTGTCAACCTGACGAAGAAGTATCTGAAGAAGCACGGCGTGAAGGCGGAGGTGGAGTTCTCCTGGGGCGCCACCGAAGTCAAAGCCCACGAACTTGTGGATGCCATTGTGGAAGTCACGGAAACAGGCTCATCCCTGCGGGCGAACAAGCTTCGCATCGTGGACGAACTGCTGTGTTCCACGCCGCGGCTTATCGCGAATCGCTCCGCGTGGAAGGACAAGTGGAAGCGTCAAAAGATCGAGACCATGTCCATGTTGCTCAAGGGCGCGCTTGAAGCAGAGACCAAGGTTGGGTTGAAAATGAACATCCGCGAAAAGGATCTGCCCTCGCTGCTGAAGAATCTTCCCTCGTTACGCAATCCCACCATCGCCAATCTCAGTCTCAAAGGCTGGGTGGCCGTCGAGACGATCATTGACGAACACGTGGTTCGCGAGTTGATCCCCGCGCTAAAGGCCGCCGGTGCCGAAGGCGTGACGGAGTATCCGCTGAACAAAGTGGTTTATTGAACTGCGATCCAGATGGCGGGACGGAAGGTGGTAAACGGAAAGAAGAGATTCAACCTGGCGGTGAGACACCTCTCTGCATCTTTGCCTCCGCGCCGATTTCGTATAATCCCTTCCACCGTTTTCTCCGTTGAAGGAACGCCAACCTCTGCTACCATTTCTCCACCAAATCAGATTCTCACCGCCGGGGTGAAGTATTGCCCGATCCCAAATACCTAAATTGTTTATGCTGAACCGACCTGTTGCCTCGTTGTGCCTCCGCTCCCTGTTCACCCTGCTGGCCGTGGCCGCGCTGCTGCATGGGATCACTCCGAAAGCCACCGCGCAGACCATCCCCAATCCCAGCTTTGAGGCCGACCATTATTTCAGCGGGGTCGGTTACGCCAGTCAGAATGGCGGGATCATCACCGGGTGGGCGCCTTCCGACCCCACTCGCATTGGCCTCAACCTCGGCGGGACTAACACGCCAGGATTGTTCGTTGATAATGGAGCGATTCCGAACGGCACCAATGTGGCATTCATCCAAGCCGTAACCGACACCACCAATTCGCTCTCCACCACCATCGCAAGCTTGATCCCCGGCGTGCAATATCAGGTCAAGTTCCGGGCGAACAGCCGGGGCGCCTATACGACCCCGGGAGCAATCTGGTCGCTCAATGGCGGGCCCTCCACCCCATTCATTTGCGCCCCAGCGGTCGGCGGTTCAAATCCTTATTATACGAACAGCGGCATCTTCGCGGCCACCAACACCACCGCCGCGCTCGTGTTGCGGAACGGTATTACGAATGGCGACGGCGCCGTATTATTGGATAATTTTTCAATCGGGACGGTGCCGCAAACGCTGGTCCATTATCGGGTCAACGCCGCAGATGCGAGCTCCGTGACAACTGGTTCAATTCCAAATCTCGGGGTGTTGGGCCGGGGGACCAACGGCGGCGCTGGCGTAACCTTGACCAGTGACATCCCGACTCTCGGTGTCGCGCGCTACTATGGCGACCGCGCGATCGTCTGTAATGGTTCGGGTGGCATTTTGGCGCCAGGCCGGTTGCAACTCACCCGGACCAACATTGCCAACGCGGGAGGATTTACCTACGAGGCCTGGGTCAAATGGAATGGCAACGGCAGCGTGAATTCCATCATTGATTATGCAGGCACCGAAAAACTCGTCCGCAGGTCCACGGACTCCGGGCCGGTTATGGAAACGGATAACGCCTCCTTTGATTTGTTGGCACCAGCCGGGGCGAACCAATGGCATTACGTCGCCGTGGTCTTCACTCCCACCAGCTCGAACATCAACAACGATAGCGTCACTGGCAATTATACCTTTTACGTGGACACGAACACACCAACGGCAACGGTGGCCAATGTCACGATTACCTCCTTTGGCGACAGCCTCAACCGGACCATTGGCGTAGGCATGCATCCCATTGGATTTGCCTCCGATTTTTTCAACGGTTTGATTTATGAACCGCGCGTCTCGCTCGGCGCCCTGCCGGCGAACGAGCTTTTGTTCAAATCCACCGCCGTGGTCACCAGTGTGGCCGACTCGGGCCCGGGCACCTTGCGGGACGCCGTGAGCAACTCCATGAATGCTGCCATCATCACCTTTGCTCCCGGACTCTCGGGCCAGACCATCGTGCTGACCAACGGCCAGATTGAATTGAGCAACAGTATCACCATCAACGCTGCCGCGCTCGCCAACGGGATGCGGATTGACGGCAACGGCCAGTCCCGCATTTTCCAGGTGGATGGCGGCACGTTCGCGGAACTGAATTCGCTGACCTTGACCAATGGCGGTGGTGTCACTTTTGGCGGCGGCATTCACAATAGCGGCACACTGATATTGGACAATTGCAGTCTGGTGAACAATAACGCCCGCGGGGCCGACGGTGCTTCGTTTGCGAACGGAGAAGCCAGTCAAGGTGGCGGCATCAATAATATCGGCACGCTCACGCTGAACAACACCGTTCTCGCCAACAACAGTTCAAGTGGTGGCGCGGGCGGATTTACGGCGAATGGCGGGGATAGCAAGGGTGGAGGTATTTGTAATGCGGGCCCGCTCATTCTTAACGGCAGCAACCTGACCAACAATAATGCCAATGCCGGCGCGGCCGGCACCTTTGCCAGCGGCGGCAACAGCTCCGGTGGCGGTATCTACAATGTCAGCGTTCTGACGATGACCAACAGCACCCTTGCCAGCAACAACAGCAACAACGGAAACCAAAGTTTTGGTGGCGGCATTTACAACGCGGGCGGACTGACAGTGAACAACAGCACCTTGGCCAATAACAATATCACCGGCAACCAGAGCTCTGGAGGCGGCATATACAACACTGGTTTTCTGGCGGTGACCAATAGTGTCGTGGCAAACAACAATGCCAGTGGCAACCAAGGCCTCGGCGGTGGGCTGTTCAATTCCGGCGGACTGACGCTGGAAACCAGTCTCGTGGCCGGCAATCGTGCCAGCGGCAATCAAAGCGGTGAGGGTTCCGGCGGCGGTATTTACAATCTGAACGTGCTGACCGTGAATAAAAGCAGTGTGGCGAGCAACAACGCCACGGGCGGCAGCAACTCGGGATTTGGCGCGGCCGGGAACAGTTCGGGCGGTGGGATTTACAACGCCGGAGTGCTGACCCTCCAGCAGAGCACCCTGGCAAATAATCGCGCCAGCGCCGGTCAAGGCGGTCAAAGCAACAACGGCGGCACCGCCTCCGGGGGCGGTCTTTTCAACAGCCTCCAACTCACGTTGAACAACTGCACGCTGGCGGAAAATATTGTTTCAGGTGGCGATGGTGGGGCCTTTGCCAGCGGCGCGAACGGCTCCGGAGGTGGCATCTACAACGTCGCCAACGTGCCGGTGATACTGAACTATGCCACCGTGGTGAACAACCACGCCACTGGCGGCGTGGCGGGTGTTTTCGGTGGCAATGGTTCGGGTTTTGGCGGCGGCATCTTAACTGTTTTCAACTTTAATCTTGTGAACTCCATCGTTTGCAGCAACACCGCAGCATCCAACCCGAACATCTCCGGCAGTTACACCGCGGCCAACGATCTGGTGGACGCGGACGCGCTGCTAGCGCCGCTGGGGAATTATGGCGGCCCCACCCAAACCATGCCGCCGCAGCCTGGCTCCCCGGCCATCAACGCTGGCGGAACGACGACGCTGACCTCGGATCAGCGTGGGTTGCCGCGATCCGTAGGTGTTCCCGATATCGGCGCGGTGGAAATCCAGGCCGGGGAAGCTCAATCCGTTGTCTTGAATGCCAATGATTCCGGGAGCGGTTCCCTTCGCCAGACCATTCTGAATGCCCCGGGGAATGGCAACATCACTTTCGCCGCGAGCCTGGCCGGTCAGACCATCCTGCTGACCAGCGGCCAGCTTCTCTTGAACAAAAACCTCGCAATCGATGGACGACCACTTGCTCCCGGCATTCAGATCAACGGCAATGGCACCTCGCGCATTTTCCAGGTGGGCTCGGGCGTTTCCGTGTCGCTACATGCGTTAACTCTTACCAACGGCAACCCGGGTGGCGGCAACGCCGGTGGGGCGGTTTACAACTCCGGGACCTTGCAACTGGATGCCTGCACGCTCGCGGGCAATGTCGCCAGTCAAGGCGGCGCGCTTGAAAATCTGAACGCGGCCACTCTGATCTGCTGCACGTTCGCGGGAAACCACGCGGTGAATAATGGCGGGGCCATCGACAACAACACCGGCCCGCTCGGCATATTCCAATCCACGATCTTTGGCAACTCCGCCGGCGGAAGTGGCGGAGGGATCGCCAATTTTCTCAACACACTCACCCTTACCAACTGCATTGTGGCCGGCAACACGGGTGCCGGACCAGACCTCTACAATTTCGGCTCCAGCAGCATCACCGCCTTCGGCGAGAACATCGTGCCGGGCTATCAGAACTTTGGCAGCTTCGTGGTTACTTCCAGCCTGATCACCAGCCCACCCCTTCTGGCCGCACTGGGCAGTTACGGCGGCCCTACGCCCACGATGCCGCCTCTGCTTGGTTCCCCCGCCCTTGATGGCGGCAACGATGGTTTCGTGGCCGGTTTCGCCACCGACCAACGCGGCCAGCCCCGGGTGTTCGGCGCCCACGTCGACATCGGCGCGGTGGAAGGCGGATTCAATCCCAGCTTTCCTCTCGTCAACCTCACGAAACTTGGTGACGGCAATGTGCAATTCAGTTTCGACAACCTGACGGGTCCGACCTACCACGTGCTGGCCAGTCCCGACGTGGCCGCCCCCATCAACACCTGGACCGACCTCGGCGCGCCACTGGAATCGCCCGCCGGTACCTTCACCTTCACCGATCTGCAAGCGACGAATTATCCCAGCCGCTTCTATCGAGTGACCACGCCGTGAGCAGCCGCAAAACGTAAAACTTCCTGGAATAATTGTTGTCCGAATCCATTGTCGTAAATCATTCATGAAAAACCTAATCATCAGCGCGAACTGCCTTCGCGCCACCGCATCCATCTTGGGAGCCGCCGCGCTCGCTCTGACCTGCGCCCCCGTCGCCCAGGCTCAACCCGTCATCACCAACGCCCCCGGCTACGTCATCACGTGGGACGGCAACGATGGCGACAATTCCACGTCGTCCAACGTGCCCTTGAACATTGCCAGCGCCTCGCAGGGCGCGGTCGCTTTCGCCAGCGGACAACTCGGGCCGGAGATTGGGGTGGCTTTCCACTACGTCACCAATCTCAACGACGGTTTCTACGGAAACACAAAATCCTGGATCGGCGGAACGAATGACCCGACCCCGTGGTTCGCCGGCATTCAATTGCCCGCTGCCGTTCCGCTCACGGGCATTGCTTGGGGCCGTGACAACACCGGCGTTACCCAAGATCGCTGGATCGGCACTTACACGTTGCAGATCTCGACCAATGCCAGCTTCACCACCAACTCTTCAGCTTGGACCACGCTCGGCACGATCACTTACACCACCAATTCCGCTGTCGGTTTCTCGCCGTGGTTGCGCCATCGCTACCAGTTGGCCACCACTAGCGGCGCGCAGATCATGGCAAATGGCGTGCGCTTGCTGGTGCCGGACTCGGGCCTGGTCGCCACGGGCACGGACATTGATGAACTGGAACTTTTCCGTTCCTCCGTCACCAACATCGCCTACTGGCGCATGGGTGAAAATGACCCCGGCGCCGCCAACGGCGTGACGAATTTTGTCACGGTCAACCTGCTCGGCAGCCCGATGGCGCTTAAGAGCAACGCGGTCTATACCGCGAATGTCGCAGCGGCGGCGAACAGCACGCTGGCGTTGCAGTTCACCACCGGGTGTTACGCCACGAATCAACCGGCCTTTTCGTTCACGGACAATTTCGGTCTGGAACTCTGGGTCAAGCCCGACGCGACCAACGCCATCCAGAGCATCGCTTACAACGGCGACTCCGGCCCGAACGGCTGGGGGCTGTATCTCCATCAGGGCAAATATCAGGGCTTGTTCGGCGGACTGGCTTTCTTGACCGGGCCGGACGCCGTGCCCGGTGTGTGGACGCATCTAGCCTTAGTGCGGAACAACGGCCTCACCACGCTTTACGTCAACGGCCTGCCCGCGGCCACGTCGTTGCTCACGCCCGGTGTGCCGACGGGCCGTTTCGCCCTCGCCGCCCAAGCGCAAACATTGACCACGGAATTCTTCGCTGGCGCGCTGGATGAAGTGCGCGTGTTCACTTTTGCCCTAGGCACATTCAGCACGCTGGACTTAGCGGTGGCGCGGCAAGCCCCCTCGGTGGGCACTCTCGCCGCCACGGGTGTCAGCTCGACGAACGCCACCCTCAACGGCACGGTGTCGCCTGGCAATCTCACCACGGCTTCTTGGTTCGAATGGGGCACGACGACCAACTACGGCAACTTCACTGCCGCCAGCACACTGCCCACCACGAATCTGTTTGCGGTGTTGAGCAACACCATCAGCGGTCTGGTTGGCGGGACGACCTATCACTATCGTTGCGCCGCAAGCAATGCGGTGGGCTTCAGTTACGGCGACGATCAAACCTTTTTCACCCGGGCCTTTGAGTTGACTGCAATTCCCGATCTGCCCGCAGTTTGGGGCGGTTCTGTGGAGTGGGGTGATTATGACAATGACGGACGGCTGGATTTTTTACTTATCGGATCAAGTGGCAGCAGCCCTATCAGATTTTCCCAACTTTGGCGGAACAATGGAGATGGCTCGTTCACAAATGTAACCTCCACGGCTACGCCTGGTCTGTCAGGAGTTGATTACGGCAGCGTGGCGTGGGGCGATTATGACAACGACGGTCGCCTCGATTTCCTCCTCACCGGAAGCATCAATTCTCCTCTCTTTGGCATCTCCCAACTCTGGCGGAACAAGGGCGATGGCACGTTCTCGAATGTCACCGCCTCCGTTGCGCCCGGTCTGCCGGGAGTTTTTCAAAGTTCAGTGGCGTGGGGCGATTATGATAACGACGGTCGCCTAGATTTCCTGATCACGGGAAGGACTAACTCCACAGCCTCAAGCGTAATCTCGCAACTATGGCGGAACACGGGCAGCGGGTTCACCAACGCGACGGCTAGTGCCGTGCCAGACCTGCCAGTACTTTTCAACGGTGCCGTGGCGTGGGCCGATTTCGATAACGATGGTTGGCTGGATTTCCTGCTCACGGGATTCAACCGCGGCACTAATTTTTGCCAACTCTGGAGGAACAATGGCAACGGAACACTTTCCAACGTGACGGCCACCGTCGCGCCCGGTCTGCCGGGAGTCAGCAGTGCTTCCGTGGCGTGGGGCGATTACGACAAGGACGGTCGCCTCGATTTAATCCTCACGGGCTATGATATTGGCAACGCTGGAGTTTGCCAACTCTGGCGAAATACAGCGAGCGGCTTCAGCAATGTGACCAGTCAAGTGGCCCCCGGCTTGCCGAATAGCGGGGGTCCCGTGGCGTGGGGCGATTTCGACAACGACGGCCGCCTCGATTTTCTCCTGACGGGATCCACTGGCAGCGCCGTCGTTTTCCAACTGTGGCGGAACACAGAGAGCGGCTTCAGTAATGTGACCAGTCAAGTTGCACCCAACGTTCCAGGAGTCTTTGCTGCTCACGTGGCATGGGGCGATTACGACAACGACGGCCGCCTCGATTTCTTACTCACGGGAAGCACCAATGCTATTGTCAACACCACCTCCCAGCTCTGGCACAGTTTTGTTCCGGTCACCAACACGCCGCCCACCGCGCCCACCGGCCTCGCGCTCACTACCACCGCCGGCGGTGCACTGCTCTCGTGGAACTCCGCTACCGACAGCCAGACACCCGCGTCCGGTCTCACCTACAACGTCCGCGCCGGCAGCACGCCCGGCGGCATCGACCTCCTTGCCGGACACGTCACCGCCACGAACGGATTCCGCCGTGTGCCCGCGATGGGCAATGCGTCTCTGCGTCACAGCCTCCCGCTCACCGGCCTCACCAACGGCCAGACCGTCTATTGGAGCGTGCAAGCCGTGGACACGTCGTTCGCCGGCGGGCCGTTCGCGAGCGAGACGAATTTCTATTCCGCCATCGTCACCACCACGGCGGACAACGGCGCAGGTTCATTGCGGGACGCCGTCACCCATGCCGCATCGCCCAAGCTGATCACCTTCGCTCCTGCGTTGTCCGGCCAGACCATCACGCTCACGAGCGGCCAACTCACGCTCTCGAACACGGTGACGATTAATGGTTCAACGTTGCCGGGCGGAATTCAAATAGACGGCAACGCGAGCAGCCGGATTTTTGAAGGGTTGAGCGGCAGTGTCGTCGTGTTGGATTCGCTCACCCTCACCAATGGCAGAGCGAACGGCGGTAGTGGTGGCGGCATTCTTAATACAGGGAACTTAACGGTGAACCGCTGCACATTGGTGGGCAACAGAGCCGGCTTCTACGGCGGGGGTATTGAAAACAACGGCTCGGAATCCTTGGTGATCAACCAATCCACATTCATGGCGAATCAATGCTCCGCGGAGGGCGGCGCAGCACTGGATATCAGCGCTGGCCCGGTCCTGATGCAACACTGCACCGTGGTGGGAAATGTGGCCACGGCCGCCGCCGGCCAAGGCGGCGTCGGCAACTACAACTCGGGTGTGACCATCCATAATTCCATCATTGCGGGAAACAGTTCCGCTGGTTCTACACCTAACATCGGCGGCAACCCGATGACTTTCACCGGCGTGAATCTCACCAACGGCACGCCGCTGCTCGCGCCGCTCGGCAATTACGGCGGCCCGACGCCGACGATGCCGCCGCTGTCCGGTTCACCCGCGATTGACGCTGCGACCAACGGCACGAGCTTCACCACCGATCAACGCGGCTTGCCGCGCATCCTCGGTGCGTTCGCCGATCTCGGTGCGGTGGAAGGCGTGTTCAATCCCAACTTCCCGCTCGTGAACGTGACCCAACTCGGAAGCGGCAACGTGCAATTCGCTTTCACCAACCTGAGCGGCCCGAGCTATCGCGTGCTCGCCAGCACGAACGTCGCCGCGCCGATCAACACTTGGAGCAACCTCGGTGCACCGACAGAATCGCCGGCGGGTGTGTTCACCTTCACCGATCTGCAAGCACCCAATTACCCGAGCCGCTTCTATCGTGTCACCACACCGTGACAGTCCCCTTAGCAGCGAGGTAAGTTCGCTCCAACTTTGCTTGGCTTCGAAGAGGCTGAGTTCGTGACGATTTGAGCTGGCCACGTCGGCTGCTACGCCGGTTTGGCCTGTCGCCGCCTACCACCTGTCCACCGTTTCGAGACAACCTCGATGGTGGTTTGCCGGCCCTCTCCCCCCCGGGGAGAGGGAGAAGCTTGCGCGCGTTACAACCGTTTTGGTGTCCTCGTTGCCATCGCCACACCGGCTCTTTTCGCTCCAGCAGCCGGAGGAAAACTTGAAACGCTTGCACTGCCTCAAGCCGGACGATGATCCTCCCTCTCCTCGCGGGAGAGGGCCGGGGTGAGGGCGAGCGTTGTCACTCACTTCACAAGCAGCGTTCGCCTGGCCAAATCGGTTCCACCGAAAACAGCGAAGAACCAAATTGAACGAAGCATCGCGGCAGGACTGATGCACTCCCAGCTTCCGCGATATTCGGGAATTACGGGATATCAGCGTGTGCCAGCAGGGCTAGAGTGACCAGGGATGTAAATGCTTTGATAACCGGGCAGGGTGGGAATCAGGCGGTCGGCGGCAAAGCACCACAAATCCCAATGTCCGTCAATGTAGTTGCCGTTGCCGGGCAGAGGGCATGCCTGTGTGTAAAGATACCATTTCCCGCCAAATTGATAGAACGCAGGTGTGGCAACATGGTAAATCGTGTTGTCACTGTACAACCCCTCCCATCTCGTCTGGAGGACTGCGTCCACGTCGGTTTGCAACCAGCCGTCCGCTGGATGTGTGCTCACGGCGATGACGGGTCTCCAGCGTGTGCCCGCCTCGATGCCGACTTCGATGGAAAGCACGTAGGTATCGCCAATTTTTTGAACCTGGTGCCACTCGTAGTACGCCCCCGGCGTTGATCGAAAAATCTGGCCCATGCCACGCGGATCCTTTTCGTTGAAGTGTCGCGTCCAGGTTTTTCCATCATTGGAGGTCGCCAGCCGGAGGCCTGGCAGGATGCCGTCCCTGCCCCGATAGGAATAATACATAAACCAGCTCCACCGTTTTGCTTTTGCATCCCATTCACGCAACACGGCCGACTGTGAAGCCATCTCCTCGAAGTACGGCGCTGCGGGTTCGGGTGCAAGCACCGGCTGGTTGCCGACGCGCCTGATGGCTGCGGGCGTGATGCCTGAATATCCGTCTGCACCGGCTGGGCAGATTGCCAGCCCGATGCGGTCCTGCACCGATGCCGTGGTGCCGGAGTAATAAATGTAGTAGGCGTCCTCCTCCGGGATGTAGAGCACGGCATCGAGCCGGATGCTGCCTGCATCCCAACCTTGTTTTCCCGGGCTGAAGACAGGGTTGCTTTTGTCCTCATGCCATGTGAATGGATCCGACTTGAGCGCCCAGGCCTTGCCGAGGAAGCACAAGTTCCGGTTTGTGGCAGGCACACCCGAGTAAAACATCACAAGGCGCGAAGGATCCTTTGGGTTGATCAGAATGCACGGTTCCTGCACCTGCTGCGATTCCCATGCGGAGTTTGTGCGTTTGACGATCACCTCCCCGCGAATGGGTTTTGCCGCAGGAGTTCCATCGGCGGCACAAACGATGGATGCCGAAGCTGACAACATCAATGCGGCGAGGAGAAGAAAAGATTTCACAGAATGCTGCCGGATTTGGCGCGGCTGAGGTTTCATTGGCGCAAATGTTCGGCAATTAGTTGAAATTGTTCAAGCGCGGGGTGACGATTGCTGGCTGGAACTGGCGTGCAGTTTTGTTGGAGTTCACGCTTTAGCGTGTCTGGAGGGCATGGTTGATGTGAACAAGCTAAAGCTTGAACTCCAACCCTCAGTCAACTCGCAGTGCGCGGCACGTTCTATCTCAACCTCCAGATCGAACCACAACGCTCAGATGGATCTGAGTTGCGTCACTGCCCGACAGGAGCAGCGAGGCGGAAGAAGAGAATCCCGGACGGAGCAGTCAACGTGACGGTTTTTGACGCGCCGTTGATGACCACCGGCCCCTGGAAACTGACCCAGTTCGTGAGAGTCAAATCGAGAGTATGTTCCAAGGAGTAACCCAGGGCGTTGGCCGGCCATGAAAGCACAATGCTCTGGCCGTCGAAGGCAATGGACAACTTCGGTTGAACCACAACCAGCGAGTTGATTGTGAAGCTGGTGGTACTGGTGGACAATCCGCCCGCTGCGATGACGGTGATCGGGCCAGAGCCGGCGACAAGAGGAACGGTGGCGGTGATCTGATTGGCGGAGTCCAGCGTGAAGGCGGCATTCTGGCCGTTGAAGCGCACCTTCGTGGCTCCGGTGAAATTGGTGCCGCGAATGACGACGGTGCTGTTGGCAACGCCGGCGGCAGGCGTGAAGTTTGTGATGCCGCTGGCTGGTGCGCCGTCCACCCTGGCGCGCAAAACTTCCGCAATGTCCGGGTTCAACGCGGTGAAGAATGTATAGCCGGTGTTGATCTGCAATTGATTCACCGAAGTGAGATAATTCTGCCAAGGAGCGGTGCGGATGCCCTGAATGTTTGGAATGCTCACGGCGATGACACGGGTTGTGTTCGCGATGCGCTCAAGCGTGTCGCCGCTGCCGGTCGGCACCGCCACGATGATTTTCCAGACGTTGCTGGCGATGGGAATCTGACCGCTGGACGCAGTAAGGTTCGTGCCGAAACCCTCCGGACCGCAGGTGATGAGAACTTCATTTCCGGCAGAGGCGAGCGTGCGACAATAGGTTTCCAGGTTTGCCCAGATGCCCTGGTTGTTGTCAGGCGATTGCGGAATCATGTTGGACATCAAGAAAGTTTCCTCGTTGACGGTGACGCTCGCGGTGCGGTCGCCGGAAGGACACATGTGACCGCGATCGTATCCTGAGCCGCTGTAATCGGTGGTGAGCACACGGTAAAAGCCGGAGGGCAGGCTGGTATCCACGTAGAACGTGCCGGTGCGCCCACTCGAACCGAGATCACTCGTGGTCAGATGCCAGCTTGCCCAATTGGGCTGGCGGTGGATTTCGTTGTAATCAAGCGCCTCGACGTCGCGTTGAATGAGATAGTGATTGTGATCATTGGTGTCCGCAGTGGCGTTGCTCGGGTTGCCCAGCAACATCTGATAGGCGACACCGATGGTGGCACGGGCCTGAACAACGCCGAGCAGGATCAGGCAAAATGCGAACGCGCACGAAAACACGTTTCGTGAAAACGACCACCCGGTCACGGGTCTTGAAATCAATACCTCCACGCCAATTCTTTATCGGCTGTTTCCGCCGTCAATCAAGCCGGGATTTCGAGGCGATCAGGCGCGCAAATGAAATGACGGATGAACTCGAAACCGAAGCCCTGTAAATGCCGGATTTGATTGCAGTTGCTTCGAGTGAGAGAAACGTATGGCTGGCGTGGGCGTATCTACTAACTGACTGTCTGCTTCCGTACCGTCATCTGACTTGCTCAACTGACTGTCCTTTCACTAACACCATCAACCAACACTCACGCCCACGTCAGCCAATGCACAGTAGCACACACTCTGGAATACGCGAATGCCATCTGCCCAGCGAACAAATAAATGCCCCTTGGTGGTGACGAGCTTGAGAGGATAGCCAAGACGCCGACCCACCCCGACGTACAACACGGGCAGTGAACTGCATGTGCCTTGATGATTTGCTCCGGTCAACCCATGCAGGAAGACGTCTTGAGCGTTAGCGAAGAAACCATCACCCATGCTGGCACTGGCAGTGTTTACCATTTTGTTGGGTGCGTAATGGACCTTGAAATCTTCCGCCAGTACGACCATCAACATCATCATGCGAAAGAAACCTTCTGAATTCTCAAACTCAGCGGGGTTCTTTTGGAAACGGTAGGTGTGGCGCTCGGTTTCAGACCACACTCGCGCTGCCATTTGATCAATGACGGTCAGTGAATCCGTGATGTCCATCTGCTCCGCGCCTGGCAGGCCCTCAGCGCAAAGCAGATTCATCTGTCCGATGTCCATTTGCTTCATTGAATCAGCAGGCAATGCGACCAACGCTGTCAGGTTTGAAACGGCAGGCGACGAAGTGGCCCGCTCACCTGACGATCTCTTATTGGTGCAGGCGACTATACCTGTCGCGAGTAGCAATAATCCCAAGATGATTTTTTGCATCTGTACCAACATAAAAATGTTGTAACTCAAGCACCTGTTTTGACGGTTGGTTCGGAAAAGCAAGCCTTTACACAATTCGTATCCACAAATTTAGGAAAGGTCAGTTAGTCGAAAGGGCCAATATAGAAAAAGGCATTCGTGGAAACTTGGGTTGCAGTGCACTGGCTAAACTGGCGTCTCATGACCCACTCAGTTCCATAGAATAACCCCCAGCTTCGCGCCTTGTTGCCGTATCTTACATACACCATGGTTTCCTCGCCCCTTCTGTATGCAAATCCTCCACCACCGTCGTGCATGGAACCAAGTGCACCAAAATACTCGGGAATTTCTTCCTTCATAATATATCTGCCGTTCGTTGCATTTTCCGGAGTTGCCTTTGTTATGAGTTGTTCCAGGTAAGCACCCATTGCAGCCCAATCAGAGCGTGAAATCCTTTTAGTTTTCCAATATGTAAATGTTTTGGCACCCAGTCCCCACCAAAACAACACAACGATGGCAAGAAGTCCGAGTGACAAAGCCACACGGGAAAGCCACTTCAAATCGAACTTTCTCCTTCCTCTTAAATACAAAAATGCTCCGCCGACACACCCAAGAAAACATGGAAAGTAACTGCTCATCTCGGTGCTCGCAGTAGTTAACCCGTGCGCGGACAATGATGACGCGAGAGAAGACCAAAGCGCGGCAATTGCCATCATGAGAATCCCGGTCCAAGTTTCCCATTTATATGAATCAAGAGCCTTCACTACTTAAGCCCATCCCATTTCCAATAGTGAATGTTGATGTTGAATGGTGGCCTTTCCCGAGTAGTCTCGCACCAATGTGGCCATGCCAGCCACCCCGGTGAAGTTGGATAGACTTGTGCACCATATTCCGCGAAGCCGACCTTTCGCGCAATCGTGGCTTCACCCTCCCAGCCGTTGAATATCTCGAGCCCTAGAAAAAGTTTATAAATCTCCCAATCAACGCTCCTATCTGTGATCAAAATAGCCCACCCATACATCATATAATTCAACTCGTGA
This sequence comes from uncultured Bifidobacterium sp., assembly GCA_964429665.1. Classification (GTDB taxonomy): domain Bacteria; phylum Verrucomicrobiota; class Verrucomicrobiia; order Limisphaerales; family JADLHS01; genus JADLHS01. The sequence continues at coordinate 19,340 of CAYSDO010000005.1, forward strand.
ATTGAAACGCATTTGCCTTCAAACGTCACTGTGGCCCAGCATCCAATTCCTAATTGCTTGTTGGGATTACACCCAATCCATCGAGGGCTGTTGTAGTACTTCAACCACTCAATATCCCAGCTGCCGATTGAGTGAAAGCCAAACATCGTGTTCTGTGCCCTCAACTGCTTAAATACCGATGCTGCTCGATAAGTATCAGCTATATCTTGGAGAGTCTGGAAAACATAGGGCGTGACGTCTTCTCCGCAGTGGTAACAACTTACGAGATCGCATAGTCCAAGCAGGTCGATATCGTTTGATGGGTCGTTGCGAACAAAATTGGATAGATTACCATCTTCCCTCAAAATGACGGGAATTCGGTTGAAAGCACTTACACGGTTTCGCCGCATGGTCTCAAAACCTCGTTCTTGAATTGGATCCCTGCTCAACCACCGGCCCGTGCTCTGATTGTAAAACGCCTGTGCTTCGTGTGCCGTGAACCAAATCACACATGTCGTCAGCACCACTGTCGCAAATTGTTTCGTTTTCATAGTCCAATTCTCATTTCTGCGTTTATCCATCAACGCCACTTTGACTATTCAAAAAACTTTATACGCCACTTGTCTCCACCCAGATAAGTGAAGCGTACCTTGCCACTCCTTAATTTCTCAGGTATTCCCAAATCGGCGCGCTTATATTCTGCTTCATGTGCAATGCCCGGAGGAATACTCCCCGGCACCTTAAGCCCACCTGGCCACCCTTCCTTTCCATTATCCTTCCACTTGATCGTAATCCGGTCTTTAACACGCACCGTTTCTGAAAAAATGGATTCGCTTGTTTCAAGCTGAGATTCGGCACGATTTACGGTCAGCCGACCTGACGATGCTTCTGGCGGAAGCCCGATCACGTCCGTCACCCATATCTCATTTGTGCTTAGGTTAAACCACTCAAAACCCACCTCAGGCAGAGCCGGCCTTCCTGCGCAACCGGCACATGCGAGAAGAACCGAGAAACCGATAGCACAATTCGTCATCATATTTCCTTTTAATTAGAACTTAACGCCCGCCGCCACAGCCGTACCCTTGATCCAATCGTAGGCGTCGTTGATGTTCCCTTTGATCACAGACATTCCTACATCACTGTGGCTGGTAAGGATGGGCGCATTGTAGTTGTAGATATTGTTCGCCGTCTCACCAGCAAAATGATGTGTCGGATAATAGAACTGCTTGTGCGAGGTTTTTACGGCGTGGTTGAAATGAGCAACATTCGGGGGCACGGAGCGTGGTACCCAGCCCCCAGGCGTCATTGCAACTGCATCAAAAAGGCCGACCCAGTTGACCGGAATTGGCGACTCCCTGCCACATCCACAATCGCACCCCACATCATTCAGAAGCCTTGCGACTTCTGCTGCAATGCAGGCCCCACGGCTCCAGCCAGTCAGGTTGATCTTGAATTCAGCACTGCTGTTGGCGCAATAATCCTTGCAGATCTGCTTCTTGACCGAGAGTGCGATGAAGTAAGAGTCTCCACCGCCAGGACCGTCCCACGGTCCTCGCCAATATCTTCTAGGCCTTTCTGTTGTTGTAGTGAATAACTGCCAGGGATTTGCGCGTCTGCTTGCTTTCGCCCAGGTTCCATCAACAGCATAGAACGCCAACCCCAAGTCATCCGTCCGGCTGACGGGATCATTGCCGACAAACCCATACAGGTTCGGGCCTCCTTCATCTTCCTGGATCGGATCCCGGCTCAACCATCGGCCTGTGCTCGGGTTGTAAAACGCCTGCGCCTCATGTGCGCTCAACCACAGCACACACGTCAAAGCGACTGCCATTGGGAATTGTTTTGTTTTCATATTTTAGTTCGCGTTTCCAGTTCGATCTGTCGCAATCAGCCCAACGCTGTCCATCAATTCAGCGCAAGGCTAATGGTTTGGCCAAGAACACCAACCCGGTTGATAATCTGTCACCGGTATTTGTCACCGCCATCTTCTGCCAGACAGAAGCAGTATTCCATTGATCCGATGCGCCAGCTTTTATTTAATGTAATTACTCCGGACTGACTCATTTCGGATTTTGGTTGTTCTGTGCTCACTTTCTGGCGGCATGCATTGTCAAAACTACATTCGTCTCCACACGAATAATTCCGTTCATGGCGCTGTGTTGCCAGTCCTCCCAAGCCTCTGGGACGCGGTAACCTTCCGCTCGAATCTTGATTTGCACGTGGCCGCCTTCGCCTAAAATCTCAAAGTTCCCTTGATCGTCTGTCCTCGTGATCTTGTCGGTCCTACGCAGGGGCGGCGGGTTGCGCCAATGATGCTTAAACGTAACTGGCTCCCAAAAGTAAGCCGTAATATCGGCGCCAGTTATAGGAGTTCCATTTTGAACATCGGCGCAATGACCTTGGATTTTCCAAGTGGCATTGGTTTGCTGGTAAGCAAGAGACCACTTTCGCATCGTGAAATACCACAGCACGAATCCTGCAGCCAGTAATATAACTATGCCTGACAAAACCAGCTTTATTTTTTTCTCTATGGCCATACTGAACCAAGATGCTTCGAGTAGGTCCTTGGACACCGCACGCACGATGGATAGCCGACAGGAGGGATTTCAGGAGGCAATGGCGAATACCTGCCAAACCACCCCAGCGTGCTAAAGGCCATTGCTCCGGGCAGACGTGCAAAATCCCCTTTTAGAGTTTTGTAGGCTACAACATGGTCTTGCATCTGACTGAGCCCCATTCCACACAGATTCGCGGCCCATCCATAGAGCATGTAGTTCACGTCCCATGCGTTGTAACATTTCCCGCCAACTGTGACTGTTTGGTCACACGTCGCAACCTTCCCGCAACGCATGTTGGCACCCCAGTAAAACGTCATATCAGTCATGTCCCAAGCCAGTGAGTAGTCGCCTACTGGAAGCCAGATTGGCGCACATGCTTTTGCCTGACCCCAAAAACCAAGCTTGCTGAAACGTGAAACAACGTCTGCCCGAGTCAACCTGAGTGCTTGATCCACTGCAAGACCGCATGAGTTGCACGGTTCTAAACCAAGGAGATCAATCCTGTTCAAAGGGGCGTTGCCCACGAACACGTAAGCAAGGTGGTCTTGGTTCTCGAAAACGTTTTGTCTTTTCGCTTGCAGCCGGGCTGCGATACGCAACTCGCCGTCCGAGACTTTACGCTTGAATACTTCCTCTCCAATTGGATCCCTGCTCAACCACCGGCCGGTGCTCGGATTGTAAAACGCCTGAGCTTTGTGCGCCGTGAACCACATCACGCACGAAATCAGAATCACCGTTGCGAATCGCTTCAGTTTCATAATTCAATTCTTAGTCACCATAAATATTACCCTGGCCACCGGCCTAAACCGCATTAGATTCCAATTCACCGTTAGTGCGGATCACTGTCCGTTGTTGACTGTTTGCCAGTTGATTCGGCGCGCGGCATGACGCTACGGAGATAAGAAACCAATAGGCAGGTTCCTCCGATAATCAGCATCAGTTTGTAGGCGCCCCGAATCGCTCTGACCACAGGTTCCGGCCACCCGAATCGAATATCACCGTAGTAGGTTGGTAGAACCCAGGGTAGATAGAAAAACCCCAAGGCAAGCGCGCCCGTACCGACAACGAAAACGACAGGCCACACAAACTTAACCACAGGCTTTACCAACTTGGAGAACCTCCAACTAAGCGCGGCTGAAAAGCCGAGAAGTGCAAGTTCATAGGCCAATTGGAATGGCAGTGCGTAGCACGCAGCAGAATAATTGACTTCAAGTAGGAGACCGTAGCAGAGCAAATACAGTCCTCCCCACAACCTCAAACAAGCCAATTTGTTTGTTAGCCGTGTTCTCATTACTCAGGGCACCACAAATCGGGCCAACAGTTTTCGATCTTGAACCCCCCGGCGAACGATATTTCTTCCGGTGGAAACAATGCTGTTGGGTCGGTACCAGCTTGGACATGAGACCAGTCCCTAATGAGTTTTCCGCCAGAATAAACCTGGTAGGACGGAAATCCATCGTGTGTTCCAAAATATGCCGCCTTTCCACTCTTGGGGTTGAAGATGATGGTCAGATGATAGCTGATTGCCGGGGCACTAACACCAAGGTGTTTGTGCAGAGGGTTTGTCTCATCCCCTTCCATTCTTACAATAACAGTCTCCGCCGTAGTTGAGACACGCGCTTTGAGGGTCTTGCCAGTAGCCTTTCCTGTTTTGAGCACAGCCAATGTTACGGGGTCAAGCAGTTCGGTAATCCCGGTATCCTTCCATTCTGAGCCAGCTATCAATCCTCTTTTTGATCCACACGTTTCAATCAAGATTCGGTGAATTGTTCGAAATGTGCCAGCACCTCCGCCCCCGTGGTTGTCGCCCCTAAAAACATTCCCGAACGGATCGGTAACAGTAGGCCACTCGATGTAAGTCCAGATAACGATTTCTTGAACCTCCAACCCAAGAACGTCGAAACGGCTGATGAGAGAATTGAGGGTGAATCCATAAAGATTTGCACCTCCTTGTTCCTCAATCGGATCCCTGCTCAACCACCGGCCCGTGCTCGGATTGTAAAACGCCTGTGCATCGAGTGACGTAAACAACATAATGCACGCGAGCGCAACCACTGTAATGAATCGTGTCGCTTTCATTTGCGATTGTTTCATAGCCACCTTCAGTTTCTGCCAATCGGCGGTTTTGCACTCTGCAATAGTTGATACAATGCCCTGTTGTAATTCGTTTCGTAATTCTGTTTCAGGGCTGAGAAATCAATTTCTTCCAGAAGTTCGCTCGAACGGCCAATGATTTTGCAACCGTAAAGACGCAAAGATGAATTAACCAGAAAATCGTCAGGTACGCCCAATATTACAGGGAATGTTGGCCTATTAGCTACAAATCGCCAGTCGCCTTGAAGGAAGAATCTTTGGGCATCAAACTTTGGATCAGCACGGCGAAGCGCTTCGATCTGCTGCTTGACATCAATACTGAAGTCAGTAGCTGATTTTTTAACACTGTCTGCTGGCCAAAATATCACATCCGCCCCCTTCCTTGCACAGCTACTCAACAGCGTGATGCATAGACAAAAAATCGTGAGTCTAACTGAACGCATCATAAGATTGGTTAGGATGCTCACCTTGTGTCTTCAACATGGCAATGCGACTGGTTAAAGGCCCATTCGGCCACGAAACTAACTGTCTTTTGTCGTGCAAATTTGCGTGTAGCCACCCAAGCCCCAGCACTAATTTCCCTTGGCGGCAATCCATTTGCATCCCATATCAAGCCTGTGCCTCCGCCTCTCTTAGTTGGATGGTCTTCTTGATCAGGTTCGTACCTCGGACGGTCTGGCCTTCCAAATGCCCGTCTAATAGGGTTTTCCACTTCATATACGACGAACGGGTCTCTGATGTCTATAAAGGCGTGTCCTAACTCGTGCGCAATCATGATCGCCCCAGATTCTGGATACACCCCGAGGAAGTCTTCATCGCGCCAGTGCAGATACATGTAGTGATGAAAGGCCGTATTTAAGTGGAGTGTATTTTTGGACCAATTTACATCGTAGCCATGGTTGTCTGCGTCTGTAATAGCCTCGATGTTCAATTTGTTTCCGCAGGCTGATCGCGCAAACATAGCGAGTCCAAGTTTTCCTCCCCGTTGACCTATAAGTAGAAAATCATTAAGGATTCGTTCTCGTGCATCAGCCGAACCGCTTAACCAATTGATGTTTTCCCCGAGAAGAGCTTTCGCCGGTCCACCTTCGCGCTTGTCGATCCAGAATGCAACGAAGCATGCACAACATTTTTCTCGTTCAGTGATCAAACCAAATTTATCGAAGAAATGAACCGGATTGTTATTTGCAAATCCGTACAGGATATTGCCCCCACCTTCCTCAATCGGATCCCTGCTCAACCACCGGCCCGTGCTCGGATTGTAAAACGCCTGTGCTTCGTGTGCCATCAGCCAAATCACACACGCCGTCAGCAGCACCAACGGATATTGTCTCTTTTTCATAACTCAATTCCTGGTTTCGATTCACACCCCAAACCCGATCCCGTCCACCAAATCTGTCGATGTTTCAATTTGTCGGTTTGTTTGTCGTCGTGTTTGTGATGTCATCTCCCTTGCCGTTTTCGTTCACAGCATTGGGACCGTCACTCCAAATGAATAGTTCACAAGGATGCCCGTTGGTTTGTTCCGCCCCAGGCTTCAATGTCACAATTAAATGAAACGGGCGACCCCATACATCGGTGAGGAATCCTGACCGGTTTCCCTCAGGGAAAGTTGTAAGGACTTCATTGGGAAGGGAAGTCACTTCAAGAACAGCATTTGTCTGCATCACACTATTGAATTCTACTGGATAAAGTTCTGCTGCACGGAGAATCCAGGTTCGCAATACACCAATGTTGAAACGCGTTTGACCGAGTGCCGCGACCGACTGTCGCCGCGATGTATTGTTCCTAGATACTATCAATGGAAAAGTGACCAATCCGCATATCATTATTAAGAATATCCCCAATCTTCTCGACATAAACTCAGCGGAAATAAGGAAAAATTGGATGGCCCGGCGGAATTTCATAGTCTGATTCTTGTCCTGAACAAGTGACAATTAGACAGCAACCCAAGTCCTCTAGTATTGTATTGACCTCATCCGCAAGTTTAGAACAACTAAGTCTTACTTTGAACCGTTCATTTGCTGCACGTAAATCGCTAAATTGAAGTGGTTCACCACCTTCACTCCATGAAACCATTCCCCACTCCCCAGGAACTACACCAAATTGCTTCCAAAACGTCTGCCATAAGCTTTTTATGCGGTCAACGCGACATTCTGATCGACGGTACTTTCCTTCATCTATCGTGAGGCGCACACCCAGCTCGTAGTACGCCTGAATTGCGTACGCTTCTCCCTCTTCCATACGTTCATTATTGAATGGATAATTGAGTTCAAGGTCTTGTACTGCATGTGTCATTTCATGGACAATTGTTACGGGATTATGGTTATCTTTCGCGCCGCCAACCACCATCGTGTCACTGGCGGGAAGCCACAGCGCATTCTTACCTTTCCCGGGGGTGCCATATTGTGCCTTTATTCTCGATACGAGCTTCCACTCTCTCATTAGAAATTCCGGAAGCCCTGTTGTCCAAGCTGACGCAGAAAAGGTATTCATCACTGCTTTCTCCATCATCAGATGCACGGTGTCTATAGCGGCCAGCCCTAGTATATCAATTTTGCATGCAGGGTTATTTTTAGAGAAGGCATAAGGAGATTCATGCTCAATCGGATCCCTGCTCAACCACCTGCCCGTGCTCGGATTGTAAAACGCCTGCGCCTCGCGTGACGTAAACAACATCACGGACGAAAACAGAATCACCGTTGCGAATCGTTTCAGTTTCATCATTCGCTTTCAATGCCGCAGATGGAGATCCCAAACCGAATAACCTTTTATCGCATTCGTCAGCTCGTCTGAGGGATTTGGCATCCCAATAAAACTAAGCTTCCGCAGACGCAAGCGGCTTATATTTTCAAAGCTGCCCTTTTGCATCACACAACATTCTAGGCTCACGAACCTAAGCATCTTCATGTCACGCAAATGCATTATTGTCGTCTTATCTATTGTTGCATCAACGATGTTTACACCTTCCAGCGTAGAGATATTCTTTAGTTGAGCCAAATTGCCATTAACATCGGGTCCACCAATCGAAACACTGGTCAATGCAGGAATATCTTTAAGAGCTAACAGGGCATTTGTTTCCCATCTCCCGCCCAATCGAAGGTAGCGTAGAGACTGGAGTTTAGAAATGGCTTCGCCACCCCGACGGGTCACCATTGTGTAATTGACCAGTTCCAAATGCTCCAGTTTCGTTAGTTTTGATAGCACATGGAGGCCTTCCTCCCCAAGTCGTGTGTCTATTAGCTTGAGCGACGTTAGGTTGATTAAACCGTTCAAATGAAGCATTGCGTTGTCATCGAAGAACTCGCCAACCAGCGTTAAATCGTTCAGATTCGACAGGGAAACTAAAGGTTGCAGATAAGCCCGCTCCGTTGCTATTGGGATACCTCCTATCTCCAATGACTTCAGACAGCAAAGATCCTGCAGCCGATCAAACAATCCGTGGATAGGAGAGAAGGCCTCTACTCGTTTCACAGCTAGCGCGTCTCCTTGAAAATTGAATTCTAACTTACAACCCATCTTATGGAGGGCTTCTGCCGCTTCCTCCTCCTTCAAAGTGCTGGGAAGACAATTCCAAAAGCCGCAGATGGAAATGAGGCAATGAAGAATGAGTATCTTCGCAACTCTTCGGTTCTCGGTGGTCATAAGTTGTCAATTCTGGGGATCATCAGTTACTGTGTCTGAGTACCGCGAAGGTGCTCCCATATTCTTCCAAGCCCGCCAATAGCTTCCAAGGCCCGTTGAAGGAGGTGGTGAAGTTCCGCTCGTTGTAAAAACAGGCGAGAACGTGGCGTCAGCCTCCATCTGCCAATCTATTTTGATATACACAAGAGTACCGCCGTTAAACTCCTTGGGCCAACCGTGATTCTCAAAGTTGCCGCTCCAATTGTACAAATCTGCATAAGTCATCCAGATGCTGATTGGTGACCTCGTCTCGCATGGCGGACCCCCGACATGAACTCGGAAGTTTTCCCTTATGCGTGCTGAGTGCGAAATATCTTTAATGTCTGTAACACCATTTTCGTTTACCCAATCCGCAGATATTAAGGGACGCCCAGAAGATCCTTGTCGGCGAACGACTATTCCAGAGAAGTCATCGTCAACTTGTTTGTTTGGATCATATCCGCCGTACCGAGTCACATCGGTTTCTCCTTTCGCGGTGAGCAATGCAGCCAGATTCGGCCACAACCAGCCATCTGTTGTCACATTTTTTCGCCAAGGTTGCGTGTAAGTCGACCACAACTCCTGATTTTCTTCCGTAACTGGTCGAACAACTCTAAATTTGATAGCCACTTCGGTATAACTAATATCCGAAACCACAACCTCCCCTCGCATAGGTTGATCGGCTTCGCTATTCCAAGGTTCGAGAGTGACTCCGAAACCGAAGTGAAAATCTTTTAGCCCGAAAATGTCGATGCGGTTTATCAGATTATTCCTCATAGGCAGGTACAAGGCAGCACTGCCTCGGTTCGCGATAGGATCCCTGCTCAACCACCGGCCCGTGCTCGGATTGTAACTGCGGAACCCATAATAGAGTTGGTCGCTTTCATCATCCTGATACTTCGTCGAGAACCGGAACTGGTTCGTCCTCGCCATCGTGCCCGTTGACCGCAGGACTTCTCCAAACGGTCCGTACTCGTATTGAGCCGTCAGCCCCGAGCCATCAGCGTTCAACAATGCAGCAACGTTTCCGTTTCCATCGTAGGCACAAAAATGCACTCCATTGGTTGCGTCCTTGACTGCCAGCAGTCCGCCCACGCCACCGGCACCCTGCATCGAACCGCTCAGATCAAGCCCCCAGATGAAGCATGATTGGAGTTGGGAATTCGGAGCCAATACGGCAAGCAGGTTCCAGCCGTCATACACAAAGCGATTGGTGTATTGAGCAAAATAGCCCGAACCGTTGTTCGTCGAAACCTGTTTCTCAATCCGCCGCCCCTTCCAGTCATACGCAAAATCCATCTTGAACTTTGACCCCGTCGGCGTGCTGCTGCCGCTGGTCATGTTGATCAGCCGGTTCTCCGCATCCCACGCGTAAGTCCAACGCCCGTCACTCGTCAGGTTGCCGTCTGCATCGTAGGTAAAGGCTTCGGCTGTCTTGGCCACAAACACATTGCCCGTGGACCAACTGCCGCCTGTGTTTGTCACCGCCACCCGCTGCCAGACTGATGTAGAACTGTTCACCACCGACACCAGTTCCTGGAAATATTCTCCACGACGATGGTCCGCGTCCGCGCTCATCCAACCCAGCCCGGCAATCGTGTGGCAGGCTGTGCGGGAATATTCGTTGCGTAACGCTCGGGGCATGACCCGGTTCTACTCCTGAGCGGCATGGGTGTCAACATCCAGGACCACTTTATGGCTTCCGCTGTTTACGTCGTGAGTTCATGCCAGAGCCCAAGCATTGCCTGGCATTTGCGCGAACGCAGGTTCATGCCGCGCAAAACGAAAGTGGACGGGCGACATCGCGCCGGATAGTCTTTTGTATCGCCACCAAAGATTCATGAGAACGCCGATGCCAGAACCGTGTTTGAGGATCCTTCTTCCCGGCCAGCAACGAGACCTGGATGGTGTTGAACTTGCCGACCGACGTTCTGAAGATCCCTACAGGATTCCCATGCAGCGAAGAATGCGGACTGGCTTCACCTTGATCGAGCTCCTCGTGGTGATTGCGATCATAGCTATTCTGGCCTCGATGCTTCTGCCTGCGCTTTCCAAGGCGAAGGAAAAGGCGCAGCAGATCAAGTGCGTCAGCAATCTCAAGCAACTGACCACCGCTGCCATCATGTACCAGCAGGACACAGGACGCGCTCTGGAGTACAACGTGACCGGCACCTTGTGGATGAAGACGCTTCTCGACTACTCGATAAAGGTAAACGACAACCGGTTTTGTCCGGTGGCTTCGTCCCGGAAACCACCGCCTCCGGATCCCACGGCAGGAACAGCCCTGCACCCGTGGTTGTGGAGCACGACCGGCAGCGGGGCCAGCGCCGTGGAAATTGCCGGCAGCTATTCCATAAACGGCTGGCTCTATTATTATGACACCAAACCCGGCGGGATCAGCACCTGGATCAACGATGTGCCAAAGTTTTTTCAGAAAGATGTCGCGGTGACGCATCCATCGTTGACGCCTTTCTTCATGGATGCAATCTGGCCGGACACCTGGCCGGCGATCACGGATACTCCTTCCACTGATCTTTATCTGGGAAACGTCAATTCGTCACTTGGACGGATCAGCATTGCGCGCCATCCGTTGCAACGGAATGCGAAAGCTGTGACTGCAAAACCGTTGGCCGGGGCGATTCAGATGGGGTTTGTGGACGGACACGCCGAGAAGCTCCAACTGCAAAAGCTCAAGACCGTTTACTGGCACAAGGGCTATGTGCCGGTTGATGATCCGTGGCGCACCACGCCTTAGACTCTTCGTGGGCTTTGCTTCGTCCTGGCATTGTGTCAACAAATGCCGTCGAAGACTCAATACTTCAACACTCGCACTTCACCAGCCTCCATCAGCAATTTGAGGCTCGGTCCGCGACCTAACTTTTCTCCGTTGATCGCGTCAATCACGGAGCGGGAGCGTCCGGTTTGGATCACTAGCGGGCCGCTCTTGTGCGCCTGAATCGAGAGAAATCCCTCTGCGGCCCAGACAGACGCGTTTTCTTGCGTGAACAGATGCACCCCCGACATACGGGCAAAGGCACGCACCAGTTCGGGCGTCAATGCGGGCACGCCGAGGAAGACATCCAGACCATGCTTGCTATGGCGAAGCGCAACGGCGGGCGAACCGTCCGCGTAGGTTGCCAGCGTTTCCTCTGCCGTCGCTTCAACAGTGAACAAAGGCTGTATGACTTCCTTCGGTCCCCACGGCTTCCTCAATCCCAGTTTGCGTCCCGCTTCAGTTGGCGTGGCTTCCGCCGCGGCGGTTGTGACCGCGCGATGTTTGAAGCCAGTGACCTCGCTCATCGCGGCGACATCAGCGCGATCGGGCAGCAGGTAGCCGGGGGCGTAACACCAGACGCGAGTGGTATTCGTCACCCGATGGGCGGCGAGCGCGCGGCGTTCTTCCGGCGTAAGCGACCAGGCGGCAAGAAAGATTTGCAGCTTCGCGGGAACATTGCCAGTCAGCGCGTCTGCGAGTGTGAATTGTCCATACGGCGCTCCACATCGTCCCAAGGCGGCGCGGGCATCGTAGATCAGTGGTTTCGCGGCCACGGCGGAACTGCCCGTCAGGTGACAGAAACTATCCTCGCCGACGATCGCCGCTATCTCTGGCGTGAACGGACGGGTACGCTTCACCATCGCCCGCTCGACCGGCATCAGTTTTTTTTGCTCCTCCCAAATCGCGGCGTCGTTGAACCAGCCTTCACCGGGCAGATCCATCCACCACGTTCCGAAGCCGCGCAAGGCCGCTTGCGACGTGTTCCTCAGCATCACCTGTTGCGTCTGTCGCAGGTTCACCAAGCCGCCTTCCTGCGCGTGCGCGATCGTTCGTGTGTCGAGGTGCGTGCGCGAATCGTCCTCATTGAGCCAGAGAATGCCCGCGCGGCGAACGCTCTCGGCGGGACTCATGCTTGGCGCGGTGCCGAGCCATTCGCGATCGAAGTAGGAAATCGGCGAGCAGAGGATATCAATGTCCTTCGACTTCAGCACCGGCGCGAGCGCGTAGTGCCCGCTGGTCGGCGCGCCGTTGGCCAGTGGCGGGAACTCGAATTGATAACCGTAGAAAAACACGACCAGCTTTTTGCCCTCGCTGCCCCTGCGGGCGGAGGCGGCCAGCGCAAGGACCATGTCCGCCATCTCGCGTTGCTGGAAGCGCGCGAATTCGATCAGCCTTCGTTCGCGTGCCGGGTCGCGCAGGAAGCCGCTAGGATGGGCGCGGCGCTCGTCAGCGGCCGGCGGTTCGGCAGTGGCCCAATCGGGGTCGCCGCCTTCCTTCAGCCAGGCACGAAAGGCCTCGCGCGTGGCCGGGTCGTAGCCGCTCAACGGTCGTTCCCAGGAACCTTCGTAAAACCATTCGCCGGTGTTCTGGCCGCATGGATGCACGCCGGCAAAGTGATCGGGAAACGCTTTCGTGAGATGGCGGCAAAGCTCCTCCAGATGCGCCGCGGTGTCCGCGCGATAGCCGCGGTGCGAGACGGACGCGAATTTGCCGGGCTGGTTGGTGTCGTAAATCATCCGCGCCTCGGGATGCAATTTCAGCCACCAATCCGGTGCGTAGCCACTGACTCGCGGCACGAGCAAAGCCTTTGAATTGACCTCGATGATCTGCCGGCACAGGTCGTCCAGCGTTCGCCAATCCGATGGCTTCTCTGGCGGCGCCCAACAGTTGGGTGCGCTAAACGACACCAGATTGACTCCCGCATCCCGCGCCAGGGCGACCTGCTGGAAGAACGGTCCGGGCGGACCGCCGATGCCGACATACTCGCCGTTGTTGACATGATAAACCGCCGGGTAAATCTGTCGCTTCGGTGTTGCCCGCGCGCGGAATGTGACGCGGTATTTTCGGTTGGTCGAAAAACTCAAACTCAGATGACTGTGCAGATGAAAATCGGGCCAGGTGTTGCCCGGCGGGTTGATTACAGTGACGTGAAGCGCGCCGTTCGTCACGGCCACCCGGCCCACGGTGTTCTGCTCTCCCGGCGGCCACAAATTCCAAACCTCGTTGAACTTTTCAGGCGATGCAAAACTGCCCGGCGACATCACGTCGCTCCCGGTTTCAACATCCATCACACGCACGTCCGAAAGCCAGACTTCACCTGCGAGTTGACCGAAACGGAAGTGCAACGTGCCGGCGGCAGCGACGTCCGCTCCAGGCGTGAACTCGAAGGCGTGGTCCGTCCACTGTTCATCAATGGTGCTGGTGCCGCTGCGTGGCACACCGAAAAAGAACCGTGGCGGCACGGACTTGCCATTGACGTGGATCATCGGCCCGCCCCGCGTGGGCTGGACGCGCACGGTGACTTCGGCAACCGCCGCGACAGCGCAGCTAAACACCCACAGGCAGATGAGCAGTGGAAGCTGGGTTTTGGTTTTACTCCAAACGGAACCGCACGTCTTGGAAGGGAATGTTGTTTTCATCAGTAATCCGCAAAGAGAAAAGCCAGTTGCCATGGGAGTTGAGGTCCGTGACGGACAGTTGCGAACGGCCTTTGGGCAGCGTGAACGGGATGTGTTTCTCGAACTGGTGCTTGTCGAGGTAGAGCAATCCCTTGCCGCGCGGCGGATAATCGCGTGCATCGAACAACACCTGGTCGCCGAGGCGAATGATGATGCCGTCGTCCCAACCGGTATGCAGCACGGCGCGACGCTCGCGCGGATTGTGGACGAACGACACGAAATGCGCGGACGAATTGTCGGTGTTGCGGTGATCGAAGATGTGGACGCACGAAATCACGCCGCGCGGATCGAGGTTATCCCACGCAAACCAGCGCACCGTGCCGTCGCGGCCCTGGTAGGGCGTGTGCGGGTTAATCGGTTCCGAGAGCGCTTCGGCGGCGGCGTATTGCGGTTGCGTGTGCGGATTGCCGAGCAGGCCCAGCACCCACCAACGGCCCGGCGTGCCGAACGCATCGCACAGCGCCTCGCCGGAAAGCTGGCCGTGATCAAAGCGCCCGACGGCTTTCACCAACGGCGCGAGCGGCGAGGATTTAAGCGCCGGTTTCTCCGCCAGCAGTTGATGCCAGTCGCGCATGTCAATGTCCGGGCGCTTCAGGTCGGGCTTGCCCAAGCCGTATTGCTTTTCGAGTTCCGGCGTGTAGGCGTACCACGACGGCACGCCGGAGAACGACCAGATGTAGCGCTTTGACGTGGCGCGCAGGATGGCCATCTGCTGGCGCAACTCGGCGATCTCGTCCTTCCACGACTGCTGCGGATAGCTCTTGCCACCGGTCTCAACGGCGTGCGTGGGCCAGACGCCGGGAGCGATGGTGCAACGCCGTCTCCAATACTCCGCGCTCTTCGCGTCCACGAGGCTGCCGATGCCGGGGTCTTCGAAGCGCGTCGTCGCCAGCGCGGTCACCGGGTCGTGCAGGCAGTAGGTGTATTCCGTGCCGAGATGCAGGCCGCCGGGCGCGTTGCGATCCGCCATTGCTTTCAACTGGCCGAACTGGAACGCGCGCTCGATTTGCCGTCCGCGAAAATATCCGGGCAACTGGATGATCGGCATATCGGGAAACGCCTCCAGCAGCGCCACGGTGCATTGATAGCCCTGGTTGAACGCCGCCGCGACGAGATCGCCCACGGTGTAGTTCTCGTATTTGTAAATCTCGTGGTTTACGTAGTAGCGCGGGAATGGATATTCCACATCCACGCAGACGCCGCGAAAGCCGAGTTCCTTCGCGACCTTGCCGATCGCGCCGAACTCCGCCGCCATCATGCGCGTGTATTCCGGCGAGAGCAGCGTTTTGGGCGACGGCCATTCGCCGTTCTCCGCGAAGTAAACGCCGAGGAAATTCTCCGTCACGCCGGCCCGGCGCAACGCGGCGATGTTTTGGCGCACGTTGTCCAGCCACGCTTGCTCTTCCGGCTTCTCGCCGTTTACGCCCACATAACGCTGCGTGGCTTTCTCCCAACTCCCGACGACGAAAAAGAAGCCGTCGTAGATTTTCTTCACTTCCGCGGCGTGGTCTTTCAAATAGGCGTTTGGCTGGGCGGAATAGCAAATCGTTTGCGGGCTCGGCGCGGCGAAAGCTGGACGACCAGCCATCAAAGCGACCAGGCCCAAAGCAACACGCCAAACAGCGGGAAGGATGTCGAAGCGTTGAGGGCGGAGGCAGGTGTTTGGCGGAATCGTTCGTGTCAGCATGGTGGTTCGTTTGGGTTGAAGGTCCTACTGGCTCAACTCCGCGAGCGCCCGTTCGAGCGGCGGCATCAGGGCCGCGTAACCGGCGGCGTTGAAGTTGCAGCCGTCGTCGGTGAACTCGGCTCTGAGCCGGCCCCGCTTGTCGGCAACGGGTTGGAAGAAATCAACGAAGACGTAGCCGTTCTCCGCGCAAAGGTGCTGAATCCAGGCATTGAGTCTTCGCACCTCGGCAACGGGCCGCGCGCATTCGTGGTCTTTGCCGGCAAGCTTTGCGTTCACCGGTGTCACGGCGGCGATGGCCAGGCGGATGCCGCTGCCTTTGGCGAGCCGGGCGATGCGCGCCAGGTGGGATTCGGTGTCCTCGAGCGACATGCGCTGCTGCGGATCGAAGTCGTCGCAACTGCCGAGATAGATGACGGCCGCGGTCGGTTTCAGCGCGACGACATCCTGGTGGAATCTCATGCGAAGCTGGCGCGTGGTCTCGCCGTTGAGGCCGCGATTCCGGAGGGATACGTTTGGAAACTCGGCGGCCAGATTCCACCCCTCCATCGCGCCAGAGCCAACGCAGACGATTCGCTTTTCGCCCGGTTTGGGAAGTCCTGCTTCGCGATTCGCTTGTTCGTAATGCACCAGGTTCTTTCGCAACTGCGCCCACTGGCGACGAATCTTCTCCTCGACCGCCGGCTTGGCGCGCTCGATTTGATCCGCCGGGACGCCCCACGCCACGAGCAGCGTCTTCGCCATGAGCCAACTGCCCGCCGGGATCAAATGCACGCCGTCGCCGGTCAGCACGCCGCTTTGCGCCATGCCGGGTTTTTGCGCGGGCCGCAACACCTCGCAAAACGCGGCCCGCGTGTCCGCGAGGACACAGCC
>CAYSDO010000006.1:0-34867 GCA_964429665.1 uncultured Bifidobacterium sp.
GACTGCTCCCGAACGACTGTGTACGTTGAGTTTTTCAAAGATATTTTTCACATGTCCATGCACGGTCCAGATGCTGATGCGAAGTGAGTCGGCGATTTCCTTGTCCAGGTAACCTTTGCTCAACAGTGCCAGGACCTCGTGTTCGCGGGGTGTAAGTTTGGCAAGTTTTCCGGAGGTTGGATCGGATGGCAGTGAAGCCGCAAGCCGTTGAAAGTAATCACGGATGTGCGAAGCGATCTTCTCGCGGGTGACCGGGCCGGTCATTTCCGCGATTGGCTCAAACAGCCGGAGCGCAGGAGTGCGCTTCAACATATAAATGCCCGAGCCGCCGGGTGTGGCTTTGAAGAGGTGGTCGGTGTCCTCGAAGACTGAATAGAACACCACAGCCAGCCCTGGCTTGATCTGTTGCAGCTCATCCAGAGAAGCCGTGCCTGGTTCGATCGGCAGATCGTGATTGGCCAGCACAAAGCTCACAGGCGACGTGGGTATTTCGCGAAGCGCCTCCGCAGCGCTGGCGAAACTGATCCCGCAGCGGAACCCGGCCTGGCCGCTGGCACACGCTTCCATGGCAATTCGAATGCCCGCATCAGGCTCGATCAGTGCGATGGTGTATTCCGGCGACCGGCTTCCAGCTTTAAGTCCGGAGTCCGGAGTCTGGACTGTGGACTGAATTCGCGTGTGGATGGTGGTGTAAGTCCAGGTAAGCGGGTTGTCTTGCCAACGCAGCACCACAGAAAGCTCGCGCGGAAAAGTTGCGTTCACGTTGGTCCAACCCCGGTTGACAACGGTTTGATACACCTTCATTGCCTTGTCGGCGGCCTGGGTTTCATCGGAGGTTCCCAAAGGAAAATAGTGGCTCGTGTGGGCGTGCTCGATGCGAACGGAGAGTTCTCCTTCACTCTCCGGGCTGGAATGCTCGGAATACTTTCGACGGATAAGCCGCCGTCTCCAATAATCAACATCTGCCACAATCAAGTCAGATGAAATCTTGGAGCCGTTGCGGGGCTTGGATCGTGAAACAGCACCGCTGCGGCCCTGCATGGCACTTTCCCATCCGTGTTCGATGATGTTCTCGTAGATCTGACATGCCTCGTCTGCGGCCCGGGTGCGATTTCGTGAAATCAACGAAAATGTCTTCCGTTTGCCGAACAATTGGATCTTTACCGACCAACTGCTGACCTCGACCCGTTTTCCCTTGTAGGTGAAGACATTTTTGAACAATCGTCCGCGCCAGTAAGACGGCTCCCGCTTGGACGGCGGCAATATAACTCTTGGACGTTTCTTGAACACTCAAATTTTATAGCTCAGACATGGCGGGCTGGCAAATGTTGTTTGATTTGTGGTAACAATGGCAAAGACCGCTTGCGATTGGGTCTGCCGTCTTCCATTTTGCCAGTGTGACTATGAAACGGCAACGGCTCGTCTCCCAAGGTTCTCTCTCTCGCATGTTTCAGGAGGCGGCCGAAGCCTGGAAGCGGCAGGATTATCAGCAGACCATCGAAACTTTGGAGCGAGCTGGTCGGATGGACCCCGCCAACGCCGGCATCCAGCTGGACTTGGCCCGCGCCTACGGATTGCGCTATGACTATGCTTCCGCAGAGCAATGTCTTGAAAAAGGTGTTCGTGTATCGGTTAAGAAAGCCGAAGCATTAGCCGAGGCAGGCCGACGCTGTCAGGAATTCGGCAACTATGATTTCGCTCGGCGTTACTTCGAGCGCGCCGCAGGAGAAAAGGGGGCATCGGTATCGGTGTTCGTATCGTTGGCGGAACTTAACGAACGCCATGCACAACTTGAACAAGCCATCGAACTTGCGGAACGCGCGTTGAATTTGGATGCAACACACTCCCCGGCGCGGCTGGTACGAGCACGGCTGGATCGGTTGTCCGGTCGCTTGAATGAAGCCGAAGCTCGCGTACGGGATGTATTAAAGGGAGGTGATACTGATCCTTGGCGGCGTGCGCGGGGCTGGTATGAACTTGGCGAAATTCTGGACCGGCAAGCGCGCTATGATGAGGCGTTCGAGGCGTTCCTTGAAGCCAAGGCTTTGATGCGTCCCCTCACAATGAATCATGCCGCCACTTTGCGCGGAATTCAGGCGCGCGTTCGGGAAATGGAGGACACCATCACGGCAGGAGTGCTTGAGCGGTGGGCATCCGCATCCGAGGCATTGCAACCACGAAGGAGGTTTGCGATTCTTTGCGGTCATCCACGCTCAGGAACCACGCTGTTGGAGCAGGTGCTCGATTCCCATCCAGAAATATTGAGTGCCGAGGAGACTCACATCCTCCACGACGAGGCTTACCTCCCGTTAAGCAAGGGATTTCCAACGGAGGCATCGCTGCTCGAAGTCTTGGAGTCGGCACCGGTCAGCCTGTTGAAGCAATCGCGCAACGATTACTTCCGATTCACTGAATTGTATCTCGGCAAGACGCTCGGAGACAAAATGCTTGTGGACAAGAATCCCGCATTGAACGTGTTGATTCCGGCGGCGGTTCGAATCTTTCCGGAGGCAAAATTTTTGATTGCTCTGCGCGATCCGCGGGATGTTTGCCTGAGTTGCTTCATGCAACCGTTGACCCCGAACCCGGTTAGTTCGGCGTATCTCAGTCTGGAGGGAACGGTGACGCAGTATCTTTCAGTAATGGGTTTCTGGCGGACGATTCTGCCCCGGCTGCGAAATCCGTTCCTCGAAGTGCGCTACGAGGAACTGGTGGATGACATGAAGGGTGTGTCGAGCCGGGCGTTGGAATTCCTGGGGATGAAGTGGGATGACAACGTCATGCGCTTTGACGAACATGCGCGAAGCAAACCGCTGCGATCCCCGAGCTACGCCGAAGTTACCAAACCCGTCAGCCGACGTGCCATTGGCCGTTGGCAAAACTACCGTCACCATTTTGAACCTTATCTCGAAAAGCTGGACCCTATGATCGGGGCACTTGGATATATTTGACTGGGTTTGTTGGCAAAATCCTGTCGGCAAACACTGGGAAAATGATTTTCACCCGAAAGTCCCCCCTAAACAGGGTATTGAGAACAGCGCCTTCCGCTTTATATTCACGCGCAAATCCAGACTGATCCTCCCGTGACGGGCGGATTTTTGGCAGTGTGGTGGACAGAAAAAGCCAATGAAAATGCCGGTTCGTCATGCCCGATGCTTCGGGTCGCGCGGTTTTACGTTGATTGAATTGCTGGTGGTCATCGCCATTATCGCGATCTTGGCGGCCATGCTGTTGCCGGCTTTGGCAACAGCGAAAGGCAAGGCTCAACAGATTTCCTGCCTGAGCAACATGAAGCAACTCGGCTTGGCAACTCACATGTATGCCGATGACAACAGTCAACGGTTTCCGCCTATGCAGGAAACCGTGGCCGGAGGCTTTGAAACGAGCTGGCGTTCCTACCTTTTTGGTTACTTGGGAAAAAGCGCCTCGGTGTATGATTGTCCAACGGAGAAGGAAGAAGTTTATGCGAAGGGTAACAGGTACTTGCTCCCGCCAGCACCGCAAATGATTGGCCAGGTGGTGAATGGTGAAATCAGACTTCTCAGCGGCATTGGCGCCGTGAATGTGCATTGGACTGATCCTGCGGCTTCGCCACCGTTTGGCAGGCCCAGTGGTTATTCGGGTGGCGGCAACCTGTGCCGCTGGAACAAGGTGGAAAAACCCTCCCAACTGCTGCTTTTTGGCGACGGTCACAGTGATGTCAATGGCACTTATCCGGAGGATCGTTTTTGGATTTGGAAAGAGGACGGTGCGCCTCAGCAACCTGGATTCAATCGCGTGGCCCAGAAGGATAAAGGTGCCGTGCGTCACAACCGTCGCTCCAATTATGCTTTGGCGGACGGGAGTGCGTCATCCTTGGATCCGGGAAAAATTCCCTGCAATCTCAACGAGTGCTGGTGGTCGGCGAAGGCTGATCCGCATTGATTCCGCAAGAACACCTTAAAATGAACAGGTCAAGCCTTCTCAAACTCGTTATCGCAGTGGTGCTGCTGGGGGTGGCCATTGTTATGCTTGTCCGTTTCCTTCGGCAGGGCGATGGCCTCTCGGAGGGAACCTTTTTTTACGACCTGAGTGAAAAGAAACTGTTCACGGCCTCGCGCGAAGCGATATCTCCGATTCGAGGTCTAAATGACGCCGAGGAGGATGCGGTGCGCGCCGTTGTTATTTCTATCGGCTCGGATCCGAACGACAAGAGCAGCCGCAAGATTGCCTACTTGGAAAAGTACGCCCCCGAACTTAAACAGCAGCTTGAGAAAGTGCGGCTCGGGCAGGCGGAACCGCCTGCGCGTGACGCCCGCAATAATCTCCGATTGGTGAAACGGGTAGAGGACACGGAATGGTTTCCCGTCGGCTCTCCGGCAGGTGAAAAGGTTTTAAGCGAATGGAATGTTGCCGGTCCCGATGGCAAATTCCCGGTGGTCTGTGTCCCATAAAAGCGCTTTCTCAGCATGAAAGAATAATTCTGCAACCCAAACCAGCAAACAAACATAGACATAATCATGAAAATCAAGAGACTCTCAAACTTTCGTCCCGTCGCGCTTGCCGCGCTCGGGGTTTTCCTCGGTCGCGGAGCACAGGCTGACACCATCTTGGATTTTGAGATCCGGCCCGCCGGTCAGGGAAACAATGCTGCAATCTTGCAGAGCTTCGGGGATGCTGCTGCGGCTTCCAGCGATGGCGTTACCGTCTCGGGATTCGGCACGCCGAACATCGCGCTAACCTGGCAGGCAACAGGAGGCCGGTGGGATTACTACACTGATTCGGTTTGGACGGCAGGCCAGTTGGATAGTTCGCAGGTCGGAGACGTCCACGAGCTGGTCTTTGCTCCCAACAATCCCCAGGCGGCCGCAGTGATCAAGTCTTTTAACTTCCACCCGTACTACCTCGACAACGAACGATATGCGTACGACGTATCTGTCGTAACGAACGGTGTTGTGGCGAGCGGTCCGGTCAATTACAACTTCATTTCAGAAAGCGCGAAGATACCGGTGAGCATCAACTACACTGGCAGCATAGGACAGACTCTCACGCTGCGATTGACTCGTGTCGCTTCTTCACCCGGCGTGGGAGAAATAGAGGGTGGCGGTGGCAACATTGCCACTGACGATATCACATTCGCCCAACTGCCTGAGACAGAATTTGCGGTAGGCCCACAGGTCATTGCAGTTTCGCCCGCGAACGGTCAGGTCGGCGTTGCGCCTGATCTTTCGTACTCCGCGAGCATTACCAACGGTGTTACTGACTTGGTGGTTGGCTCAATCCAACTCAAATTTGACGGCAGCATCGTCTCCCCTCCGCCCGTTATTTCTTCAGCCAACGGCGTAACGAACGTCAACTATCAGTCAGCCATACTCCTTCCGCCCGGTTCCACACACAAGTACACGCTCACGTACGATGACACCAGCATACCCGTGAAACATTATACTAACGAAGTGCAGTATGTGGCGGCAAACTATGTGGACATCAAGTTGCCGTCACCTGTTGTGTTTGAGGACTTCAATAGCACCTCGGAAGGAAGTGTGCCGGCAGGATGGACGGTGACCAATCTCGATACTCAACGCGATCCGACATCAGAACCGAACATAACCATTACGAACCTCGATTCTGCCGCTTATACGAATTGGACTGTAGTGGATGCGTCCCGATTCACGGGTACATTTTCAACGTACAGTCGCGAGTACAATGGTGGGACGACACCCCCGGCGGAGGCGAGTGATTACCAGCGTGTACTGTTCGTCAACCCATCAAACGTCGTCAACGGAGTGTTCCAACGCAACCTTGCAACCGGTCGTTTTGCTTTCGGGAATTCTGGTTATAGCACTAATGCACTTGGACAAGTTCTGTATATGTTTTCACCAGACTTCAACCTTGCGGGGAAGACGAACATCTACCTCTCATACCACAGTCTGTGGGAGCAAAATCAAGACAGCATCGCCGCGGTGGAGTACTCCATTGACACGGGAGTGAACTGGCAACCGGTTGTTTACATGCTTAACGGGAGCGGCAACCCCAATCTGGACGTGGCAACAAACTTGGACGGTTCCATTGATGCACTGGCAACTTTCACAAACGTTTGGCCCGACGTCGCCCAATACGTGGACTCAGGAGCGCAGATTGTCGGTGGAAATTACGGTTCCTTTATCGGCGTTGATGCAAATCGGTGGTCAACGCTTGCACCGTATATCAGCAAACGTGTGGACGATAATCCCGTGGAATCAAAACGGGTTGAGATTTTCCGACTGCCCCTTGCGGACAATCAATCTAGTGTACGCCTCCGTTTCGCCCACGCTGGCACGGACAGTTGGTATTTTGGTGTGGACGATGTCGGATTGTACAGCATTCCAGACCCAAAGATCACAAGCATCACGACAAGCGGAGGAAATGTGACCGTTTCATGGAACGGGGCCGCAGGCACAAAACTCCAGAAATCCACCAGCCTGACAAGTCCGAATTGGCAGGATGTCCCCGGCAGCAACGGCGCAAGCAGCGCAAATCAGCCCGCAGTAGGTGGTCCGGCATTTTATCGTCTCGTCCGGCCTTACTGAATTTTAGAGAAACTTGTACTCCAAAGACCCAGCAACCGAACAAAATCGAATGTATGAAAATGAGAAAACTTAGACACATCCGCCCGGCAGCATTGATGGCCTTGGGCGTGTTCCTTGGTCGCGGTGCGCAGGCAGACACCACATTGGATTTCGATGCCTATAATCCGCCACCCGCCGGTCAGGGACTCGGCGCCGAAGTGATTCAATCATTTGGCGACTATGCCGCTGCATCAAGCGAGGGCGTCACGGTCACTGGATTTGGCACGCCCAACATCGGCCTGACTTGGGGAGGGATTGGCGCAGCGGATACGCGATGGGATTATTACAATGACACTGGAGTTTACGACGTCTGGTCAGCCGGTCAGCTTA
Source organism: uncultured Bifidobacterium sp. (assembly GCA_964429665.1). GTDB lineage: Bacteria > Verrucomicrobiota > Verrucomicrobiia > Limisphaerales > JADLHS01 > JADLHS01. Next base: position 6,915 of record CAYSDO010000006.1, read on the forward strand.
ACCGTTCCCGTGTGGGTGATTCTCATGAAATCGTTTTTGCTCCCAACAGTGCCACTGCTCGGGCGATCATAAAGTCGTTCAATTTTCACCCCTACTATAACGATCCCACCGAGAGTTATGATTACTCCTGGGAGGTACGTGCCGGGATTACAGTTCTCCAGAGCGGCAGCCTTTCGTTCTTGGCAGATGCAACGAAGAATCACCCTGTCAGCATCAACCACACTGGTAGTCTAGGTCAGACTTTGACGCTTAGATTGACGCGCACCGGAGGCACGGACGGTACTGGTCACGGCAGCGCAAGCAGCCAGAACATCGCTGTGGATGATATTAAATTCGGCCAACTCCCGGAAGCATTGCAGCCTACCGGGCCGCAAGTTGTGGCCGTTACGCCTGCCAATCTTCAAACAGGAATCGCTGCGATTTCATCTCCATACGAGGCGACCATCGCCGACGGCGCAACTACGGTGGCCGCTCCGATCCAATTGAAACTTGATGGAACTCTCGTATCCCCTCCGCCTACCGTTACACCGTTGGGAGGCGGTCAAACGACCGTTAGTTATCCTGGAATCAGTTTTCTGACGAGTGGTTCCCATACCTACACACTCACCTATGCGGATAACCTCGGCGCCTTTTACACCAACGAAGTCCAGTTTAGTTCGATCTACACAACTCTGCCCGCAACTTACGCGCTGCCACCTGGCTCTGGCGTGGTGGGGGGATTCAAGCTTCGCTCGGTGTCTGCAAGCTTGGAGGTCACGACTTCGTTGCCGAATTCAATTGCGCGTGCCAAGGCTCAACTGGCGGGTACACTGATCAATCCCGATAGCACGCTGCCTTACACAAACGGGGCCTCGCTCGGCTCCAACCCCGATGGTTCGTTCAACGTGGACGGAGCGTTCAACTTTGTTGACTCCGGAGGCGTGGGGAACTTTCCTGACGATGTCCCGTTCCCCGGACTGGATGCGGGTCCGTATGACTGGTATTCAGACGAAGCCGTGCTTCATCTCAATCTTGCTGCTGGCTACTACCGATTTGGCGTGAACAGCGATGATGGCTTTGAAGTCAGCGCAACACCACCGCAAGGAGTGTCTGGATCGCCACTCGTTCTGGGACTCTTCGATGGTGGGCGTGGCCCGGCCGATACGCTGTTCGATGTTCAAGTCCAAACCAGTGGCATCTACCCGTTCCGCGTGATTCACTTCGAGGGGAATCAGGGTTCCGGTTGTGAGTTCTTTTCGGTCACAAATCTTGTGACCGGGGACAAAGCTCTGATTAATGATGCGAACCCGAATTCGATCAAATCGTTTCGTGTGTTGAAGCCTCAGGTCACAAGCATCGTCAAGAGTGGTGCGAACGCACTTGTAAACTGGGCTTATGGCGCGCCGCCATTTCAAGTGCAGGTCAAGACCAATTTGACTGATGCGAATTGGAGCAATGTTGGAGCACCCACAGCTGGTAATTCTGCAAGTGTTCCGATCGATTCCAATACCAAGTTCATCCGCGTGGGCTATTCGCAACCGTAGCTGCCGCATGTCTTGTCAACCAGTGGCAGGACAATAACCACGCTGTGAAGAAAAGTTAAGGTTGTTGGTCGTGCCGAAGGATCCTGGTTCTTCGGCGCGACCATACCAATAGAAAATGTGGTAAACCATAGTTGCCTTGCCAGTCCGTTATGGGCGGTGGCCATGCTCCAAATTGACATGGGAAACAGGGGTAACTTCCGACACTGCTCGAACACATGAAGTCCACGTTGTCATCCTTTCACCGAAATGGTGCGCTGCTTGCCATCAACCTGCTTTTTCTCATGGTCTGGGGATTTACGGGGCTCGGGAAAGTTCAGAGCGGGGTTCCATCATGGTTTGCAGACAAATTCGGCGCGACGATTTTGGTGCAATTCCCCGGGTTGACCGCCTCCTTCTGGGTGCTGACCGCTGCGGAATTGTTCGCATTCACTCTTGCCCTGATTGCGCTGTTTCGTGGTGAATTCCTCAGCCGCCGCCCTCCGACATGGCTAACGGGTATGCTGGTATGGAGTCTGCTTGTCTTTATCCAGCTCGGATTTGGTCAATGGCTCACCTCTGAATACAACGGGACCTTCATGCTGTTCACCTACTTTGGCGTCACACTGGTCGCCCTTCAGTTCGTCGCGCCGGCTTTGAGCCGGCCATCTGATGGAGAAGTTTCCAAACAATAATCGATTTAACATAGATTCCCATGAACACATCCCAAAACCTCATGAACCGCCGTGAATTCACCAAGACTACGTTGCTTGTTGGCGCTGCCGTTGCGTCGGGGGCTGTGTCCGCTTTTGCCGCCGAACCGAGGCGCATCCGGATTGGCATCATTGGTTGCGGCAGTGTGTCGGGCGCTTACCTGCCGGTGCTGACCAAGTGTCCATACGCCGAAGTTGTAAGCCTGTGCGACATCCGGCCTGAACGGGCACGCAAACGGGCGGAGCAGTTCAATGTGGCGCATCATTATCCTCACATTGACGCCATGCTCGCGGGCGAGCCGTTCGAGTTTCTCATCAACCTCACTGACATGCAGGAACACGAGCACCTCAACCGCGCGGGACTCGCCGCTGGCAAACACGTATGGAGCGAGAAACCCATCGCCAACACCCTGGCTGCCGGACAAAAGTTGCTTCGCACAGCTCGCGAAAAAAATCTGCGCCTCTGGGGTGCGCCAATCACCGTACAAAGCCCGCAGTTCGCATTCATGGCTCAGACGCTTTCAAAAGGATCTCTTGGTCGTGTCGCAGCGGCGCATGCGGACTACGGACACGAAGGGCCAGGCTGGTCTTCGTTCTTCTACGAAAAAGGCGGCGGCAGCATGCCTGACCTCATGGTTTACAATTTGACTTCACTCACAGGTTTGCTCGGGCCGGCAAAACACGTCAGTGCCATGTTGAGCATTGTCACACCTGAGCGGAAGATTGATGAGAAAGGCATCATTAAAGTTACAGAGGAGGACAATGCCATGGTGCTGCTTGATCATGGTAAGGGAATTATTTCTCACATTCAATCCGGCTTCAATTTCTTCAACCCACACGGCCACGATGGCAGCAAGGAACAGCGCCATACCATCGCCATCGTTGGCTCCAAAGGTTACATGGGTTTGGTCGGTTACGATTGGGAGCCGCATGGAGTGGACCTGGCTACGCACGACAATCCGAAGCTCGAACGCTTTGCCACAGACGCGCAAGGTTACATCTGGCAGCGCGGCGCGGCGCTCGCGGCGGAATGTCTCGCCACAGGCAAGGAGTTGCTCGTCACACCGGAACAGGCGCTGCACGTGCTGGACATCATCACCTCCGCGCGACTGTCACAGAAAACCGGGAGGCGAATCGCACTGACGTCCACCTTCAAATGGCCGATTGTGAGCTAGGAGAATGCGGTCAGGATGTAGTGCAACCAAGACCTTGCAGGGTTTGCGTCAGCACTGAGGCACAGGTGCGACTGGTCGCTTCTGAATCAAGGAAGTGCCCGGCCAGTTGACCACTTGCGATGCATTAAAGAGGGTGCCGGGGTGGTATTGGAGCTTGCAGTGATTAGATCTTAAAAACTCCGTCGGACGTGACCATCTGAGGGATTTCGCTTTCGACAAGCTTTTCGAGAAGTGTTCCAATCATCACCTCCAGATGAAACGACAATACTTGGCTTCAAAGATGGATACTTCCCCGGTGTCGCAGGAAGTTGCTGATGCGTGGAATCGTCGGGATTATCATAAGGCGATTGACCTCCTCGAGAGAACGAGAGAACGCGAACCTAACAACTCCTCCATTCTGCTCGACCTTGGGCGCGCTTACGGGATGCGTTATGACTATGCAAGTGCCGAGCGCTGCCTTGAGATGTCGATCCGGGTTGCACCGCATAAGACCGAGGCACTCATCGCCGCCGGTCGACGATGTCAGGATTTTGGATGTGACCGGATGGCTTGGAGCTATTTCGAGCGCGCCGCCGAGCGCACCGATGTCACAGCTGAGGTTTTTGTGACGCTCGCGGAATTGCACGAACGCCACAGTCACCTTGATCTAGCTACGCAACTGGCAGATCGTGCGCTCGGATTAGACTCCCGCCACTGTCTGGCGCGACTCACCCGTGCGCGGCTGGAACGGCTTGCTGGACGGTGGAGCGAGGCAGAGGAACGCGTGCGCGCAATCCTGGATGCAAACGGGAATGACCCGTGGTTTACGACACGTGCATGGTATGAACTTGGCGGAATACTGGATAAGCAGGGGCGCTATGACGAAGCAATGACCGCATTCCTCGAGGCGAAGTCGTTGCTGCGTCCGGCCTCGGCATCACCGCTCAGAATACTTCAAAGCAATCAAGCTCGTGTCCGGGAAATGGAGGCGACTGTCTCCGCGGCCGTGCTGGGACGCTGGCACAAAGCCGGCGAAGCACTGCAACCGGCACGACGGTTTGCTGTGATGCTCGGCCACCCTCGATCTGGAACTACTTTGCTGGAACAGGTGTTGGATTCTCATCCCGATGTCGTCACTGCTGAAGAAACACAAATCCTCTTCAATGAAGCCTGCGTTCCGTTGCGGCGCAACTTCGCCCCCAACGCCACCGTGCTCGAAGTGATGGAATCTGTTCCCTCCAGCATGATCCAGCAATCGCGCGACAACTATTTCCGTTACACCGCACTTTTCACCGGCAAATCGATAGATGACAAGCTGCTGATAGACAAAAATCCTGCGCTAAATTCCCTTATCCCCGAGATTGTGCGCATTTTCCCGGAAGCCTGTTTTCTGACCGCGATTCGGGATCCGCGCGACGTCTGCCTGAGCTGTTTTATGCAATCATTATCATTGACGCCTGTAAGTTCAGCGTACTTGAGCCTTGCGGGAACTGTTGCTCAGTACGCGTCTTCCATGGGATTCTGGAGAACGATTTCCTCAAGGCTGCAAAACCCCTGGGTTGAAATCCGCTATGAGGATGTCGTTGAGGATCTGGAAGCATCAATCCGCCGCACGCTTGCTTTTCTTGGAGTTGAATGGAACGACGCAGTCTTGAGCTACCGCGGGCACGTACGTAGCAAACTGGTGCGTTCTCCCAGTTACGCAGACGTGGCCAAGCCTGTCTTCAAAAGCGCGATTGGAAGGTGGCGTAACTATCAGTCCTACCTCGAGCCTTATCTCAAGGATCTCGGGCCCTTCATCAAGGCGTATGGTTATGAATAGAAATTCAGGATTGGTTGGCTTTGTTCTAACATGGCCGGGAGTTGAAACGGTCGCTAGGTGTCACGAATTCACCACACCACCTCGACAGAAACCTCACTTCTTCGGCTTCCACAAATCAAAAGGCTTCTTCGCATCCGTCTTGAACGGCAGTTCCACTTTGCGACCGGTGCGTGCGGATTCGTAGGCGGCAAAAATCACTTCGAGCACCGCACGACCATCCTCGCCTGTGACGATCGGCTGTTTGTCATTCTGCACGCAATCCACGAAATGCGCCATCTCCTGCGGAAATCCGTAGTTCCATTCCTCTTCGTAAATGGTGAACGACCAGCCTTTCGTCGAGCCGGCCTTCTCGACTGCATAATCGTAACCCTGCGTGCTGTAGGTTTCGATGGCGTTGCCATGCATCAGGTCGGCGTAGGCGACACCCTTCGAGCCGTGGACTTCGGCGCGGTCGTCCATGCCGCCCATTTTTGTCCAGCTCTCCTCGGCGAGCGCGGTCACGCCGTTGGCAAACTCGAGAATGATGAGCGCGTTGTCGTCGCCCTCGGTTTTGTCTTTGTGGACGTGGGTGCCCATCTGCGCATAGACCGACTTGATGGGCGGACGCCCGAGCATCCAGCGGAAGAATTCGATCGCATGGCAGCCCATGTCCATTGTAACACCGCCGCCAGAGCGGTTCACGTCCCAGAAATGCGGCGCATGCGGGCCATCATGCTTTTCCGACTGTTTTATCAGCGTCGGCTCTCCCAGGGCGCCACTGTCGAGAAGCTGTTTCAATCGGACATACTTGGGTGTGAAACAAAGTTCTTCGGCGTACATCAACTTCACCCTGGCTTTGCGGCATGCGTCAATCATCCGGTCGGCGTCGGCAAGATTCAGGCAAAGCGGCTTTTCCATGACAACATGTTTTCCCGCCGCCGCCGCATCCAGCGTGATCTGACAATGGCGATCATTCGGCGCACCGACAATGATCATGTCCAGTTCCGGCATGGCGAGCATCTGCTTGTAATCAGTGAAGTGGTGTGGAATGCCGTGTTTTGCCGCGAACCCGCCGGCATTGCCCGGGGTCGGCGACGCTACGGCAAAGACTTCGGCTTCACCACAGCGCTTCAGTGAGACGGTGTGGATGTGTGAGATGAACTGTGAACCGATGAGGCCTACTTTGATTTTATTCTTCATGGTGTGTTTGATTTGAGGTGTCAGGTGCGAGGTGTCAGGTGACCTGACACATGGCACTCCGCACCTGTCTCCTTCGATGCCGCATCGCGGTCACACAGCAATGTCCAATTAGGATGCAGCCAGAGAAATGACGCAGGAAACTCCGTCGTGATTTCGCGCCGGAGCAATTTCCGCAACGGCTCGCGTTTCTTCGCGCCGTTCACAAGCAGGAGAATTTCCCGCGACTCAAGAATCTCCGCCATTCCGAGACTGAGCCCGTAGGTGGGCGGAGATTTGGTTTTCGACAACATGGGATGAGCAAGCGTTGCCTCGGCGAGTCTCGCGACATGGGAGCAGGGTTTCAAAAATGCAGCGGGTTCGTTCATGGCAACGTGTCCGTTCATCCCCAACCCGAGCACGCACAAATCAATCGCCCCTTCCAATGCAAGCCGCTTCCTGACTCGTTCGCATTCCAATTCGGGATTGGCGGGATTGCTGTTGAAACCGATGTAACGATCATTGGCGACTTCAAGCGGAGCGATCAGGAGGGTTTGCATCTGCATTTCGCACGAGCCCGGATCGTCCATTGCAATGCCTCCCCATTCATCAAGCTTTACAAGCCGGAAGGATCGAAACGGGTCCGGCTTGAGCGCCTTATGTTCAGCGAGCAACTGGTAGGTTCTCAGCGGCGTTGATCCGCCTGCCGCACAGAGAAGCAGATCCGGTTTCTGTAAGAGTGCATCCACGATGCGACCTGCGGCTTTTCTGCTCAGGTCTTCGTGGTCATTGCCAACGTGAATGAACGACTTCATGTGCTGTTCTTCAAGGCTAGGAATGTCACTTCACAATTTCAATCGCACGATTTTCAGTTCAACATCAGGGCACCATGTCCTGAATGACCAAGCCAGACGATGGGCCATTTCTTATGGGTGTGATATTCAATTGATGTCAGTGGGTGAGACGCCGGATCCGGACATTGCGGAACCAGACGCTGTTGCCGTGGTTTTGAAGCGCGATGTAGCCAGTCTTCTCCTGCGCAAACCGCGGCCAGGCTTTGAACTTTGAATTTGCAATCAACGATTTCAACGGCTCGCCACCCAGTTCGTATTCCAGGATCTTTCCGCCGTTCATCCAATGCTCCACGTGGTTGCCCTGCACGATCAACCGGACGCGATTCCATTCACCTGCCGGATGGCATTGCTTGTTCGTCGGCGGAAGCAACGCGTAGAGCGAACCTGCGGAGGTGATTGGATTCGCGCCGTCCTTTGTGTTGGCATCGTCAACCACCTGCATCTCCGGTCCGGTCATGTAGGTCTCCGCTTCGCCTTCTGAGACGTGAAACATGATGCCGCTGTTGGCTTGGTTCTCCACTTTCCAATCCAGCTCCAGCTCGAAATCCTCGTAGGTCTCACGCGTGATCAGATCAATCTGCCGCTTCGGTAGTGACTTCAATGCCCCGCCGTCAATGACCCAACTGTTGGTCGGGAACGCAGCCTGCCGGAATCCCCGAAAGGCATCGGTGGACTTGCCGTTGAACAGAACTTTCCAGCCGGCTTTTTCCTGGTTGCGGGCTGCGGTTGAGCAACTGCTCAAAAGAAGCGAAGCAGCCAGTACGGTGACGATGAATTTGAATGGTGTTTTCATGCGCGGATCAATGGCCAAGGATACGCCGAAGCATGTCAGAAATGAAAGCCCGGCTCCGCAAAATTTCTTACTGCCAATACCCGTCATTTTGTGACTTTCTCCAGTTCGACAAGATTCTCGAACTGCGCCTCCTCCATCCCGCCGGCCCAAGCGATCCCGCGCAGGAGCAGCAACCGGAACAATGGATCATCGAGGGTCCATGTGTAATGGCTCGGAATGCTGGCGAAGACCCGGCCTTTGCCGGCCTGAAACGTCCACATCATCGGCCACTCCTTCCCTTCAAGCTCGGTGGTGGTGAGAACCTCGATCCGGTTCGTGTCGCCAAACATCGGCCAGTAAGGCTCATCGAGAAGGCGGACATGCGACGGGAGATTGAAGGTGACAGGATGGCTTGCGGGCGCGGTGAATTTCAAATCGAATGGCGTATGAAGGTATTTCGTGGGGCCGGGGTGGGCAGCCAGGCCGATGCGCAATGCGAGTTGTCCGGGATCCTTGTCGGCGATCGTCGCCGAATGGAGCACCGCCACGCCACCGCCACGCGCCTGGAATTCGTCCAGTTGACGCAACCGTTCTGCGTTCCAGTCGTGATTCCAAAAATAAAACACGATGACACCGGCCGATTGAAACTGCTCCGTGCTCGGCCATTCCCATGCGTCGCTGACCGTCACGCCACGCGCCCGCGTGAGCAATGCGTGCCATTTCTTTTGCCACGCCGGATAATCATGCTGGCCTGCGCCGTGATCCTGTTTGCTCGCGACGAGCACAATGGACAACGGCTTTTCTCCAGCGACTGACTGCGGACGCGCAGGCGCGAGCGCGGCCTGAATCTCTTTGCCCGTACGCACCGGCGGCGCGTGAAGCAGAAATGTGAGCAGGTCGCGCACTTGCACTTCGCCAAGTCCATCCAACAAGCCGGTCGGCATGAGAGAAACCGCGCTGACGCGCAACTGCTTGATCTCCGCCCGCGGCACGAGTTGTTCCTTTCCATCCGCTCCGACGAGACGCAGCCCGATGTCGTTATGTGACCGGATGAACCCGGTGAGTTCTTCATCGCGCCAACTGACATTGTAAGCAACAAAATCCGGATTGATGGACGCGCTCGGCTCTTTGATGTCGCGCAGGACGGCTGCGGCGTCCCGTGAAATCAAAGTGTCCAGGTCCGGCCCGACCTGCCCGCCTTCGCCTCGGATGCGATGACAGGTGGCGCATTTCAAGCGATCGCCAGTGAACAATTCCCTGCCGCGCTCGAAATCTCCGCCGGTCAGAATCGCCGCTTGCGGAGACTTCGGAGCGCCGGACGCAGCCGATTCGGCGGCACCTCCGGGTTTGGGCAAACGCGCCTCCACACTTCGCATGTCCACATCGAGATCCACCGTGTCGCCTTGCCCCGGTTGGCCTGGACGTTTGATGCCAGCCAATGTCAACGCGTGCGGCACACCGAGAACAATGGGATCGGCTTCAAGGACGAGACGTCGGGAGCGATCTTCCATTCTTGCCGAACGGATTTTCAGAAACCCGCGCGGCGAAGCTTCCTGCCGCTTCACCACTTCATACGGCGGTTTCAAAACCTCCAGGCGATCTGCCGCCCGCACAAACTCCCCGAACTCCAGACGCATCTCCGCCGTGCGGCTCGTGATGGAAACATCCACAGGCCGGTTGAAAGTGACATGGATTTCCGTCGCGATGCCGCTGTCCGCTTTCCGCGCTTTGAACTTCGCCTCGGTTGAGAGTGGTTGCGGAGCTTTGTTGTCCGTGTAGGAAATCTTGAAGATTGTTCCTGCGCCGCGCGGCCCGGTTCCCCAATCCGGCTGCCCGCTGTGACAACAGACATACAGATCGCCCTTCGGAGAGATCGCCACGTCCGTCGTGAGCATCGAAAGCCGCGCGATGAGGAATTCCCTTCCCGTGTAACCTTGCGAAGTCCTGTTCAGACGCACGCGCCAGATTTTTCCCCGTGATTCACCTGCAACGAATGCATCACCTTCCCACCACGCGGGACCGAAGACCTTCCGGCCCGGGTTTGTTCCGCTCCGCGCTTCCGGTTCATTGAACACCAGCCCGCATGTGGATTGGTGCTGCGGACCGAACGCAACCACGGGCGCTTCACTCACCAGATTGGGAAGCCATTTTTCGTGGCGCGGAGGGAAACCGTAGTTGCGTCCGGGGATGATCTGATTCAGTTCATCCAGCGGATTGCCATTGGGACACCATGTTTCGCCTTCCTGGTCTGTCACGAACAGATCGCCGCGATGATTGAACGCGAGCGTGTAGGGCACACGGATTCCGGTGGCGATGGTTTCCATCTTTTTTCCGTCGGGCGAAAGTTTTTGAATCGTCCCGCGCTTGCCGTTGATGTCGTAGTGCGAGACGTCGTCCTTGACGCGGTACGGATTCGAGTAATCCGCCGTAAGCAGACCGAAATAAATATTCCCGTGTTTATCGAGTGTGATGGCCGTCGCGTCCACGCTGCCGGAACCAACATCCGTCGGCGGCCAGTTGGTTGTGATGGTTTCCTCAACGTCCGCCTGACCGTCGCTGTTTGTGTCCCTAAGCAGGGAAATCTTTCCGTGCGAACTCACGTAAAGCCCCGCCTTGGACCACGCCATGCCGACCGGCACGCTGATTGTGGGTTTGTCCCAGAACAATGTGTCCTCGTCCTCGAGGCCGTCGCCATCGGTGTCCCGCAACAGATGTACGCGGCCATCGTAACCCAGCGCGGTGAGCTGGCCATCGGGCGCAAAGCGGAGATTGTTCAGGTTGGAAAGTTTCAACGGCAGTTCCTGCACCGTGAAACCCGGCACGAGGAAATGGACGACGGATTGCGTTTCCCCTGCCGCAGGAGAAAGCATGGTGGCCACACTCAACAAGGCCGTGCCGATGGGAAAACGCATGGCGATTGCATAACATTTCATTCGCCATAGGCAACCCTGGATTCGCGTCGTCGTCCTCCCCCACAATCATTGACTTCAGGTCCAAACCCACGCGCGACTTTCAGCCTTTCCTTCTTCTTGGATGACTGTTATTTGAACCGCCAGAAACCACGAGGCATGAACACAACGCCCCGCATACTCATTGTGGATGATGACCCTGACGTCCTCCAGTTCCTGTCCCAAATCATCCAGTCAGCCGGTTATGACGTCGCCGAAGCATCCAGCGGACACGATTGCCTCAGGAAGGTTCGTGAATCCCACATTGATGTAATTCTGTTGGATGTGGTCCTGCCGGATTTGAGCGGGATCGAAGTCTGCCGCCAGATCAAGGGCGACGCCGCTCTGCATGACGTTTTCGTGGTGCTCTGCTCCGGAAACGCCACGAGCGTGGCTCATAAAGTTGACGGACTCGGGAGCGGGGCGGACGACTACATCCTCAAACCGGCGGACCCGGCCGAGTTGCTGGCGCGCATTCGGACAATACTGCGACTCCGAAACACCACCGCGGCGCTCCGCAGCAGCGAACAGCATTACCGGCAATTGATCGAAATCCTGCCCGATGCCGTGGTCACCATTGATTTGCAATTCCGGTTGATGAGCGTCAATCCCCAGGCCGTGAAAATGCTGGGCTACGCCAATGAAGCTGAACTCCTGTGCAAAAACATTTTTGACCTGACCCCGCCCGAGGAACATGAACGCATCCGGACCGACATCACCACGTCCCTGGCATCCGGCGTTTTTCGGAATGGTGAATACACCATGCTCAGGAAGAATGGCAGCCGTTTCTCCGGTGAGGCAAACTCCGCTGCGTTGCTGGACACACAGGGCCGGCCTTTCGGTCTCGTCGGGATGGTGCGGGACATCACCCAGCGCAAGCATGCGGAAGAAATTTTGCGCATCAGCGAAGAACGTTTCCGTCAGGTGGCAGAAAACATCAAGGAGGTTTTCTGGATGACCGATCCTGCGAAGAATCAAATGCTGTACATCAGCCCTGCATACGAGGAAATCTGGGGAAGAAGCTGTGAAAGCCTTTATGCTTCGCCGGCGAGCTGGATCGAGGCTCTCCATCCGGACGACCGTGAGCGCGTCATGGAAGCGGCGGTCACAAAACAGGTTCTCGGCGAATATGACGAGGTCTATCGCATCGTGCGGCCGGATGGTGCGACCCGATGGATTCATGATCGCGCCTTTCCCGTTCGGGACAGCTCCGGAAACGTGTACCGGGTTGCAGGCATTGCCGAGGACATCACGAAGCGAAGGCAGTCCGAGGAGGCGCTCCGCGAAAGCGAGGCGCGCAAAAGCGCCATCATGCAGTCGGCCTTGGATGCAATCGTTACGATTGATCACAAGGGCAGGATCACCGATTTCAATCCCGCTGCGGAAAAAATGTTTGGCGTGGTCGGTCGCAAGGTGCTCGGCAGGGAAATGGCGTTGGTCATCATTCCACCCTCTTTGCGGGAATGGTTCCGAGGAGGTCTGGCGCATTCATTCACAAGCGATGCAGGGCCGACCCTCGACAGCCGGATTGAAACAACTGCCCTGCGCGCGGACGCCACGGAGTTTCCTGTCGAGTTCAGCATCACCCGCATTGAACTGGCCGGACCTCCGATCTTCACGACGTTCATACGGGACATCAGCAGGCGCAAACGGGCGGAGGAAAGAATCCAGTTGCTGGCTTACGCAGTGCAAACGGCTCATGAATACATCAGCATCACCGACCACGAAAACCGGTTCACTTTCGTCAACCAGGCCTTCCTCGAAAACTACGGCTACACCGAGAAGGAAGTCCTGGGGCGGACTCCGGAGTTTCTCTATTCACCAAAAAATCCGCCGGGGCTTTGCGAGCAGGTCTATCAGAAAACCCTGACCAACGAATGGCGGGGCGAACTCCTGAACCTCAGAAAGGACGGGACGGAGTTCCCGATTTCACTCAGCACGTCCCAGATCAAGAATGACAAAGGCAGCATACTCGGCCTCATTGGCGTGGCCAGGGACATCAGCATGCGCAAACTGGCCGAGGAGGAACTGCGCCGGCTGCACCGTCGCATCATCGAGGCGCAGGAAGATGAGCGCCTCCGCGTGGCGCGCGAACTCCATGACGGCGTCAACCAGATCATTGCCTCCGCCAAGATGAGACTCCGCAAGGTGGAAGACAACATCGCAGCCCTCAATCCGGCGGCCCGGGAGATTCTCTCCCGCTGCGGAGATTTGCTCGTCAAGGCGCTGGAGGAAAACCGCCGTATCGCCCACGACCTCCGACCGAGCGACCTGGACAACCTTGGCCTGGCTGCGGCCTGCCGTAATCTCTGCAAGGAATTTCAATCCCGCTCCGGCCTCACTGTGAAAACCAGCATCGCACCGTTGGACCGGTTGCCTTCACATGTGGAACTGCATCTCTTCCGCATCCTGCAGGAGGCCCTGACCAATGCGGAGAAGCACGCCCGTGCCAGGAAAATTCGCGTGCGGCTGGCGCATCAGGGCGATGTCATCCTTCTGAAGGTTCATGATGATGGCCGGGGTTTTGATCCGAATTCGCCCCAGACCGCCAAAAGGAAGGGGCGCGGGGCCGGGTTGGGCAACATGCGCGAACGCGCCGCGTTTCTCGGGGGAAGTTATGACGTTGCCTCGGCGCCAAAGCAGGGGACGACCATCACCATCCGCGTGCCGTGCGACGCTGCCAAATAAGGGAGTGCGGGCGGTCCCTTGCCCGCAGCGCTTTGCCAAACAGGGAGATGTCGGAAAACCCGATGGTCACTTTGGTGCTGCCCGCTGCGGACGGGGACCGTCCGCGCTCCGCAAAATGTTTGCCATCCCTTTGCGCGTCTTGAGGATTTTTGCAACTGCCTGTAGAAGCCCAATAACAACAAACCCCGGACGCACGAGGCATCCGGGGTCTGGTTCTGATGAGCCGTGAAATTACTTGCGATACTTGCGGACGAACGTGCCCAACATGCCCAATGACAAACCGAGTCCGGCAATCCAAGTGGATGCTTCGGGGACGACGGCCATCTCAGTCCCTGAAACTGTGAAATTATCAACCCGGTCAGTGCCACCGGTCGCCACTGTCCCGGGTGGCGTGGCATCAGCCGTTGTCGTCTGAATCAAACGGAAAATAACAGATGCCGTATTATCAAGAGCCGTCACGGCCGAAAGGTCGAACGAATAATTATAACCAGTGATTTCCGTTGCAGTGTTCCAAGCACCAATCCCTCCAGCAGCTACTGTTTGGTTAGCAAGAACTATGTAACTTGCAAAATCCCCAAATGTTCCCCCGCCATCTACAGAGTATGCGAGCTTAAAGTCTCTCGGGCCGGTAGTGCTGCTAGTCTGCCCCCAACCGAGCATGATGTCTTTGAAGCCAGTGGTCGCGACGGAAAACTGGTAGTAATCGCCAACAGCCCAAAGGGTGGAACTGAAAGAATGTGCGGAGCCATTCCCTGATGGACTGCTATAAACCGATGCGCCCGCATGAGAACCGAGTGCCAAGCCACTGCCAACTTCAGGAGCGAAAGGGCCAGCCGAAGCCGGAATACTTGTTTCAAACGTCCACTTCGCAATGATTGTCGCATGACTCTGCAGAGCTCCCAAAAAAACTAAACTTCCTGTCGCCAAAACTGTTTTCAACATCGTCTTCATAATTATTTTCTTTCTGAGTTACTTCCAATAGTTCCGCTTTTCGCCTTAAAAACTGTTTCGACTCTACACCCATCCCACAACACATCTCTACCCTCTCTTGGGACATGCCTAGTCACAATTCGGCCACGCCAAACCACCCCCGGACCGCGGGCGGTCCCTCGCCCGCAGCGCTTCGCCACGCCGAGAGACCCAGGATAATCCGCAAGCTCACCCTGCCACCCATCCGCAGCGGACGAGGAACCGTCCGCGCTCCACAACCAACCCCGGACCGCGGGCGGTCCCCGCCCGCAGCGCTTCGCCATGCCGAGAGAATCAGGATAATCTGCACGCTCACTTGGCCATGCACCCGCAGCGGACGAGGAACCGTCCGCGCTCCGTCACACAGAAGAGACCTAGGATACTCGGCAAGTTCACCTGGCCATGCACCCGCCTTACGTCTTGCCGGATTCCACCCAGCAAACGGCGTAACGGATCAGCGCGTTGTCGGTTTTCAATCTTAGTTTGCGCCTGATCTTCGCCGAATTGACGGCAACCGTTTTGGCATTCGTGCGGAGTTGGCGGGCGATCTCCTGGTTGCTCCTGCCTTTGCCCAGCGCTTCCAGGATTTCGAGTTCTGAATCCGTAAGTTGATCCAACGGCCGGCTCTTCACCTTTTCCTTCGGCAGTTTCTTTGAAGAACCGTTGGTGCCACTGGTCATCACTTCTTCGCTGACATAAATATGTCCGCCCAGCACATCGCGAATGGCGTGGACGATCTCCTCGGGATTTTCCTGCTTCATGATGTAACCGTCGCCGCCGGCCCGCAAAACCCGGTCCGCATAAAGCGCTTCGTCGTGCATGGAAATGACCAGAAGCTTGATGGCGCGATCCACCGTCCGTATTTCCTTGATGAGATCCAACCCGCTTTTGCCGGGCAGACCCAGGTCCACGAGCACAAGGTCGGGTTTGATGCGTGGGATTTCTTTGAGAGCTTCAGCCGCAGTCCCTGCCGTGCCGCAGACTTGCAGGTCGGATTCACCACCGACGATCTGCGCCATCCCCTCGCGAAACACCGGGTGGTCTTCAACAATGAAGATTTGGCTGGCATGCACCGGATGATCGGCTCGTGATTTGGACATAAGAAAACAACTCTCTCCTCGAAAAAACTACCGTCGGAAAGCTGGAAGTCAATTGCTGGATGCGAACCAAAGAATTTATCGGCAACGGAAAGATGGCCAAAGGTTCATGAATATCACAGGTGTTGGCCGGATCTGCGGCGCGCTTGGAGATTGCCGTGCAACCTTCGCAACATCCTCTTTGACTCGGCGTTGTGGACCACCTCCAAACGAATCCGTACTGGATTTTGGCGATCAACCATGCTCGCAGTTGCAGGATTTGGACGACCCGTTCACCGCAATGTTATGGCCTAAAAGTGTCGGAAGATGTCCCGAGCGTGCGTAGATGAAGCGGGGAGAAAGAGGTAAACTTTAATCGAAAAGTATTTCAGACGAATCGGTCAAAAACAAATTCGGAGATGGAGTCGTAACAGAAGTGGCCTTAGCAAAGCGGAAGCTTTTCGGGGGGAGAATAAGATAACATGCGACACTTAAAGAAAGTTTGTGCAATCGCCGGAACATTGGCCGTGCTGAATGCGACCAACGTGATGGGTGTGATCACAGTCACGCTCAACGATACGCCCTATAATGATACTTCTGGTGGCGGTGGTGAATTCTCCGCTGTGTCAACGGGCGGTTTCATAAATAACTATAGCCCGTTGGCAAAGTACGACCCGACCGGTGCTGCTCCCATAGGGTTTGAAACATTCTGTATTGAGTATAACGAACATATAAATTACGGAGTTACTTACACTGCAACGATCAGTTCAGGTGCAATTAGTGGCGGCTCGGGAGGCGGCATCTCCCCGATTACCCCGTACGGAAGTGATACCATTGACAGAATCTCCAAGGGGACGGCGTGGCTTTACAGTCAGTTCGCGGCGGGTACGCTCGCGGGTTATGCCTACAACACTACTTTGGCGGCCCGTCAGCAATCTTCAGCACTTCTACAAAATGCAATCTGGCGCTTGGAAGGAGAATTGGTGTCGAATCCGGTCAATCCTTTCCTTGCGAGTGCTATTACACATTTTGGCTCCCTGACCGCAGCGGCTGCCGATGCCAACGGTGCTTATCGTGTGGTGGCTTTGAATCTTTTCACCACCGGCGCACACCCCCAGCACGCCCAAGATCAACTGGCCATTGTTCCCGAGCCAACAACTGTCATCGCTGGTGCTCTGCTGCTGCTACCGTTCGGGGTTAGTACTCTCAGGTTTCTGCGCAGGAATCGCACGACCTGATGGAAATTCATATTTCGAGATAAAGCGGGCCAGCTCTCAAAGCTGGCCTGATTTATTTTTGAAGTCTGTCCTTCTCAAAGCAAGTTCTTCAGAACTCACTGACAGTTTGCCATTCCTGCTTCTTTGATCCTGGCTTTCCAATTTCACCTTTCACTTTTCAGTGTTTCTACCCTCAACTCTCTTCCCTCTATTCTTGCGCTGGTTGATTTCAACATTGCAGCGTTTCTGATTTCTGCTTTCGCCTGTGTTCACGGAAGCAGCAACACAGCCCGGTAAAACCGCTGTTCCTGCGGCCCCACAATGTCAGAAATAGTCGCTGTACTGTTTGTCGCAATGATGGTGCTTCCCACATTGCTCCAGTTGGTCGTGTTAAGATTTGTGTTGGATTGAATGCGATAGGTCTGCCCTGCCAACGTGCTCCAGACCAGAGTAAGTGTGCTCGCGTTTTTCGTGATGCTTTGAAACACCGGTGGCGTTGGCGAAGCAAGACTGAGCCGGAAAACCACACCGCGATCTGTTGTTCCACCGTAGGCGGTGGTGCCGTAAAGATTCCCATCAGCACCAAACAAGAGAGAGCCCTGCGGCCCGGCCCCATTGGTGTTGGCAAACGAAACGAGTGACGTAAACAGGCTGTTCGTTGTCAGTTTGAAAATCGTGCCGTAGCCCTGGCCCAGCGCGTTTGTATGCAACCCTCCAACAGTGGTCGTGCCGTAGAGTGCCCCGTCTGGACCCGACACCAATGCTGCCAGTGGATTCGCTCCATTGGTGTTGGCAAACGAAAACAAGGTCGAAAAAGCTCCATTGGTTGCCAGCCTGAATAGCGTGCCGTGACCATTCGTGCCACCGTAGTAGGTTGAGCCGTACAGATGCCCATCGGCGCCTTGAACCAGTCCCCCAAACGGATTGCCGCCATCATTTGTGCCCGTGAAGGAATAAAGCCGGGTGAAAACTCCATTCGTCGTGGTCCTGAAAAGAGTGCCGAAACCATTTGCGCCCCCGCTGAAGGTCGTTCCATAGAGAGTGCCATCCACCGTCTGCACCAGCTTCCCCCAAAGATCGTAACCATTTGTGCCGCTGTTGCTGAAGGACACCACAGGCGTCACCACTCCGCTCGGTGCAACTTTGATCACAGCTCCGCCGGAATTGATATTAGTGCCGCCGATCGCCGTGGTCCCATAAAAATTGCCGTCCTGACCCGGCACCAGATCGGCGATGGGATAGGCACCGTTGGTGTTCGCAAATGAGGCGAGCATGGAAAAAACGCCGTTCGTTGCGAGCTTGAAAACGGCTCCGACATTTTGGTCGCCGCCGAAATATGCCGTGCCGTAGAAATCGCCGTCCGCGCCCTTCGTCAAGCCGGCCCTCGGACCCGCTCCGTTGGTGTGGGCAAAAGAAATCAGATTGGTGATCGAACCGTCCGGGGTCATTCGAAACACTGTGCCAAAATCGTTGGCCCCGCCCGCTGTAGTGGTTCCGTAGAAATTGCCGTCCGCGCTTTGCGCCAGGCCACCGTTGGGATTCGCCCCATTGGTACCTGCGAATGAAATCAGCGTCGTCAAGACAGGAGCGGCCTGGGCACTCAACATCACAATGCCGGAAAACAGGATGGCCGTCGTAATTGGCAGCTTCATGGAAAGTGTCGGCGGGTTCATGCTCGAAGAAGATTGGACCACCTTGGTTCTCTGGAAAAACATCTTTGTTACGTACGTTATGAGTTGGTTGACATTATCGGCTGAATGCGCAAAGGCAAGGCCAATGAGGGTTTCATGTCCGGATTGTGATCAAAGATGGCCCAACAATGTTGAGTTCTATTCAACCTGCAACCGGAAAAAACGGCGGTTGTACGTTGGTTCATTGGTGATCTGGGCCGTGACAGGTGCGGAAGAATCGCAGTGGATCGACCAGATCGTGTCCCACTGCAAAAAGTCCATGGTCGCTTGCAGTTGATAGGTCCTTCCTGCGGTCCCCTGAAAACCCAACGGGACAACAACTCCATCTTGCACGACTGTCGGTTGCGCGAAACTCAACGTTGGCCTGGTAACCGGTGGCGGACCTGACCTGACGTACTGGGCCTCATTGGACGGCGGACTTTCCTCCCCATACGCGTCGTAGGCGATGACTTGAAAATTATAGACAACATCGGCTTCAAAACCTGAAATCGCGGCACTGTTTGTGTTGAGAACATTGAGCTTGTTGGTGCATCCTCCTTTGCTCAATCCCCAGCACAGGAAATATCCAGATGCTCTCGGATCGGGGCTCGGATCCCAGATGAAGTTGATTGCGCTGTCTGCGGTGGAGGCGTTGGTCGCGTTGACAAGGAACAGCCCTGCCTGCGACGACCTCGTAAAAAGCACTAAAACACCCGCGAACATCCAGAGTTTCAAACACACCGCGTACATGAGGCAGGCCAACAAATATCATCAACGGAACGAAGGCAAATCCAAACATCTGCCGTCGGAAATTGCAAGCATTCTCGTTCGCGCTCCACCCAACCCCGGACCGCGGGCGGTCCCTAGCCCGCAGCGCCGAGAGACCCAGGATAATCCGCACGCTCGCCCTGCCATCCACCCGCCGCGCTTCGGTGTCGCCGCTTTGCGCTCCTCTGTGTGCCGCGCTTGAGGAAACCCGCTTCTTACCACGTCCCAAAAGCGTCTAAAGATGTCCCACCAATGGGGAGACAGCCAAATCATGAAAGAGCATTATCACTTCGACCAATTGTTGTCCTCGGGGACGGTTTGATAGGGAAACAAATGAAAATCGCAACAGGCATTAAGATTTTTTCTATAGCTGTGACTGTCGCTCTCGCGGCTGCAACAGCGCGTGCCAATTTGATTACGAATCCCGGGTTCGAAGTCCCAGCAGCACCTGCGGTATTTCCGATTACAGGGTGGGAAATGAATTCAATCAACGGCAGCGCCCAGGTTATCACAGGCAGTCCCGGTGGTGATGTCCACTCGGGTGGTCAGGCGGCTCTGTTGAAAGTCACAGGCCCGGGCCCGTTTGAATTTGTGGTGACACGTACTACTGGTGCTGGCATTCCGGTAACTCTCAACACTCAGTATTTGGTTTCATTTTGGCTAAAAGCATTGCCGGCTGCATCAACAACGTCTTCGGTGAAGGTCAAAGGTAATCCCGGGGCACTTCCAACTTTTTACCCGACTGATTCATGGGCACAGTACACCTATCTCACTGCGCCGTTGCTTTCCACGCCAACCGAGGTTCAATTTGAATTCAACGGGCCGATTGGTACCCAGTTTTATTTCGATGACGTGAGCATGACTGCGGTTCCTGAACCCACAACAATTGTCACCGGATTGCTCCTGCTCCTGCCTTTCAGCGCGAGTGCTTTGCGGTTTGTGCGCCGGAATTTCGCTTTTACGGGTGATTCCTCCACGTCCCAAAACCGACACAACATGTCCCGCCAGTGAGGAGACAACAAATCTGAATAGTGCATAATCTCGGAAAGTAAAAACAGTTCACAAAAAACAAACAGAAGTAACAACGAAAAAAAGGAAAAATATGAAAAGAATAAATACAGTAATCGGAGTAGCAGCAGCAGTGTGCTGCTTGGCTATCACAAGTCAGGCCACATTACTTCTTCCGTTTACCAGCACGGCGTTTGGCGGGACTGCCCCCACGGGGATACTGCCCGGAATCAGCGGAGGTCCGGCAACGACTCTTACCGCCGATTATAGTGTTGACCTCAGTTCGGGTATTTACACGTATGCCTACAGAGTCAACAATCCTGGGACGGATACGACAAGTCCCATTAAATTCAGCGTTACATTCAATGCTATTCTCAACGGAACAAGCGTCATAGCAACGAGCGCTGGCGGCACTGTCAACACCGGCAGTTCAGTGAATTGGTCCTTTGCTCCTGTTGCTCCTGGCTTCTCCAGCGGCGTGATGTCCTTTACTTCCCTGCTTGCGCCGACTTTTGGAAACGCAGGTGCATTGGACAGCATACCTCCGTCCCCGTGGTCCTCGGGCATCCCTGGCGGAGTGCCCGTCGCTGTTCCTGTCCCCGAACCCACGACTGTGATCGCCGGTGCGTTGCTGCTCCTGCCGTTCGGTGCAAGCACTCTGCGTTTCATTCGTAGAAGCCGTGGATCAGTCTAACTAGATTCCAGTAATTGTTGTTTCTTCTGAGTTGAATCAGGCCGGTCATTTGACCGGCCTGATTTTTGTTTCCAACAATCTACAGTGGCGGAGTGCCCACGTCTCCGGCGCAGCAGTTTTGAGAGGACCGTAGGCGTGGCTCTTTTCAAAACCACCCGAAATGTTCAACCCGCCTCCTCGGAGCGCGGACGGTCCCCGTACGCAGCGGGTGGATGGCGAGGTGAACTTGTAGATTATCCAACGTCCGGCCTTCCGGCGAAGCGCTGCGAGCGAGGAACCGCTCGCGCTCCGGGCTTTCGGTTGGCGTAGCGCGCAAGGCCTAAGGCGCCCCGACCCACCACGTTGCCTTGCGGGTCCTCCGATCCGTAGATCGCCTCAACCTGGGCGGGAGTCAGTGACGGAGGCGTGAGGTAATCGCTCTCCTCCCGTTGCATGCGGCGGATCGACTCCCGCGCGGCTTCGCTTTGATTGCTGAACTTGCCCGCCTTCACAAGGCGGGTGATAAACGTCTGTTGCTCTTTGGCCATGGGCGGCTGGGAAACAGGCCTGTGTCATTCGCGCCAATTGGTGAGGTTTGTGTCACTCTTCCGCGGATCCGTGTCCGTCCGTGGTTAAAGAATCTTCGCAGAACGTGACGATCAGATTGACACCACTACCCTTCTGCGAAATTCTCTGCTGAGTGCCTGACTTGTTCTGGTTTGTAGCTCACACAAAACCTCGCCGGGAGAAAAAGCTGCTGGAGTATTGTCAGCAGCAAAGCATCGCCGCCACCCTCCCCACCTACAATTCCGCCCACAAATATCGCGGCAAGACCGTCGTTTTCAAAAAGCCCCTTTTCCCGGGTTACGTTTTCCTTCAACTGGAACCCGGGCAGGGTCATTCCGTGCGACAGAATGATCACGTTGCAAATCTGCTTGAAGTGTTCGATCAAGACACGTTTCGCCGCCAGCTCGATGATATTCTCATCGCCTTGGAAACCAATCTGGAGGTGCGTCTGGTGCCGTCCATCGGCGAGGGCATGCGGGTGCGCATCAAGTCCGGCCCGTTGCAGGGATTGGAGGGATGGGTTGAAAAACGCCATGGCATGACTCGAGTGCTGCTGCGTCTCGACTTCATCAACCAGGCCGCCGCCGTAAAAATTGATGCCGACCTCCTCGTTCCAACATGAGCCTCGGGAATCATGCCCGCCCCGGGCGTAATGGAACGCGCCCTCGCGTTCCGTGCTTCGGACAATCGAGGGAATCGCATCGTCCGTTTCCTGTTTGTTCGACGACGCTCCTGCCATCGCCGTCGCACAAGTCAGCGTGCGTGTCGTTCCTATCGAGCTTCGGATCAAGAGGACGCCCGCGCCATGCTCCACGATTATTTTCCATACCGACGCAACGCAAGTTTCCTGCTGTACCGGCAACCAATCAGTATAAATGGGCTGGTATTGAACGCTAGAATCCTTTGTGCCGGCAAACCGCAAACACGGGAAAAATGCTTTTATGAAATTTCCTGATCGCATCCCGCTGACCACCATGTTGTGGTTGGCATGCCTTCACTGCACTGTTGCAGCGAAGTTGTCCCGACCAAGCGACGCAGACTTATCCGGATTTGATGGCCCACCCGATCTCTGCGTTCCTCGGGAGACATGTTCAATTGTTACCGGGCAAAGGCCGTTTCCCGCAGTCTTTGGATCTGTTGAGGAAACGCGGCGGCCAATCCAATCAAGACGAACACAGCACTCGCAATCAAGTATGGTAGGGCGCCTTGACCGGGAATGTCGAGTCCGGATGCGACGAGCTTGTCCGCCAGTTGCGGCAGAAAGCGCCACGCAACCAGGCCGGCTATCGCGATTGCAGCCGCGTAGCCGAACGTTTCGAGCCATTTGACCGAAGGCAGGACAACGAGGCTGAGTCTTGCCAGGCCGTCTTCGTATTCGGACTGGAAGCGGCGTTTGCGTTCCTCGCATTCGGTTTTCGACAGAGCAACGACGGGTGAAGCCTGTATCCGCTGCTTGAGGCGCGCATTGAATGTCGGCGACATGGCTGGAGTTTTAACGACTCGCGTGAGCGCTGTGTCGAGTTGTTTCAGTTGCAGGGCGAGGTCTTTGCAGCAGGCGCAACCGGTGATGTGGCTTCCGGCCAGTTCGTGGTCGCCGGGCGACAGACGGCCTTCCAGGTAATCCAGAATGTGGCTTTCAAATTCTTGGCATGTCATAATTCACAATAGCGTGAACGCCGGCAGTGCGCGCAAAACAGTCGGTCTGGTGACCGCTGGATTCGCCGTGCCTAGGCGTGGGTTTGTTGGAGTGGTTCGTCCCGCAGAAACCGCTGGTGAAGCGTTCGCCCGCCGGTTGCCGATGGCGAGCAATTCCTTTTTTGAGCGGAACAGGAGTGTTTTCACCGTGCCGAGCGGAATGCCGAGCATGGCTGCAAGCTCTTCGTACGATTTTTGTTCGAGGTAGAACAGCGTGATCACCTGACGATATTTTTCCGGCAGGTCTGCCAGCAGCGTTTCCACGTCCATCTCCATTCCAGCATCAGAAGCGCAGACCTGAAGCGAGGGGATGCTGTCGGCTGCCGCTTCCATTTCCGGTGTGTGCAGGGAAACTGTCGGGCGCGTGGAGCGTTTTTTTAGCTCGGTCAGGCAGGTATTGCGGGTGATGGTATAAATCCAGGTGGAGAGCGATGCGCCCCGGTGGTAGCCGGGCAGCGCCTTCCAAATCTTCACCAGGACATCCTGCGCAATGTCCTCGGCCTGTGTTTCGTTGTGCATCATGCTGAAGGCGAGTCGAAAAATCTTGTCCTTGTAACGCTCCACCAGCAGATCGAACGCTTCCGCGTAGCATCTGGCATCAAGCTGCTGTTGAATGTCGTCGTCCATGAACATGTTCGTGCTCCGGCCCGAACCAGTCCAAAGATGACCTGGATTCAAACGTCGCCGGCCACTGGTTTATACTGCGCAGATGGGCGGCGGGTTTCAAAAGATTTTGGAGTGTTTTTTTCGCGGTTTGAGCACCTTTCTCATAGGCTGCAAAAAATCTTGAAACAATTCCGCCCATCGCGAAGTCGGAAGGATCGAACGGCGTCGAATGGTTCGGCGCACAACAACAAGAGAATGAATTTATGAATACAAATACACTGGCTCTTTTGATTCCCATTATTTCCATCGCCATGGGCTGTGGCATACCGCTGCTCGCCATCTACCTTGATTACCGCAAGCGCAGGGACATGTTCGCGCTGTATCATCAGGAGCGCATGGCTGCGATCGAGAAGGGCATCGAACTTCCGCCGCTGCCGGAGGAATTCTTCAAGGAGAACTGCAAACAAGGCAGGCAACGCGCACCGCACTCTGGATTTGGGCGGGGACTGTTCTGGCTGCTGGGCGGACTGGCATTGCTGGCGGCGCTGTATTTCAACGATAAGGGCGCAACAGCCTGGTACGCTTTGATCCCTGTGGCCATCGGCCTTCACTACCTGATTTACTACTACGTGGTCGGAAAAAAAGAGGCACTGGCCATTGAAGCCGATCGGAAAGCCAGGGCGACTGAAGCCGGTTCGGGTCCGGCGTGTTGAATGTAGCGATGTCAGGTTGCTATTTCGTCATGGCAGGGCGGGGGCGGGGTTTATGCAAGGCGAAGATGTCGGTCTGATGGCGGAGTCCGCCCTTGCTGGATCGGAATCCGTTATGGCCAACCGCCAGTCCGCTGAGGTTGTTCGAAGGTTTTCCGGTTTTCACTTCCTCCGTCAACTCCGAGACGCTTCCGAGAATTCGGGTGGGTTGATAAACGTAGTCGGCCACGTCTTCGAACTGTGTTGAGCCGCTCAACACGAGATATGATTGCATTCCCGCCTCAAACGCGCCGCGAATGTCCGTCTCCATCGTGTCACCGATCATCACCACCTGCTCGGGTTCGCCAAGTGCATGTTCAGCGAGCTTCCGGCGTGCGCGATGGAACATGTAGCCATTGGGTTTGCCGAGATAATAGGTTCGACGACCGGTGCTGGCTTCGAGAAATGCCGCCGTTGAGCCCGCGCCAGGTCGCGTCTTGTTGCTTGAGACGGGACACCAGTTGTCGGGATTGGTGGCAAGCAGGCGCGCACCTTTTTCGATGCACTCATGGGCTTTGGTGAGGCGATCCATCGTGGTCGAGCCTTCACCCACCACGACGTAGCGCGGCTGGATGGAGTCGCTGGCGATCTTGCGTTCGTGCAAGGCCGCGAGCAGACCGCCCTCGCCGATTACAAAGACCGTGCAGCCAGGGTCTGTTTCGCAGAGAAAATCTGCTGTGTTCATTGCCGAAGTGTAAAAGTGCCGCGCAGAAAGACCGGTGATGCCAAGATGTTTCAACCGCACAGCCAGGTCTTCCGGTGTTGGTGCAGAATTGTTCGTGAGAAACAGAAACGGAACACCCGTGCTGATCAGAGCTTGGACAAACTCCGTCACGCCGGGAATCAGGTGATTCTCCCGGTAGATGACACCATCCATATCAATCAGGTAACCAGTTTTCATCATCATAAAAATACTCTCGCAAGACGCGATGGCGCTGCGACGTCAGAATGGCCACATTCTGGTTACGAGCAGCTTAGCAGAAGCGCTGCCACGGCGTTTGAAGGCGAAAAATGCGGCTGATGTCCGGTCATGGTCTGACACAAGCGGAGCGAAATGAAACAGTCTGCAAAGAAAGAACCAGCAGTTCCGAACTCAATCAGATGATTGCTCCACTTCGTTGCATCAAGAAGCCACGAACTGGATTTGACGCTACGACTCAGCGTGAGTGCGTGTGATGCGCGATGGAATTCTTGGATGAAATGTGATGGGTCACCTTCCGAACATGCCCGGCATTCCGCCGCCCATGCGGCTGATCATCTTTTGCATTTTGCCCATTTTTTTCATCATCTGCTGCATCTGCCCGAACTTGTTCATCATGGTGTTGAGTTCGGTCACACTCACGCCGCTGCCTTTGGCCACGCGGATGCGACGCTTCGCATTCAGGATTTGAGGGGTTTTGCGTTCCTTTGGCGTCATGCCGCAGATCATCGCCTCCATGCGCTTGAATTCCTTTTCCTGTTTGCCAAGGTCGGCGCCCTTGAGCGCGTCCGCGCCGCCGGGCAGCATCTTCACGATGCTCTCAAGCGGTCCGAGCTTTTTCATCTGGCGCAACTGATCGAGAAAATCTTCCAGCGTGAATTCGCCTTTGCGCATCTTTTCTTCCATGCGCCGCATGTCGTCCTCATTCACGGCCTCGGCTGCCTTTTCAACGAGGCTTACAACGTCGCCCATGCCGAGAATGCGCGAAGCCATGCGCTCGGGATGAAACGGTTCAAACTCGTCCAGCTTCTCGCCTGTGCCCGCGAACTTGATGGGCTTGCCGGTCACGGCCTTCATGCTCAAGGCCGCGCCGCCGCGTGCATCGCCGTCCAGCTTGGTGAGGATTGACCCCGTGATGTTCAGCGCCTGATCGAAATGCGTGGCAACGTTGACGGCTTCCTGACCTGTGGCTGCGTCAAGCACCAGGAGAATTTCCTGGGGCTTCACCAGATCGCGCAAACGAACAAGTTCCTGCACGAGCGGCTCGTCAATCTGCAAGCGGCCCGCAGTGTCGAAGATGATTGTGTTGCGGTTATTTGCCTCGGCGAAGGCGAGTGCCTCACGTGCGATTTTCAATACATCCGTCTCGCCTCGTTTCACGAACACGGGGATGTCGAGTTGTTTGCCAAGTGTTTCGAGTTGGTCCATTGCCGCCGGGCGATAAACATCCGCGGCCACGAGCAACGGCTGCCGGCCCTGCTTATGGATGAGCTTGGCGAGCTTGCCGGAGGAAGTCGTTTTGCCAGCGCCATGCAGACCGACCATCATGATGCAGCTTGGCTTGCCGGTGAAATCCAGTCCCGCATTCTGCGAACCCAGCAACTCAGTGAGTTCGTCGGAAATGATTTTGACGATCTGCTGCCCGGGCTGGACGCTTTGCACAACTTCCGCCCCGAGAGATTTGGCTGTGACACGCTCAATGAATTCGCGGGCCACCTTGAAATTCACGTCGGCTTCGAGCAACGCCATGCGCACATCACGCAGGGCCTCGCCGACGTTGCTTTCGGAAATCTTGCCGAGTCCGCGGAGATTGCGGAAGGCGTTCTGAAGTTTGCTGCTTAACGAATCGAACATTGATACAGGCTAACAAGAGCCTGCGCATTGACAAGGCTGGGTCGCTTTGGCTTAATCTGCGCCCCTTGGTTTGGGTGGTAGGATACTCAAGTGGCCAACGAGGGCAGACTGTAAATCTGCTGGCTTACGCCTACACAGGTTCGAATCCTGTTCCTACCACCATTTTTTCTCTGTCTGGTTTGAAGCTTCGCATCCATCAAACACATCCCCTCTCCACTGGCTTTTCGAAGTATTGAGAAATCTAACGTGACACTGAGCACTCCACTTGACTCTCAACCTCCAACTCTCAACCCTCAACCTTCAATGATCGTCCGCGTCTCACTCGAAATCGCGCTTCGCAAGGAGTTTGATTATTTCGTCCCGCCCGAACTCTCGGGTCAGGTGGACGTGGGCAGCCGCGTGCAGGTGCCGTTCGGGCCAAGGAAAGTTTTGGGGGTTGTCACCGCCATCGCCGAGGAATCGGCACACGCAAAACTCAAATCCATCGTCAAGGTCATCGGTGCGCAGACACTCGTCACACCAAAGGTGCTCAAGCTCGCGCGCTGGATCGCCGATTACTATTGCTGTGCGCCGGAGACAGCGCTCAAATCCGTGCTTCCAGAAGCCGTGCGACACGAGGAAGCCGGTTGGCGCGAGCGTTTGTTCGTCCACGCTTTGCCGGTGATCGGAGCGTTCCCCAAGCTTGCCAAACGTCAGCTTGAAGTCTGGAACATCATCGAGGAGCGGCGTGAAATCCTTTTGTCGGAACTGGTCGAACTCGCGGGCGGGCATGACATGCTGGGCCAAGCGGGCCAGC
>CAYSDO010000007.1:0-34699 GCA_964429665.1 uncultured Bifidobacterium sp.
GGTGTCAGAGTCCAGGCGCGCGCCAGCATACCCTCGGAACGGCTGCGCCGGCATTCTCGCCCCGGGCGCGATCCGAAGGGAAAACCAAATCAGCCGATGAGGTGAGAACTTCAATCCATTCCACGCGCTGCTTGTTCGGGTAGCGCGCGGCCAATTCCTCAACAGTGTCAAAGTATTCGGACAGGAGTTGAGGACTGACAAAAACCGAAATCTCGCCGCGCGCCCAAGCGGAAAGGCAATCGAACGGTTTGCCCCGCCAGAAACTTGCGCTCGCCACTATGTTGGTGTCAAAAACGACCTTCATCGGGAGCGTCGCCGGCGCACGGTCTCAATCGCATCCTGAACCTCCGCCTCATCTTTCGCCGTCGGCTCGGGCAGATCGCGTCCGGACAGTATTAAAGCCCGCGCCTTGGCAGCAGTCAGCGCCACCCGCTTGCGCAGAATCACCAACCCGTTGACGTAGCCGACCTCCAGCTTGTCGCCGGGATGCAAACGCGCCTGGTCGCGTATCGCCTCCGGGATCACCGCCTGACCTTTGGTGGATAGACTTGTTATCATGTGGTAAGACTAAACTTACCACGGTAAAACTCAAGAGTAAGTTAATGGCGATCCTTCTCGTTTCAGCATTTCAGCTTTCCCCCTTCGCGCCTCCTGTGCCTTTTTGTGGCCACTCGCCCTCTTGCGTCTTTGCGTTAACTGCCAGTCGCACCCTGCGAAGATTTTTTAACGCAGAGGACGCAAAGCTTGGCGCGGAGGGCCGCAGAGAAAACATTACCTCCGCAACCCTTTGCGAAAACCTTTGCGTCCTCTGCGTTGAGCCGGGTTGACCGCCCGTTTGGTTGTGGCTCCGCCGCGATAGGCTCATCCGTGTCCAACTGCCGCGCCGGAGTCAGACGCAGGCGAGTCCGTGGTTAAGAATTCTTCCGCCCCGTCCCAACGGCCTTTTCCAAGGCATCTTCCGTCCTTATTTCAGCATTTCAGTTTTTCAGTTTTCAACATTTCAGCTTTCCCCCTTCGCGCCTCTTGTGCCTTTTTGTGGCCACGGGAACTTCTTCTAAAATGAACCGGCAACTTTTTTTCCCTGCTGGTGTTTTTATGAAAGTGGAATTACACTGGAACGTATGAAATTCGAGGCAAATAAATTATCTGGTTGCCAATGGGCGGCACTGGTTCTTGCATGTCTCATCTGCTCCACACGTGGCTTGTGTGCTGCCGCGAATCCTTACGAAACCATCACGACGAGGAACGTGTTTGGTATCAAACCGCCCGCACCACCCCCACCGGTGACGCCACCCCAGGTGCCGGCGCCGGAGATCAAACTTCAGGGTCTTACGACGATTCTTGGCAACAAGCTCGTGTTGTTTAAGGCAACGATTCCCGCAAAACCGCCTGAACAACCCGCACCAAAACAGATGTCCTTTATGTTGAGCGAAGGCCAGCGCGACGGGGAAATCGAAGTGCTTGAAATCAATGACGTGGCCGGAATCGTGAAATTCAGGAACTATGGCGTGGAGCAGACATTGAACATGAAAGACAATGTTGACAAGCCTGTAGTGCTGGTAGTACCGCCTTCGCCCGCCGGAGCGCCGGGTGCCCCTGCACCAACTCCGAATCCTGCGGGAACCATACCTGCCCCTGTGCCGGCAGGCTCTGTCACAACCATCGGAGGTGGCCAACGTACAATACCAACACGAAATATTCGTTCTTCATCTGAGGGCGACGGCGTTTCTTCCTTGGCTAACGGTTCATCGGCGGCTGCACAGGCTGGTTCTCAGCGCAGCTTGGAGGCCAACGTAGCCCTGTATGAAATTAACAGGGCAAAAAACGAGAAGCTGATCGAGGCTGGAGTGAAAATTCCACGAATGCCTGAACATTCTCTCCTTCAACGGTCACGAGCCGAGACTGGTGCTCAGTCGCAGTAGTTCATTTGAAGTTATGTGAGCAGATCAAGTCCGGTCAATGAAGTATCGGTAAAATGCTTGAATGATCGTCCGTCCAAAGTATGGGGGCGGGTTTATCGTAACTGAAGGGCGAGCGCGCCATTTCCAGTATGGCGGGTCTATTTAGGAATTCTTGGTTCTTCGACAAGATCATCCAGACGGAAGGAAGTTTGCCTTCACGGGGGTCCACATATTTCGGAGGCGCTGCAACCGCAGTAAATCCGTGTTTTGCAGCCACGGCTTGTAGAACGGGTCTCAGATCGAGATGCAGGTTTGAAATGTTGAAAACAATGACGCCGTCCGGCTTTACCTGTCGTTCGTAGATATTCATTGCCTCATCGGTCAGAAGATGTGAGGGGACGGAATCTCCGGTAAAGGCATCCAACAGCAGGAGATCGAATTGCTGTGTCGGCTCGTTTTGCAAGGAGAGACGGCCATCCCCCAAGACCACATTTACTTTGGCGGCAGAATTCGTAAGAAAGGTGAAATAACCGTTGGCGATTCGCAGGACTTCCGGATTCAGCTCGTAGAATCGAATTGTGTCTCCCGTGCGTCCATGGACGGCAAATGCGCCTGCTCCCAGCCCAACGATGCCAAGGGACCGGTTGGTGCTGGCGGGCAGTTCCCTGAGTACCGTAGCCAGTCCTCCTTCCTCGCAATAATAGGACGTGGCAAGCGACTGGGCCTCTGGTGACGTGAACTGGAGTCCATGGTAGATCTGTCCCGAAAGGAACACTCTTACTACACCGTGAACAAGGGGGTAATCAACGCCTTCAAGTAGCATGGTAGGTCCCTCTTTCACACGGTAAACTCCATAAAAATTCCTCGCGAAGTGAATGGATTGCTTTCGCAGGTTGAACTGGGCGTTAATGTGAACTGCGGCAACTGCCAGTGTTCCGATCAAAGCCGCCTGTGTTGCTGTCACCACTCCGTTTGCTCCTGCGGCCGCTTTTTTGTTTTTAGGTTGGAGTTTTTCCGGAGTGCGTTGCAGGTAGAGTATCATTGTGGAAAGGCTTGCAATGGCCACTGCTATCAACGGAGTTTCAAGCAAAGCGTTGAAAATGATCGGTGCAACAAGCGCCACAAATACACCGCCAAGCGCGCCTCCCAGGGAAATTGCCAGATAGTAGGAGGTCAATCGTTCTGGCGGCGGTCTGAGTCCATAAAGTTCGCCGTGGCACACCATGCATCCGCAGAACACCACGGTGAGATACCCGCCCACCTGTAACCAGAATCCCTGCAAATAACCCTCCTCCAGCAGCCAGGCCAGTGCGAGCAAAGATAAAAAACATGCCGGCAAAAACAACCAGCGCCTGTAAAAACGCCGGCTTTCAAAACAGAGGATGAATGTTATCAGATAAACTGCCAGAGGCGCGACCCATAATAGCGGCATTGGTGCGACGTCCTGTGAAATTTGATTCGTCAATGCCATCAGGAGGCCAGAACCGCACGCAGCCAGAGCCACCCAAAGCCACATCGGGCTGTCCACAGCAGTTCCAGCGTTTGCTTGTTTTGATTTGTTTTGTGCCACATCCGGCTGGGTTGCGATCTTCGCAGTTTTCGAAGATCGCCATGCGGTGGCACCGCAAATGACCAGGAACAGACCCATTCCAACCGCCCAGCATAGCGCCTGTATTTTCCCGCCAATCTTCGGTTCGATGATCATTGGGTAGCTGATCAATGCCAGCAGCGAACCTGCATTTGAAAGGGCGTATAGCCGGTCTGCTGTCCGATCTGGAAACGCCTGTCGAAACCATTCCATCAGCAATGGTGCTGTGGCGGACAGGGCAAAGAACGGGATGCCAACCGATGTGAGCAGGCTTCGCAACAATTCCCATACAGGCATTGCTGATGAAGCGGCCGATGCCTGGACTGTCGGAACGGGTGGAAGAAAAAGCAAAGCGACCGCAAGCAGTGCCAGATGGGTCCAACGTTGGGCTGTTGGTGTGAGTTTCGTCCGCAGCACATGTGCATAGGTATAACCGGCCAACAGCAGGGTTTGAAAAAATACCAGGCACGTGCTCCATACTGCTGCTGTTCCTCCAAACGATGGTAAAATCAATTTTGCAATCATCGGTTGAACGGCAAAAAGTAGAAAAGCGCTGAAGAAGACGGCGATGGCAAAGATTGGCATATTGCTATTGTCTGGTTTGGTTCCCGAAGGAGTTGCATCTTTCTACCCCGCCCGGAATCGCCGGTGAGTATCGGTAGCGAGAAGTGCGTGTGTCAAACATCAAGCAGTCGGTGGAACTTTCAGCTTTAGTCCGCTTTTGCTTCGCCCTATAACACGGCTGCATGATTGAGCCTGCACCTAATCGAGATGGTTCCTCGAAACATTCCCGTTCCCTGGTTTTGGCTGTCGTTGCTGGCTTGGTTTGTGCCGTCCTGCTCTCGTTTTTTGGAGTTTGGAACAATGGATTCATCGCCTACGACGACAATACGTACGTCTTTCTGAATCCTGATGTCATTCGTGGTTTGGATTGGCAAACCGTGAAATGGGCTTTTGGTCATGTGGATGCCTGCCACTGGGTGCCCCTGACATGGCTGTCCTACGCTCTGGACTGTCAGTTTTTCGGCCTTGATCCAGCCGGTTGCCACACAACGAATCTGATTCTCCACTCTGCTTCGGTTGTCTTGTTGTTCTTCGTTCTCCAGTCGTTGACACGTTTTATCTGGCGGAACGCGCTGGTCACTGCGTTGTTCGGGATCCACCCTCTTCGTGTCGAATCCGTGGCTTGGATAGCGGAACGCAAGGATGTCCTGAGCGGCCTTTTCTTTATGCTCACCCTGCTAGCATACGTGCGTTTCGCCAAAGCGCGCCATCCCACGCAAGTCCATCTTCCATCTTCCGTCCTCCATCCTCCTCGTTCTTTCGACTACTGGCTGGCAGTGCTTTTCTTCGCGTGCGGTCTGTTAAGCAAGCCGATGCTTGTCACGATGCCATTCGTTTTGTTGCTCCTGGATGCCTGGCCGTTGAAACGGATTGAACTTTCAGCCATCAACTTTTCATCGCCACAAAGCGTTGTTGGGTCGGATCAACTCTCAAGACTTAAGCAGTTGGTTTTCGAGAAGATTCCATTCTTCGTTCTGTCCGGAATCATCAGCATGGTGACGTATCAGGCACAGGCGGCCGCGATAACGTGGGAATCCGCGATGGCTCCGGGTCTTCCGCTTTTGCCCCGTATGGCAAATGCATTTCACGCCTGTTTCATGTATCTATGTCAGACCTTCTGGCCTGCGAATCTGGCGGTTTATTACCCACCCCAGCCTTTCACACTGTTCTCACCCATCGTGCTCGTGTCGATATCTGCTCTCCTTGCGTTGACCGTCGCGGCATTCGTTTTCTGGCGAAGCCGCCCGCATTTTACAATGGGCTGGTTCTGGTTTCTCGGCGTGTTGTCGCCCGTCAGCGGCATCGTGCAGTCGGGCGATATGATACAGGCGGATCGGTTCACGTATCTGCCAAGCATTGGCCTGTTCATCCTCATTGTCTGGTCGCTGGTAGAATTTGCTTCAAGACCGGTTGCCAAGTTCGGATTAAGCATCGTCGCGATCACCGCACTTTGCCTTTTTGCAGCAAAGTCACACCAGCAGGTGGGATTGTGGAAGGACACGCGAACCGTGTTCACGCATGCGGCGAATGTGACGCAGAACAATCGCGTGGCGCTTGCATTCATGGCGGAATTCGACATTGCCGAAGGCAGGATTGCCGAGGCGGCGGCGACCGTGGACCGGATTTTCAAGATCACGCCGGGCTATGTGCGTGCCGAGTATCTGATGGCAACCATCCTCCAGATGCAGGGTCGGATGCAGGAGTCGATTCCTTATCTGGAACGCAGCATCGGCCCGGAGGTGGGCATTCCGGGCCGGGCGCGAATGGTTCTTTCGCTGATTGATGCGGGGCGTTTCGCCGAGGCTGACACCATTCTGTATCAGCTTTGGCAGGTGGCGCCGGGTGATTCAAATCTCGCACTGATGAAGGCGGCGTTGCATCGAAATCAGGGCCAGTCCAACGAGGCCAAAGAATTGTTCCGCAAAGTGGTTGCTGCACAAGTGCCGCCTTTGGCCGACAACCCGACGATGAACTTCGAGATTGCCGAGTTGTTCTGGGCGGTGGGTGACGCTCCCAAGGCCTCCCTGTTTTATGCGAAGGCCATCGAGCAAAGCCCCCGGCATGTCAATGCATTGAACAATTACTCGTGGCTGCTGGCAACCGAGGCAAATGCCCAACAACGCAACGGAGTACGAGCCGTGGAACTTGCGGAGCGCGCGTGCAAGGCCACAGAATGGAAGCAACCGGTCTTCATGGGCACACTGGCGGCGGCTTATGCCGAGGCGGGTCGGTTTGACGATGCTGCAAAGATGGCCGCTCGTGCGCGTGACATGGCACAAGCAAAAGGCATGGAGGCGGTCGCCAGGAGGAATGAGGAACTGATGGAGCTTTACCGACAGGGCAAACCGTATCGCGAACCGGCGCAATAGTGCCCCGTGGCGGCGGGCATCCTTGCCTGCCGTAGAGCCGGGGCTTCCGCCCGGCGGAAACACCCACCTTACGACCATAGCGTGGAAAACTGGGCGTCTGGTGCGTCTCGATCGTTCGTTCCGTGCGGCAAGATGCCGCACTTCACGTCAGGCAGGGAGGCACGGGGTGGGTTTCGAGCAAAGGCCAGCATCTCTGACAAATCCGTTGACAGGCCGGATGGAGGGCGTAAAACAGTATCAAACTCAGACTCAACCTCATCCGCCATGAAAACGAAACTCCTCACCTTCACGATCATTCTGTCATCCGCCATCGCCTCGTTCGCACAGGGCAAGATCAGCTTCGCGAACGATTCATTGCATCTTTACTATTGGTCGCCAGTCATTGGCAATTTCCTGACCGGCGATGAAGGGCTTGCCGGGACAGCCGCGTTGGATGTCCCGACGCCCAGCGGGCGCTCGCTTGGGGTGTACCTTTACGGTGGAACATCTGCCGGCAGTCTGTCCTTGCTGGCCTCGACGACAATTTCGGCGACGTTGCCCGGGCGACAGGACACGATGAACATGACTTTGACTGGTTTTCCAGGCGGCACACCGGCGTTCTTCCAGATACGAATTCAGGATACCTTTCTGGGTTACTACCATGGCGAATCAGAGGTTTTTCAATGCACGCCAAGTTCAAATATCGCTTTCAACAATCTTTTCAATCACGGTGGAACGGCATTGTCCACATGGGCGGACGGCACGTTCAACCTCGATTCACTTGCGCTTGGAAGCCGGGGAGCAATTGAGATTGTCGGCACGCCCGAGCCGGCCAGCGGCTTGATCACTCTCGTAGGCGCGGCAATCCTGGGTTTGATTCGCCGTTGCAGACCTTCACAAACAACCGAAACCAAAACGCTCAAACATATATGAAAACAAAACTATTCACGTTCGCGCTCCTCTGGGTTTCAACTGCTGTGTTCGCCCAGGGCAAGATCAGCATGGTGAATGATCTAACCCGCCTTGTTTACTTTGCAGATTACCCTGGAAGCACCGAGCCTGCCGATGCTGCTTATCAGGGGAAAAAGGTTCCGGCTGTATTGCCAAGTGGAATAACCCTGATGGTTGACCTCTACGGCGGCACAAGCCCAGGCAGCATGACCCTGCAAACGTCCACGACGATAAATCCTCAGTTTCCTCCTGGCTGGTTTGGTCCACTCAACTTCGTATCACCAAACATGGCTGGTGGTGTTGTGGGCTTCTGGCAGATTCAAGTTCGTGAAGCGGCATTCGCGAATGAAACTGCGTCAGGAACTGCTGGCGGCTACGTTGGACACTCGGCGATCTTCGAAGGAAAATCGGGTTCGTCGCTCGCGTTTAATTCCATCATTAGCCCGCTTGCCAATAACTTCGCGAGCACATGGGCAGCCGGGACATTCGATCTCGGTGGTGGAGAATTTGGTGCGATTCCAATCGGCTTTTTGGAACCGATTCCTGAACCTTCCGGTCTCGCAATTCTTGGCGTCGGCGTTGCCTGTTTCCAGTTCTTCCGTCGGCGGAAGTAGTCGCACACAGCCAAAACCTAAAACTTATATGAAAACAAAACTATTCACGTTGGCGCTCCTCTGCGTTTCAACTGCTGTGTTCGCCCAGGGCAAAGTCTCGATGGTAAACGATGGGACGCGCCTCATTTATTTCTCAACAACAATGGCGGCCGATTCTGCTTTGGCTAACCAACCAGCCCCTGCTGTGCTGCCAAGTGGAATAACGCTGATGGTTGACCTTTATGGCGGTACAAGTCCAGGCAGCATGGTGCTGCAAACGTCCACAACGATAGGTCCGATTCCTGGCATGTTTGGTCCAGTTAACTTCGTTTCACCGAATATGGCTGGTGGTGTTGTGGGCTTTTGGCAGATTCAAGTCCGTGACGCGGCATTCGCGAATTATGTTTTATCCGTGAACGGTGGTAGTTACGGCGGATTCTCGGCGATCTTCCAAGGAAAAGCGGGTTCGTCGCTCGCTTACAATTTGATCAACAACTCGCTCCCCAATAACTTCGCGAGTACATGGCAGCCGGGGACGTATGATCTAGGTGGCGGTAATTTTGGAGCAATTGCACTTAATGGTTCGGAAGTAATTCCCGAACCGTCCGGTTTGGCGATCGCTGGACTCGGCGTTGTCTGTTTCCAGTTCTTCCGTCGGCGGAGATAATCAATTCCGTTTCGGCTCACCGCCATGGGCTGCCTTGCCTTGGCGGTAGAGTTCAATCAATTCCCGGTTGCGCACAACGGTTTCTTGAAGCTGCAATGAGTCGGCCAGTTTTGCCGCGCGTTCGGCGGTGGTAATTGCCGTTTGAAAAGATCCCGCCTCCGCCTGCGCCGCGGCAAGTGTTCCGATAAGGAGCGGTTTGGTGTAACCCGTCAACTCACACGCACGCGTCGCAAGCCGCACGGCTTCGTCGCCATTCCGGAACACTGCGTTGGTACAGGAGGCTCTCAGCCACGCAAAGTTGTTCAAGATGTTGGGATGATCCGATTGGGCGGCAAGAGCGGCTTTGTAAAACTTGACCGCATCTTCGTACTCACCTCGGGTGTCGAACCTGTAGGCCAACGCGCCCAGCGCTTCGGGATACGCAGGTTGCAGTTTGATGGCCTTCTCAAGCAACCGCTTTCCTTCCTCAAACTGTCCCTCGTCCATCAAGTAGCCGCCCAAGGCGTGCAGCGCATGAGGTGTGTCTGGATACAGCGCGAGCGCCCGGCGGAACAGGGTCTCGGTGTTTTGCCAGTACGGCAGTTGTTGCGTGGTCCGCACGGCCAGCGCAGCAATGACGGCGATTGATGCGAATGCGAGAACGATTCGCGGCACTCGGAAGCGTTCCGCCAGCGCCGAAGCCAGCCAGACCAGCGCAATCGTCAATCCGATCATCGGGACATAGGTGTAACGATCTGAGTAAGCCTGCGGACCGACTTGGATGATCCCGATCACCGGCACAAGCGTGCCCAGATACCAAAGCCATCCTGTGATGACAAACGGCCAGCGTTTGCGGAAGAACCACGCTGTTCCGGAAATCATCGCGAGAACGGCCATTGCGATCACAACCGTTCCCGTTTCCCAACTTTGACGGTGTGTGTAAATGGGCGAGAGATCGGCGGGCCAGACCAGCAGTGTGAGGTATTTGTAGCACGCGACCACTGCGTTTTCGATCCGTGCCAATGGCGACATCATTTCAATCGTCGCCACCGCGCCGCCTTGTTTCTGCGCCAGAAATGTGACGACGCAGGAAACTGCAGCCAGCGCAAAGAACGGAATCTTTTCCACGACCAATTCCCGCCAGGCTTTTCCCGTCACCTGCCAACCGTCTCCCTCTCCGCTTTGGGGAGAGGGCAGGGGTGAGGTGTTTCCGGTCGTTCTTTTGAGCGGCCAATAATCAAGCAGCAACAAGACAAACGGCCAGGTGACGAGCATCGGCTTGCTCATCAACCCAAGCGCAAAAAGAACCAGCGTCGCACCATACCAGACTTTGGACTTTGGACTTTGGACCTTGGACTCTGGACTCCGAACTGTGGACTGATCCTTTCCTGACACCTCGCACCTGACACCTGACACATAATTTGAATACGCCATCAGCGACAACAAACCAAAGAACGTCGAAAGCACATCCTTCCTCTCGGAAATCCACCCCACAGATTCCACGCGTAATGGGTGAACTGCGAAGACTGCGGCGACCAGTGCGCTTCTCCAGACCGATCCTGTGAGTTTTCGCAGCAGCAAAAGGAGGAGTGCCGCATTCGCCGAGTGGAACAACACGTTTGTCACGTGATGCCCCATCGGCTTTAGTCCGAACAACTGGCAGTCAACCATGTGCGAAATCCACGTCAGCGGATGCCAGTTACCCGAGTGGCTTTTGGTGAACGCCCATCGAATGCCTTCGGTTGTGACGCCGCTTTTTACATAGTCATTTTGTGCAACGTAACTGAGATCGTCCCAGTTCAGAAAATCGAAGTGACGCGCCGGAAGAAAGAGCAGCAGAGTTGCGATTGCCAGTGACGTAGCGATGACCGGGGCAAGCCAGTGTGCGGATCGGGAAGGGGAGGACGAAGTCATCTCACTTTTCGCGGAACGGTTTTCCGGCGCGGTATTGGTCTGCAAGCTCCTGATTCCGTTTCGCGACATCCTCCTGTTTGGCTGCCAGGGCTGTGTCGCGCGCTTTTTCCGCCAGTGCAACAGCATCCGGAAAACGCCCGGCTTCCGCGTACGCGGCGGCCAGCGTGCCCATGAGGACTGCGACCTTCCATTCGGTCAATTTGCATGCCCGCTCGGCAAGCTCAATGGCACGGGGACCGTTGCGGGTTTTGTCGTCCGGATCGGTGGCAAGTATCCACGCCAGGTTGTTCAATGCGCTGAGGAATTTGGGATCGAGCTCGACCACCTTTTCATAGCGCGCCGCTGCAAGTTTGGATTGGCCTGCTTTGCTCAGGAGTTCCGCCAGTTCAAAATGCATATCTGTGAGATTCGGCCTGGCCTTCAACGTTTCTTCAAATTGGGAAATCGCTTCACGAGTTTTTCCAAGCCGGTCCAGTGTTCTGGCAAACTTGCGCCGGGTTTGCGCATCTTCCGGCTTCAACTTCACGGCGGCAGCGAAGTTCGTTTCCGCTTCAGCATAGCGATTGAGCAGTGTCAGAAAGGTTGCGAGTGAACTTTGAGCGACGGCGAGCTCCGGATTGTTCTTTGCGATCTCGCGGTACATCTTTTCCGCTTCGGCAACCTGTCCTTTTTGATAGAGCAACCCCGCCCGTCCCAATCGAAACTCCGCATTGGAAGGGCGACCTTCGATGGCTTGATCAAGTGCGTCCTCGGCCTCCTTCAAGCGGCCAGCTTCGCTGAGTGAAAGTCCGAGACGATAGCTGCGTTCCGGTCGCATCTCGACCGCCACGACCGAATCCTCAAGGTACGGCAGAGCTTCCAGTCCTTTTCCCTGGAGTTGGAGACCGAGGCCGATGTAAAACTTCACGGAGTTTGCAGATTTGCGCCGTGAGGCGTATTCGAGTGCGCGGAACAGATTCGTCATGGCGCTGTCCATCCGGCCTTGTTTCAGATCGTCAATCCCCATGCAGCCCCAGGCCACATAGTTTTCCTTCGTTACATGTGCAGCGTGGGAGAATACCGTCTGACTGTTCTGCCAGTGCCCGACCTGCTTGTGAGTCAACACAGCTAGTAACACGAGCAACGCACTGCCTCCGGCCAGCAAACTCCGCCTGAATCGGCCGTCTGCAATTTCCGCCACGGCCCATACGACTGCGATAAAGATTCCGATCAGGGGCAGGTAAGTGTAGCGGTCGGCCCGGGCCTGTGCGCCGACCTGCACAAGGCCGATCACCGGCACGAGTGTTCCGAGAAACCAAAACCATCCAATTGCCAGATACGGGCGTGCGCGCATTTGCCGAACTGCGACAATTGAGGCAACAATCAGAAGCATCAAAGAACCCATCAGCAGGGGAGCGGGAATATCCATCGGATGCGGATAAAACAAAGCGAGATTTGCAGGCCAGAATGTCTGGCCGAGATACGCAACGTACGCCAGTGCCGCGTTGCCAATGCGTGATTCGAGAGGGATCACGTCCATTGCAGCCACCGCCTCGCCTTGTGCGATGAACGTGACGACGGACGAAAGCACAACGAGAATTAAGAACGGAATTTTCTCCACGACGAGCGCCTTCCAAACTTTTCCCGTCACCCGCCAACCGTCTCCCTCTCCTCTTTGGGGAGAGGGCAGGGGTGAGGTGTTTCCGGTCGTCCTCTTGAGAGGCCAGACATCCAGCAGCAGCAACACGCATGGCATCGTTACCAGCATTGCCTTGCTCATCAGCCCACATGCGAGTGCAACGAGAGTGAGTCCGTACCAGACCTTGGACTGTGGACTCCGGACTGTGGACTCCGGACTGTGGTTTTTGGACTTTGAATCTCGGCCTTTGGACTCCTTACTTTGGTCTCCGCACTCCGCTTTGGCGTATCTGGCGTAAGTGATCAACGTGAGCATGAAGAAAAAGCCGCTCAATACGTCCTTGCGCTCCGACACCCAGGCGACGGATTCCACATGCAACGGATGGATGGCAAACAACCCCGCCACGAATGCGCTGCGCCAGATTGAACGTGTCAGCAACTTTAGGGCGAACCATAACAGAACTGTGTTGGCAACATGCAGGATCATACTGGTGACGTGATGGCCCGCAGGCTTCAGTCCGTAGAGGTTGCAGTCGAGTGCATGAGAAAGCCACGTCAGCGGGTGCCAGTTGGAGACGTAGGTGCGGGTGAAAGACCAGACAACTGCCGGCCAGTTCAGCCCTTTGGAGATATGCTCGTTTTCAAAAACGTAATTAGGATCGTCGTAGTTGATGGAATCATTGCGCCAGACGCCCCAATACGCGCCAAGCGTCAGCAAACCGAGGGCGATTGCAATATAAGCGACCCGCCAGGCGGACTGGCGGGTGGCGGTGTTGTTTTTGTCTGAACTGGACGACATGCGCTGCGTCTTTTGATGGCGTGGAATTGGGCGATTGTAAAGCTGCAACCTTTCTCGTGTACTGCCGGCCTTACCTATTCTGAAGGGAAACAGTCACACTCAACCGCAACGTCGCGACGACGAATCCCAAAACCAATGACGAAATGCTCAACACCCGGAAAGCAGCCAGATG
This sequence comes from uncultured Bifidobacterium sp., assembly GCA_964429665.1. GTDB lineage: Bacteria > Verrucomicrobiota > Verrucomicrobiia > Limisphaerales > JADLHS01 > JADLHS01. The sequence goes on from CAYSDO010000007.1 coordinate 13,094, forward strand.
TTTCAACTTCCGCCCGCTCACCTTGGTGAATGTCAAAGCATCTTTTCGATGTCCGAAAAGTCAATAAAGCCTCTCTCGCCGGTTCTCCTTTCCGAAAGATGACAATCGTTCGCCACCTGTGCCTTTTCAGGAAGGCATCCACTGCGAAGTTTTACACAGCCACTCTCAGAACGCAGGACATGAGTCTCCTTTCGGGTTATCCCTCAAACAACGCCTGCGCGAATTGTTTGGCATCGAAGGGTTGCAGGTCGTCCGGTTGCTCCCCGAGGCCGATGAATTTGATGGGCAGGCCGAGTTCCTTCTGGATCGCCACCACTATGCCGCCTTTGCTCGTGCCGTCGAGCTTGGTCACGCAGGTTTCTCCACCACCTTGCCGTCCTGCCAGACAATCACGGGAAGTTTCAGAGCGCGGTTCTGCGTCTGAACATTTTTGGCGGCGCGGCGCAGGGCTCGTTCGGCGCGCAACACAAAGGCCGGGGCTTTGGGTGATTTGCGGGCGTGTCCGTTTGTCTTCATAAACCAATCAATGGTCGCACGGATTCAATAGCATTTACACTGGAAATCGCCAGCCGTTTTGCGGGAAGACTGCGACTATCCCACACGGCCCAGCGCGTCGCAAGTGCCAGATAGTCGTCATGCAGATGAATGAGGCTGCGTTTGAAACGGCGGCGGATGTCGCCGACCGGAACATGGTGTCCGCCTTGTTGCACCCGTTGCCGCACGCGAGCAATGGCCTGAACGGGGCTGGAAAGCCAGAGGTAGTGCAGTTCGATTTCGTAACCAAGCTGTCGGGCGCGGCGGAACAGGCGGATGTAGGTTTTGCCCGCGCCGTTGCAGCCGGCAATCAGGTAAATCGTTGGCGGTGGAGCGGGCATTCGTTTTCATTCCTCAAACAACGCCTGCGCGAATTGTTTGGCATCGAAGGGTTGCAGGTCGTCCGGCTGTTCGCTTTTGGTCAAGGTGTCTTGAGGCGGAAGAAGCGTTGCGGTTCGGTGGGATTGATTCCGTTGGTGAAGTTCACGTTGCCCGCGCCATCGAACACGCCGGAATTGTTCGTGATCCAGCTCGTCAACGGCAACGCCACGTTCGTGCTCGTGAGCAGATTCCACGATCCGCCCGCTGCGCCGCCGGTGACATTGAAGCTCAGATTCGTGCCGTTCTTGGTCACGCTGCTGATGGCAGGCGGAAGGACGATGGCCGTGCCCGTCACGGCGATGGTGCCGTCCAAGGACAATGTGTTCGTCCAGCTCAGACCGGGCGCGAGCGACGGCAGTGTGATGGAGGAAAACGATCCGAAATAACTGCCCGCGTTGAAGAGTTTGAAGCTGTCGCCCGAGGCCAGCGCGGTTGCACCGATCTTGCTGACGGTGAGTGCGCCGCCTGCGACGAACGGCCCGGTCACTTGAATCTGGTCGTTGGTGAGCGTGCTGCCGGTCTTGCTGATTTCCATGGCAACGGTGCCTAGCAAATAGGGCGCGTCGTTCATGATGATTTTGCCGATGGATGCGCCGGGCGACAACGTGCCGCCGCTGCTGATGACGAGCGTGCCGGTGATGGTGCCGTTGCCGGTGAGCGTGGCATTGGCCGGGACATTGAAACCGTCGGCGAAGGAATGGCGGTTCGTGATGCTGCCGCTCATGTTGTAGGTGGCGGGGCTGCTGCCGTTGCCCACGGTGAAGAGCGAACCGTTGGCGACGGTGGCGGCGCGGGCGTTCAATGTGCCGGTGTTGAAGGTGAACGTGCCGAGCGCGTCGGGACTGCCCGTATCATTGTTGAGCACCAACTGATCGGCGGTGATGTTGCCTCCGTTGAAGACAGCACTGCCACGGCGTACGTCCAACACAGCGTCGCTGGTGGCGTTTGTCACTGTGAACGTGCCGTTGCCCACGCTCAACAGGTTGCCAGAACCAGCGAATTGTCCCACATACGCATTGGCCGCCTCCACAGCACCGCCATTGGTGATTAGAAGTGTGTTGAATGAGCCGGATTGGCTGATACTGAGGCTGCTGCTGCTGTTCCACACCGAGTTGACACCGGTCACTGTGACTTGATTGCTATTCGCGCCGCTAAGCGATCCAATAACGGAAATGGCTTGCACCGCTCGTCCGCCGTTGGTGATCAGAAACTTGTTGAACGATCCGGAAGCGCCGACAAAGAGATTTCCGCTGTTGTTCCACTCTGAATTCGGATCGCTCACGGTCACCTGATTATTGTTCGCGCCGGAATTATAGCCGATAAGGCATGCGAAATTCACCACGCGACCGCCGTTGGTGATGAGCAGCGTGTTGAATGAGCCGTTCGCGCCGACAAAGATAGCGGCAGTGTTGTTCCACAATGAGCCCGGATTGGCAATGACTGCGAGGTTGTTCGAGGAACTGGCATTCGCGCCAAGGCGGGAGATGTTGCCAAAACCCAGTGAACTTCCCACCGAAAGCGTCGCGCCATTGGTCACGAGCAGCGTGGCGTTGGCGGCACTGGAGCCGATGATCAGGTTATTGCCCACCACGGTGGGCGCGGTGTTGCTGTGCACGTCCCAGGTGGCGGGCGTGGTGGTGGTGAAGTTCAAACTCCAGCCGTCCAGACTGCCGACATCGCCGTTAAAGTCGTCAAAAATGTAGAGGGACCAGTTGCCATTGGGACTTGAGCCACTGAAGTCTGACAGAGCCGTAGAGTACGGCCCGGATGGAGCAGGAGCAGGAAAGACGTCACCCACCGCATAGTCGGTGGGCCGGTATGTGCCTGTGAGAAAATTCTCTGCTGGAAGTCCATTCGTTGCGGCGTCATCAAAGGTCAGAGTTACATTCGCCACGCCGGGATAATTGCCGCCAGTGTCCGACATGAGCATGACCTTCTGCCCGGCGGGACCGACCAACAGAGCGTCAATGTCCAGCGGGAAAGTGTGCGATAGGTTGGAGAACGTGACGGTCAGCTTGGTGATGTTGCCGGCGACGTTGGTGACGTTGATGACCGAAGGATACGGACTGGCGGGACCGAACGTCTCCGCGCTAGGAATGGGAATGTTGATGAGTGTGTTATTGGCAAAGGCTGTGCCCGCGTTCGTGACCACATTCGCGCCCACGGCAAAATCCTGACCGTTGTTGATGGTCGCAGTGCGGGTGACGAGCGCGCCGCCGTTGAAAGTGAAACTGCCCGCCGCATTGGTGACCAGCAAATTGTCGGCGGTGATGTTGCCGCTGTTGAACGTCACGCCGCCACGTCTTACATCAAGGACTGCGTTACCCGCCGCGTTCGTGTCGCGCACGTTGCCGCCGTCCACGCCGAGGAAATTGCCGCCGGAACTCGCCTGACTGCCCAGCACCAGTCCGGTGGCAGCGACCGTTCCCGCGCTGTTGACGCGCAACTGGCTGCCCCCGCCCCCATCGCCCACGTTGACGGTGAACGCCGTGCTCCAGAGTGAATTCGCTCCGGTGACAAGCGCGGTGTTGTTGCTCGCACCTGCCACGACGCCGATGGTGGAAAAGTTGGCCACGACAATTCCAGCATTCGTGATCGTGAGGGAATTGCCGGATCCGTTTTCACCAACGTAGAGGACGTTGTTGGTCCAGGCCGAGCCACTGTCGGTGACGAGCGCGGAGTTGTTCGAGGCTGCCGCCGGAAAGCCGATGACGCCGAAACCGGTCGTCACCGCCCCGCCGCCGGAAACGAGCAAACGATTGAACGCGCTGGCATTGCCGGTGCGGAATACCGAGCCACCACCGGGCGTCGTCAGCTTTGAACCCGCCCCGGAAACGACTATGAGATTGTTGGTCGAGGCGGCGCTGCTGGCGCCCGTCAAAACATTGCCCGCAGTAACGCTGCCGCCACCCGTGATGGCTAGCGTTGTGTTCGGGCCGACGTTACCCACTATCAGATCGAAGACGCTGTTGAAGGTGCCGCTATTGGTGGCGCTGCCGCCGTCGGCGACGAGTTGGGCTTGGGCGGTGCAAAAGCCTCCCAGCATGAGAAACAGTGCGCCAAGGCGGAATACTTTTGTGAAGATGATCTTGTTCATGATTATTGCGACCAGTGGTTTGCGCTGCTGTGCTTTCATTACGCTTAACTAGGAAGTCCCGTATTGCTGATTGTTCCCATTACCTCACGACAATACGGATCAAACAAGGTTTTAGTTGCCGGTCATTAAGGAGAGACCGCTGCGATATGATTACTCCTCAAACAACGCCTGCGCGAATTGTTTGGCGTCGAAGGGTTGCAGATCGTCCGGCTGCTCGCCGAGGCCGATGAATTTGATCGGCAGGCCGAGTTCCTTCTGGATCGCCACCACCATGCCGCCTTTGCTCGTGCCATCGAGCTTGGTCACGATGAGGCCGGTGAGCGGGACGGCTTTGTTGAATTCGCGCGCCTGGTTCAACGCGTTCATGCCGGTGCTGCCGTCGAGCACGAGCAACACTTCGTGCGGCGCGCCGGGCAATTGCTTGCCGATGACGCGATGGAGCTTGTGCAACTCCTGCATGAGGTTGTGCTTCGTGTGCAATCGTCCCGCCGTATCAATGAAAAGATAATCCGCCTTGCGCGCCTGTGCGGCGGTGACGGCGTCGTGCGCCACGGATGCTGCATCCGAACCGTACGCGCTCGCGATGACTTCGACCTTAAGGCGCGTGCCCCAGAGTTTGAGCTGCTCGATGGCAGCGGCGCGAAAGGTGTCGCACGCCGCGAGCAGGACGGTCTTGTGCTGCGACTGGATGTAGTGCGCGAGCTTGGCGCTGGTGGTGGTCTTGCCTGTGCCGTTCACACCGACGATGGAAACCACCGTTGGCCCATTCGGTGCCTTGAGCAGGTCGGCCTTATTGCTCGAAAGACTTTTCTCAATCTCCGCCCGAGCGATAGCAAGGTAATCCAGTCCCGCTGTGCCCTGCGATTCGTAAGCGAGCTTTACGGCGGTCACGATCTGCTGCGTCATTGCCATTCCAAGGTCGGCGGCGATGAGCGCGTGTTCGATTTCTTCCAGTGACTCGGCGGTCAGCTTGGGCGAACGCGTGACGATGCGTTTGATTTCGTGCGTCAGCTTGGCGTGCGTCTTGGCGAGGCCGGCTTTGAATTTGGCGAATAATCCCATGGGAAGGTTAACCACTAAAGGACACGAATTAACACGAACGGAGCGCGGGTCTGTAACCCGCAGTATTACCAAGCAGCACTCGTGGACGATGGTGCTGCGGCTCACAGAGCCGTGCTCCGCGCAGATGCGATTCGTGTCTATTGGTGTGCATTCGTGGTTGAAGTCATTTTTTCAGCAGCCCTAGCTTTGAGTTTGTCGTAATGCTGGCGCGCCAGGCGGACGGTGCCAATGAGCGGCTTGCCCTTGCTCAGGCCGTGGCAATCACTGCCGCCTGTGACGAGCAGATTCAGTTTGGTTGCAAACTCGACATAACGCGACGAGGTAACGGGTGGGTGCTTGGTGTGAAAGCATTCGATGCCGTCAAGCCCGGCGTCGGCAAGTTCAGGGATGGATTCGTCAGTGCGGTTCAATCCGGGATGCGCCATGACTGCGAGCCCGCCGGCCTGATGAATGAGTTGGATCGCATCCAGCGCAGACATCTTGGCCTTGGGCACCCAGGCGGGGCGGCCTTTCTTGAGGAAGCGTTCGAAGGCTTCGTCCAGCGTGCGGCAGAGCCCGGCTTTGATCAGCGCGCGGGCGACATGGGGTCTGCCGGGCGAGCGGCAATTGGCGAGTGCGAACACATCATCGGCGTTCAGTGGCACGCCGAGCTTGTTGATGGCGGCAACCATGTCGCGGATGCGTTGCTGGCGGACGATTTGAAACTTGCTGATCTCACGAACCAGCCGTTCGTTATTTGGATCAACGAAGTAGGCCAGAATGTGCAGTTCGTTGCCGCGATGTTCGGAGGTGAGTTCTGTGCCGACGACAAATTCGATCCCCGCCTTTGCGCATTCCGCGGCCATTTTTTCGCAACCTTCCACTGTGTCGTGGTCTGTCAAAGCGAGCGCGCCGAGACCATGTTTCTTGCCGCGCGCCACGATTTCCTCCGGTGTGAAAGTGCCGTCGGAGTAATGCGAGTGCAGATGCAGGTCGGCGTACATGCGAATTAAAAATTACAAATGCAAAAGGTAAAATGTCCGAAGCGACGGGCCGCATCGCCGGAGACATTTTTAATTTTTAATTTTGAATCTTTCATTTCACGTTCCGCGCCGGTCGCATCAATTCGGCCTTCACCTTGTCGAGAATGCCGTTGACGAACTTGCCACTGTCCTCGGTGGAAAACTTTTTTGCAATGTCCACTGCCTCGTTGATGCTGACCACGGGCGGGATGTCTTCGCGATGCAGCATCTCGTAGATGGCGAGCCGGAGGATGTTCCGATCCACGGCGGCGATGCGGCTCAACTCCCAGTTCTTGACGTGCTTCATGATGTGCGCGTCGGATTCATCCCGATGTTGGAGCGTGCCCCGGATGAGGGGTTCGGCGAAGAGGCGCATCTCGGCTTCGCCAGCGGTGGGCGGCGGGAGCTGGACGGGCTCGTTCCAGTTTGCCCGGCCCTTTTCCCCGGCGATGGCGGCGGCGCGCTGTGAATCCCAGAATTCATTCATGGCCTCATCCAGATTGTCGCGAGGATTGAGGTCGTGCTGGAACAGGAATTGGATTGCGCGTTCCCGCGCTTCACGGCGTTTGCCCATAGCTCACCTGTAAAGTGCCGGAATATAACGCACGGCGAAATGAAAAACTTCAGTCGTGCAAAATGACGGAGCGCGGACTGCCGGATCCGCGTGGTTCAAAGGACGTCTTTCGGCTAAGTCAGACATCAAGTCGCAGGTTCGCTCGGACTCGGCGGTCCGCGCTCCGGATGTTGTGCAAAATCCGATTGAATTCCTTCCAAACCTTCCGACACTCAATGCGCATGGCGCGCAATTTCAATTCATCTGCCTCAACTGCTATGCTCTTGTTTGAACGCGAGCTTTGGAGGCGAGGCATGGATCTCGTGGCTGGCGTGGATGAAGCCGGTCGCGGGCCGCTTGCTGGGCCGGTCGTGGCTGCGGCCGTGATTCTGCCCTGTGCCTGGGGCGAGGGTGGTTTTGACGAGCGTCTTCGTGACTTGAACGACTCCAAGCAACTCACAGAAGCACAGCGCGAAAATTTTTTCAAAATCCTCACCACACATCCAGCCATCAAATACGGCGTGGCGCTTGTGGATTCGGAAATGATTGATCGCATCAACATTTTGCAGGCAACCCACCGCGCGATGAACCAGGCGCTGAAGCAACTTGATCCGCCGCCGGATCACGCCCTGGTGGATGGCCGTCCGGTGAAGACGCTGTTGTTTCCGCAGACGGCGTTGGTGAAAGGCGATGCTCGCAGTTACAGCATCGCAGCGGCGAGCGTGATCGCAAAGGTGACGCGTGACCGGTTGATGCAGTCGTATGATGAACAATTTCCAGCTTACGGTTTTGCCGGGCACAAGGGTTACGGTACGCCGGTTCATCTGGCGGCGATCGCGACGCATGGACCATGTGCGATCCACCGGCGGAGTTTTGCGCCGATGAAGGCGCGAGGGCAGGACATGTTTTGATTGACGTTCCTTCGAGCGCTGGTGGAGATCAGCCTTCGGCCGTCTTAGAGATGATTTCCACGAGCGTTGTGCGCGGCTTGAAACCCGTCACGCGCGTGAGTTTTTCTACCACGGGTTTGCGGCGGCGCATGTCGTCGAAGCCCGGCGCGTAAGCCTCCGCATAAGGCACGAGCTGGATGGAAGACTTCGAGCCGAGCGTTTTCACAACCAGCTTCGCCAGTTCCATCATCGAGATTTCCTCGCCGCCGCCGATGTTGAAAACTCCGCCGCGTGCTGTTTCGGTTCCCTGCAAGCGAACCAGCGCCTCCACCGTGTCCTGCACGTAACAGAAGCAGCGCGATTGCCCGCCGTCGCCGAATACTCGCAGCGGTTCGTTGGCCCGTGCCGCAGCAATAAATCGCGGCAGAACCATTCCGTAACGGCCTGTCTGGCGCGGTCCGACTGTGTTGAACAATCGCACGATGACGACCGGTAGCGATTTTTCACGCGCGTAAGCCAGTGCAAGGAATTCATCCATCAGCTTTGAGCAGGCGTAGCCCCAGCGGGATTGCAGCGGCGGGCCGATGAGCAGATCGTCGTCTTCACTGAACGCAGGTTTGGTGCTCTTGCCGTACACTTCAGAGGTCGAAGCCACCAGCACCGGCACGCGCAGGGTTGACGCGGCTTCCAGCAACACCTCTGTTTCATGAAGGTTCGTGGTGATGACGTGGATGGGTTGTTTGACAACCAGATCAACGCCCACGGCCGCAGCGAGGTGATAAATGGATTCCGAGCCAGCGACCAGTTCCTTCAATTCACGGCAATCTGAAATCTTTGATCCAATGATACGAAGTTTTGGATGTGACGCCACCGCGCGAAGATTGTCGTTGCTGCCGGTGGAAAGGTCATCCAGCACCACCACGGATTTCCCATCGGCGAGCAAACGCTCGACAAGATGTGAGCCGATGAAGCCGGCGCCACCGGTGACGAGGACATGTTGAGGGTTAAGAGTTGAGGGTTGAGAGTTCACTGCAAAGCATTGGCGACGGCTTCCGCGAGGCGCTGGCGGTAAACGGGCAGCGCGATGAGTTGCGCCTCCTTTGAACTCGAAAGGTAACCGCCTTCGATCAGCACCGCAGGGCAATTTTGTCCGCGCAATACGCCCAGAAATCGCGCATGGCGCACGCCTCGATCATTGTTGCCATTCACCTGCAACATCGCCCGATGCAGGCGCACGGCGTAGCGGAGGTTGTCAGCATCGTGCGTGTTGTTTGGAAAAATCTCACGAACATCATCGGGATACCCTCGTGTGATGCTTGAAGGCATACCGGTTGGAGTCAGTACGTAAGTTTCAAGTCCGGCGGGTTCGCGGTTGCCGCTGCCGGGGAAGTTGAAATGCAGGCTTAGGAACAGGTCTGCGCGTTGTTCATTGGCGAATGCCACGCGATCGGGCAGGGAAATATCCACATCGTTGGTTCGCGTCAGCATGACGTGCCATCCGCGTTGCTCCAGAAGGGGTGCAAGCCTCAGTGCCCAGTCGAGCGTGAAATCCTTTTCCTGACGACCGTCCAGCACGCTGCGGGCGCCGGTATTTTTACCACCGTGGCCTGGATCAATAACAATGACTCTCCTTGGCGAAGCCGCCACCGTCAGTCCGCGTGCGAGGGTTTCAAGGGTTTTGCGGGTGTCGAGTACGTGCAGAAAAATTTCACCACTTGAGATTTGAGGGGCGAAGCCGAGGCGCAATTCGAGACCGTTCCAATACGCCGTCAGGCTGCCTGGTTGAAATGTGAATTCGCCATGGGTTGTGGTCAACGCGTAGGCGGATCCGCCCGCAAACGGCACAGCGCGGGGTTCGCGCAGACCGTTGTCCAATGCCCAGCGTTTGGTGGAAACCCAAATCTGGGCGGCGTTGTTCCCCAGCCGCACGGGTGCCGTGCTTGGTGAACTCTTGCCATCCGTTGCGACAACGGGTGGTGGCAGGTCTGTAGGTGGCAAGGGAATGTCCGGCGCACCAGGGATCAGCGGTGGTGGCGCGTCTTCTCCTGCCTGCCAGTCAGGAGGAGGTGTTTGGCCCGCGCGTCGGTGATTGGCAGTCGTCTGACAACCGGTCAAGGCGATCAGCGAGCACAGGCAGAGTATTGCCGGTTTGTACACCGGGCCATTGTGCGAATGAAGCAAGGCGACTCAAGAGGAATCAAAGGCGAATGAATACGGTGGTGCTTCCCCTACTATCTGGCGTGGCCTGTCAACACCGCCTCCGTCTTGCGCCGCAGTTCGTCATTGATGGTTTCCACGGGGCGATGACCGTCAATGATGTCGAAGCCGTAGGTGCGTTGCAGGCGCTTGAACTGCTGCTCCATCAGCGCCTGGTACTTCAGAAAGCTGTCAAAAATGTCGCGGGACAATCCGATGTCCATGCCGCTTTCCCAGTAGTCGAGCGCGGCGTATTTGGCAAAGGTGCGCTGCACGAGTTCTTCCGGAGCGACGTTGAGATAGAAGACGGCGTCCGGCACAAGCGCCATGCCGTAAAGGTTTTTCAGCCAGTCTTCATCCATGCCACGCACGATGTCGCGAGCCATCAGCGTGTAGATGTAACGGTCGGCAAGCACCATCTGGCCGGCGCGCAATGCGGGCAGGATTATGTTCTCCATTTGATCCGCAAAATCCGTGGCGTAAAACAAACTCAGGGTGGTGCGGCTCAGAATGTTTCCCTCCTGTGCGCGTTCAAGTTCCTCGCTTACGAGTGAGGATCGCTTCAAGCCGACCTGTACGGTGGAGTGACCGTTGCTTTCAAGCCACTCCACCAGCCATTTGATTTGTGTGGAGCGCCCCGACCCGTCCGCGCCTTCAACCACGATGAGCCGGCCCGCGAGTTTTTCCACGTCCACGCCGGGAATACCGTGACCGAAAAAGCGTCGCGCAGTCTTCTGCGGAACGATAACCCGGGCGTTGCGGTTGTTTTTGGTGTTGGATTTAGGCATGGCAGGATGAAGTTGTTTTTCCGTTCTTGCCGTTGCCGTTTGTGCGCCACGAGAATTTTGCCAGCTCAATCTTTTTCGCCACCAGTGTGCGCACAATGTTCTGCTGGGTTTCAATGTTCTCGTTTGCATCCACCAGCACGAAGTTGAATTCGTTGCTCATGGACAGATACTGGTCCAGTATGCGGCCTTGGAAGATGCGGAAACTTTCGTAGGGATCATTCGAGATGCGCAGGTCCATTCCGGCCTCGAAGTATTTCAGCTCCGGCCTGCCATCAAGTATGCGGTTGAGCGAAACTTCCAGATCGGCCTTGAAGAAAAAGGTCAGGTCGGGCAGCGCGGCGAAATTGTAAATGTCCCGCACCCATTGCGGCGGGCAGCCGCGGACAATGTCCCGGGCAAATGCGGTGTAAATGTAGCGATCGCACAACACCAGATAACCCGCGCGCAGCAATGGCATGAGATGCCGCTCGTAACGATCCGCGAAATCCGTGGCGTGAATCAAGGAGAAGGTTGTGGGCGTGAGAAGTTCCTGCTTTTTGCCTTTGCTTGTGGCGCTCTTGACCAGTTCGGAGGAATTCCATTCACTGAAAAACACCTTCAACCCCTGGGTCTCAAGCCAGCGTTTAAGCAGGTAAATCTGCGTGGACTTTCCTGAGCCATCGAGTCCTTCGACGGCGATGAGCCTTCCTGGAAAACCGAGTTGCGCAAAAGTCTTCGTCACATCCGCATGGAAACACAATCAACTGTTGGGCGAAACTCAAAACTTTCGCCAGACTTTGAATCTGAAATTATTTTTCCGAGCGGTAAAGCGCCAGATGCCGCGCAAGTATTTCCTCCTGCGCCGCAGTGAGCTTGGATTTCTTTGCCATTTTTCGCATCCAGCCGTTCCATTCCGAGTCTGTGTATTTGTTTGGATCGTAAAACTTGTGGCAGCGACCGCACTGGTTGACGTATAGTTTGCGGGCGGCGTCAAATTCTTCCGGTGAAGTTGTTCCCAATCCGGTGGCTGGTGGCGGCGGGGGCGCGTGCATCGTGGCGCACCCCGCAATTCCCGCAAAGATCGCGGTGGCAAGTGTGAAAACTGCCAGTTTGAAGCGCGCCATAAACTGGGAAATGAATCCACAACGATCAGGAGCGCGGACAGCTTCGTCCGCGAGTTCCGGGGCTGTGGTTCGCGCGGACACGGATGTCCGCGCTCCGGTGAATGAAGTAATCAGCATCATCAAAAGCTGACGCCAAATAGGAAACGCATTTCCACGCGTTCATGTCCATCCAGCACGAGCGATTTGTTGTTGTCTGGATTGCCCTGAAAATCCTTTCCGTATATCTGAGGCATGACGGTAAGCGTGGCCCACCATTTTTCGGTGCGATAACTCACCACCGGGCCGAGAAAGAACACCGTGTGTTCCAGCTTGTCGTACTCGGGCAGTGCGTTGTGATTTCGGAATTCCACTCCGAGCGACCAGTTCTTGTGAATGTCCCGAGTGATCCCAAACGTTGCATCCAGTTCCCCTTCGGTTGAGTGGAAATTATCCGCCCACTCCGTCGCGTGGATCAGATTCAGCGCCCATTTCCAATCACCATATCGCTGACCGAAAATGATTTTCTGTTCCAGTTCTGCTTCGTCTCCGCCGAAGGTGGGCTCGAGATACAGCGTCAGGCCAACCGCGTGTTCCGCCGGATTGAGCAGCATGTAACGGTTCTCAATCGAGATGCCGCCGAATTTGAACTCCGATTCGTTCACCGCAGGTGACACGCTGGTGTCGCGAAAACTCTCGGCCTCGAAGTTGAGGTAGAGCCCCAACGTGTATTTGTCCGTCACTCCGAACTCAAGCTCCTCGCGCAATTTCCACTTATTGTAATTCTCCTGCATTACGTCGCCGTCTTTGGTGCGCTGGGTGCCAAGTGTAACCGACTGTTCAAATTCAGCGGCACCCTTGGGCAGGGTTTCAGGCTCGTAGCTGTAGGTAAATCGTCGTTCTGTTGCTGTTGCCAAACCCGTTGCCAGCCCGCAAGCCAGCAGCGTGGTCAGAAACTTGTTTCGATTGATTGCTGTGAATGATGTTTTGTTCTTCATGCGAGTGAAGGCTAGACGGACGCACAAGTTCGCGCTAACGGTGGCTTGCGAATGTTTGTCGGCAGCTTGCACAGATATTCCCGGGTCACTGTGGCTTGTCTGACACGGAAAGTTCACTTGCGTCCGCCGCGCGCACTCGGCGACAATCATCAGACCATGATTGGAATTGTTTTGCGTTTTGTTGTTCTCGCCGCGTTGTTTTGTTTCGGGACTGCCGCCAGCGCGGCTGCTCGCGTCGGGCACGTTTTCATCATCAGCATTGATGGCGGTAAGCCTTTGGGAATCCAGAACAGCCAGATGCCCGTTATCAAGAAACTGGTCAAGGAAGGGGCTTGCACCTGGCTGGCTCAAACCATCAACCCTTCGCTTACATTGCCCGCCCACACTTCGATGCTGACAGGAGTTCCCATGGAAAAGCATGGCGTCACCTGGAACAATTGGTCGCCCACGAACGGTCTCGTCAGTGTGCCCACTGTTTTCACCGCCGCCAAGCGGGCCGGTCTGACCACGGCCATGTTCGTGGGCAAGGAAAAGTTCCGCCATTTTCTTCAACCGAACACCGTGGATGAGTTTTGGTATGATGCGGCCAACGCGGTTGTGGTGATGAAGAGCGATAGCGGTGGAAAGGTCGTCAAAAAGGAGGGAAACATTTTTGCAATCCAGGTGGCGACGAATGCGGCAAATTACATCATCAAGAACAAGCCCAACCTGTGTTTCATTCATTTCACCGACCCTGACACTGTTGGTCATGAATTCGGATGGGATACTCCGGAACAACTTAAATCGTTTGCCGATGTGGATGTGGCATTGGGGCTGATCCGAAAAGCCATTCAGAAGGCAGGCATCGCACGCCGCAGCGTGATCATCATCAGCGCCGACCATGGCGGACACGGCAAGGGGCACAGCCAGGGCACGCCCGAGGACAAGACGATTCCGTGGATTGCGTGGGGGCAGGGTGTCAAGAAGCGCTTCACGATCAGCGACCCTGTGGGTACCTGCGACACCGCAGCCACGGCGCTTTGGCTATTGGGGGTTCAGCCCATCGCAGCAATGGATGGTACGCCCGTGACCAGCGCCTTCAAGTGATCTGACTGTTAGTAGAAACTACGAACGAACATGGTGCGAGGATTCTTCCGGAGTGCGGGCGGTCTCCGCCCGCAGCGCGTAGATCTGACATGGGTGGTTGAGATTTTTCAAAGGCAGCCTGCGTACCAATCCGCTGCCACCGGGGACCGGTCGCGCTCCGTGGTTGCGGCCGCGCCGCGTTGGGTGGATTCGTGTCCAATGGCGGTTGGACCGCATTTCTCCGGCTATGATTTTTGTGTGGGAGTCTTGAGCGGATACAACCCCGGACAGCAGCCAAACGTCTCATGGAACGCGGCGCTGAAATGACTCAGACTGTTGTAACCCACTTCCAGCGCTGCCTCGGTGACATTGTATTCGCCGGAACGCAACAACTCAGCGGCCTTGTCCATGCGAAGCTGGCGAAGATGCTGTGTGATGGTCTGTCCTGTGTGCGTGGAGAATATCCGGCTCAGGTAAAAGTGACTGCAACCGATCCTGCGACCGAGTTCCTCCAGCGATGGCGGCTCGGCAAGACTTTGCTTCAGCATCGCCACGACTTGTTCCACCCGCTCCTGCGCCAGACGTTGCTGCCGCGTGCAGAACAATTCCTGCTCCACCGGCGGTTGGACGAAGAACATCAGCGCCAGTTCCACGGCCTTGCATTCATACCAGATGGGCTGGGCTGTTGCATAGACGGGCGGTTGCCGCAACGTGGCAATGATCTGCTGCTGGGCCAGCGTGAGCCGGACGGGAGTGCTGGCGGTCGCAGCACCGTTCTTCCCGTTGAGAGCGGCAATCAATACCGGATGCAACATCGGGACGGTATCCCGCAGTCGCCGGGTTAGAAAGTCAACCGAGTATTCCACCGTAAGAAACCGATGCTGCTGTCCCGCGCGCCGCAGCGCGGTCAATGGCCCTGTTTCGCGGCGATAAAATCCTGCGGAATCCGGTGCAAACTCCGCAGTGCCGGCGGGTCCTTTGACAAAGCCCGAACCCTCCAGATTCAGACACAACTCGACGCAGTTGGGATGAAAGCTCGCGGCCCAATCCAGGTCACGCTTCGCAAAAAAATCATGCCACTCGATGCTGTAACCCACGCCGCGGAAACTGCCGAAGATGGGCTGCCAGCCTGCGCCGACGTCCCGCCACGCCTGCGCCTCGGAAAACGGCGCGGCTTGTGGAGCCGCCACGCGTTCGCGGCGATCGGTTCGTCTGGCATTGGATTCGGAATTCATGTCCTGCTTTGTTGACGCAGGTTGATTCTCCCGGTCGGGAAGTGAGTGGGCAAGAAATGATTTGTTGATGAGGCACCCCCCCCACTCTCCGCCCGTTTTGCCCACGCCTTGTGATCCTGAAAACCGCAGTCGAACAACGAAGGCGCGAAGACACAAAGGAGGCGGGCCGCTCGCGCTCCGGGCTTTCGGTTGTCCGCCACTCACTATCGCACCATGTAAACACTCTCGTTTACACGTGTTGAATCCCGTGTCATCTTCCGGCGCACTGCAAAACGTGAGAGTCGGTGGTGTCGTTGTCTTTGTGAAGAAGAAGCTCATTCTATTTGTTGTTCTGGCCTGTGCGGCTGGAATCCTCCCCTCTCAGGCGCAGATTTCCATGAGCGTTGGTTACTACTCGCAGAACTTTGATGCTTTGGGCGCCGCAAGCGCGAACTGGATGAACAACGTCACGTTGCCCGGTTGGTACGGCTCAAAAGGGAACGGTGACGCATCGAATTATGTGGCCGGCGCAGGGACCAGCACCGGTGGCGGGATGTACAGCCTTGGTGTCAGCGGAGTGAACAGCAGCTCGGATCGTGCGCTGGGCACATTGGGCGCGTCCTCCATCACCTACATCTTTGGCGTGCGCTTCACCAACAACACCGCGTCCACCGTGACCAACATTGCGATCTCCTACACGGGCGAACAGTGGCGCAGCGGCACAACGGTGAACCCGCAATCGCTCGCATTTTCGTATCAGGTGAGCAGCGCTCCGATTACCAATACGCATTCAGGAGTGTGGGTCGGCTTTGCAGCGCTAAACTTTGTATCGCCCAATCTTTCCAGCTTAACTAACGCACTAGACGGAAACGTCTCCACCAACCAGCAGGTGTTTGCGAACATCAACCTGACTGGCGCGGTCGTGTTGCCCGGGCAGGAACTGGCGTTACGCTGGCTTGACGTGGATGACTCACCCGGGTTTGACAACGCGCTGGCCATTGACGATGTCAGCATTGTTTTCACCGGTGACGTGGCTACTGCGCCGGCAATTGCCACCCAACCTGCGAGCCAGATTGTAACGGAGAACGACAACGTGACGTTTACGGTTGTCGCCACAGGCAGTGCGCCGCTGAGTTACCAGTGGCAGTTCAACCAGACCAACATTGCCGCTGCCACGAACGCATTCCTGACGCTGAATACCGTCACCACAAACCAGTCTGGAAATTACTCTGTAACCATCACCAATGCCCTGGGCTCGACCAACAGCGAGATCGCCACGTTGACGGTTTATCCCGCTGAACCAGTTGTCGTCGGGTTTTCATTGCTCGATTACAACACACACGGGAACTTGATTGGAGACTGGACCACGAACTCGCTTCAAGTTCAGGCCATCGGCAGGCAGGTGCTGTTTCTCGATCCTGACATCATGACGTTTCAGGAGATTCCCATGACGAACAGTGGTTGGACGCACATGAGCGAATTTGTGGCGGTGTATAGACCGGGATTTCATCTGGCCATTAATTCCGGCACGGATGGATTCATCCGCAGTGCCATCATCAGTCGTTTTCCGATCACGCGTTCCACAAGCTGGCTGGACGGCGCGAGCCTCGTGCCGTTTGGCTACTCGAATTCGCCGTCCATTTTCACGCGGGATTTGTTCGAAGCGGTGGTAAGCGTTCCCGGATTCCCGCAGCCGCTGCACGTGTTCACCACGCATTTGAAGTCCGGGACGAGCGCTTCAATAGATGCCCAGCGCCGTGCAGCGGAGGCGAGCGCCATTTCAAATTATTTTGTGACCGGTTTTCTCACGACCAACGCGCTGCATCCCTACCTGCTCACGGGGGATATGAACGAGGACATCCTCATTCCTGCCACCGGCAGCCAACAGCCCATTCAGCGACTTACCAATGCGCCGACCGGCTTGCACATTACGACGCCGACGAATCACTTCACCGGTGACTCAAAGACTTTTTCAATTCAGGACTCAGGCGGATTGAGCAGGCGTTACGACTACATACTTCCAAGTGGTTTGCTCTACTCGAACATTGCAAGCAGCCAGATTTTTCGCAGCGATCTGTTGAACCCCGTGCCGCCAAACCTCAACAGCAACGATGACAAGGTGGCGTCTGATCATCTGCCTTTGTTCATGGTGTTCAATAATCCGTATGACAAGCCTTTCAGGTTGCTGTCCATCGCGCGAAGCAATGAGATTCTCGCACTGGCGTGGCAATCTGTTCCCGGCCAGCCCTACCGGGTGGAAACTTCCACCAACCTCGCCGCATGGACGACGCTCGCAAACAATCTTGTGGCGACAAACTTCACATTCAACTACGCGACGAATCTCGGCGAGGTGGAGCTCTATTTCAGAGTTCACCGACTGCCGTAGGTGAGGGGATCGGGTTCGAAGGAAAAACTGAGTGATGTGGCTAGTTGCCTTTAATCCGAAAGAACGCAGATCCTGGCAAAATCGGCACACTTGCGTTTTGAACCCCCGTTGTAAGCGCAGGACTCCATCCACTGGAAGGCAATGTAGTCATGCGTTCCACCACGAATGGCGGAGAACCACCCGACCAGCTCAGATTCAGATTTGATCCAGTTTTCACGGCGCTGGCGATTATTGTCTGGCCGACGCTGACAACTACCGCATTGTAAGCAACGGCGTGGACTCCGTTGCTAGCACTGAGCATCAGCGTATAAACGCCCGGCGCGCTAAACGTCGCGGTTGTGTTCGTCTGTGATGCGCTGATGAACGTCACGTTGGTTGGGCCTGAATAGCGTTTCCACTGGATTGTTGTCGGGATCGTGTTCGTGAAACTGACGAAGCCTCGGAGTTGCAGTGGCACACCCACGAACGTGCTGATATCTGTACCTGCGTTCGCGCTGGGCGCACCCGGCGAACGTGGTCCTCCAGTCGGGCCGGTCGTCTGAATCACCTCAAAATTCGTTATGCCTACCGTGCTCAGGTGGTCAAAACAACCGGGAGGCCAGCGATCATCCGGCGTGACCGAGATGGAAAAGAATCCTCCGTTGTCTGCCACCAAAGCGCCGTATTTTTTTAACGCGACCAATATCGCCTTTTCTTGCTTCGTCCAGGCGGGTGGAATGGCGAATGACGATTTGAGCCTCACGCGCTGGCCCATTGCCGGGTAATTTGCGCCGGTGAGTGTTGAAGCATAATGGGTCGCGGGATAAATGTATTCCTTGCGCGACTTTGCCACGACGATGCGCATCGCGTGTTCCACCATGCCTCGCTCGCATTCGTCGAATCGCACCAGCGCTGGAAACATCGGCAGGCCCGCTGCGTCGCCGGAAGTCCAACCCGCCGGGCGCAGGTCGTTGGTGTTCAGATTGAATTTCGCGCCGTTGGATGATTCCCAATTGCTCCCGACCAGTTTTGCCTGCCACATTTCTCGGATGCAACCGTTGCCCGGTTGAACAAGAATCGCGTGCCGGTCGCCACCGTCACTGTTTACGTCCTGTTGCCACTGTTGCAGCGTCAGCCCGCCCGTCTCCGACGGCCACGTTTCGATCGGCATGTTCGCCGAAATCGGGTAAAGCCCGCTGGGGAATGTTCCGCCGTCCAGATCTGATTCGTCCGGGTAATCGAAGAAATTGATCGGCAGAGTCGGTTGCGTATCCGGCACGAGAACAAAATTCATTTCCTTGAACACGCGCAACGCGCGGCGCGTGCTGGCAAGGTCTGCTGTGATCTGCGCAATCATCGCGTCCGAATTCGCCAGCAATGGTCGTTGTGAGATATCTTCGTTCCAAGGGTTCGTGGTCGGGAATATTTGCATCGCGGACAACACCGCATCCGCGTTGGTGGTATTGAAAAGTGCAGGGTCGGTGACCTGTGGCAAAACGCCAAGGATGCGACCTTCGTGATTGATACGCTCTGCCAGGACGGGAAGAGCCAGGAGCAGCAAAACCAGAATTGCAAAACCGCGTTTCATACGACTTTGAAACAAACGCACACAGCGAAGGAGCAATCTGAAGGCCAGCAGATATACCCTCAAAATCGCGCAATTACTGACTTTCCTGTCTGGATTTCCTTCTTTGGATGTCCGCTTACCGTGTCTTTGAACAATCCTCGTGGCTTCCGGTCAAACTTCTCATGGAACAAGCAAAGAAAACCTTCCGAACCCGCGTCCGTTACTGGTGGAAAAAGGAAATCCGCCCGCTGTTGATACTCACTTTTATTCTGTTCTCCATCCGCTCCTCGCTGGCCGATTGGAACGATGTGCCCAGTGGTTCGATGCGACCGACCATCATCGAAGGCGACCGCATCTGGGTGAACAAAGTCGCCTACGATCTCAAGGTGCCGTTTACCACCTGGCACATCGCTGAGTGGAGCAATCCTGAGCGTGGCGACGTCGCGGTGTTCTATTCGCCGCACGATGGGAAACGACTCGTCAAACGCGTCATCGGCCTGCCGAGCGACACCATCGAACTACGGAACAATCAACTCGTCATCAATGGTGCGCCCGTCGAATACCAACCCATCGCCGATGAATTGTTGCGCGACATTCCCGTTGCCGAACGGGAAGGCCGCGTTTTCGCCAGCGAAAAACTTCCCGGCCAGACCCACGCCGTGGGTGGCATTCCGGCTGCGCCCGCGCTGCGAACCTTTGCGCCCATTCGCGTGCCGGAAGGCCAATACTTTATGATGGGTGACAACCGTGATGACAGTTTTGATTCCCGCTTCTGGGGACCAGTGGAACGCAAACAAATCGTGGGCCGCGCGACTGCGGTGGTTTTGTCACTCGACAAAAGCAATCACTGGCTGCCAAGGTGGCAACGATCGCTCACGTCCCTACGTAGCGAGTAAACTTCCAACCTGTGACATTTGGGCGACTGTAAGGCTTGCCAAGCGACGCGTGTAATTCTAGAACTCCTTCGGAATGCGCCAAACCGCAAATCGACTGGGGGATATTCGCGCCGAAAAGGATGCGCGAATGCTTGATATTGCGTTTTACGAAACGCCTGACTATCGAACATTACTGGAAAGCTCAGACAGGCCTATCATTGTTGGACGACGTGGTACCGGGAAAAGTGCTCTTTGTTACGAACTCCAAAAATATTGGAGTCGCGACAAATCTACGGCAGTGCTGAATATCAGTCCGGAGGAAGACCAGGTAATAGGAACGCGTCCGCTCCTATGCGCCTTCGGACAGCGTTACAATCAGATCAAAGCAGGCGCGAAAATCGCATGGAAATATGCGTTGATTTTGGAGGTCGCGCTGTTGTTGCGGGATCATTGGAAATTCCAGTCAACACTTGGCTTTCCTCAATTGGAATCGCACCTCCGAAGGTGGCGCAAGCTGGGGCATACGCTTTATTCCCGTTTTCGTGGTCTCCTAAATTGCGAATTGAAGGCCTCCAACTCGCCAGAAGCAACAATTGGTGGGTTGTCTGCCGCTCTTCAGTTAACTGAACTGCAAAACGCGTTGTTTGAAACTTTGGGAGCTACGAAGCGCCAAGTGGTTGTCTTGGTCGATCAGTTGGATGAAGGATATGAACCGGACGATGTAGGCAGTGGCTTGGTTGCTGGGTTTGTTCACGCGGCTGTTGAACTGAATCATCTTCTCCCAAGTTTTCGAGCTTATGTGTTTCTGCGTGACAACTTGTTCAAAGCCATTGCAAAACTTGATCCTGATTATTCCAAAAATATTGAAGGTCGATACATCCGCTTGCATTGGGACGAACAGCAGTTGTTTGACTTGGTTTGCGCCCGCCTTCGCGTCGCTTTTGATCTGAAGCACGATTCAAACCGACAAGTGTGGAATCGTTGTACGGCTTCGGATCTCCAGGAAATGGCCGGCTTCGGAAAATGCTTACAGCTAACACTCTATCGGCCACGCGATGTGTTGTCATTACTGAACGATGCATTCCACCAAGCGACACGTCATCGCCGTGACACCTTGGTCGTTGCAGATGTAGAGGCAACGGCTAAAGAGATCTCAGAGACGCGCCTTGATGATCTTAACAAGGAATACGCCGCGATTATTCCATCACTAAAGGGATTAACGTCAGCATTTCGGAGTGTGAACCCTGAGATCACATACAAACTGGCGATAGAGCGGCTTGAGGTCTTGTTTTCAAATCACGACTTGCAGGATAATTACCAACGTGAATTCGCTCTTTTGGAAAGCGCTCAAGAAGGAATTCGCCTGCTTTATGGGGTCGGATTCCTGGGCATAAAAGACACCGCAAGCAGCGCATTCGTATTTTGCCACGACGGGCGAAATCCAAATCGAGAATTTGCTCCTACAGACAAGCTCTTGATTCATCCATGCTACTGGATGGCGTTGGATGCCACGCGGAATATGATGAATTTAGAAGAAGCGGCAGAGATTCACGATGAGTACGAAGTGGAAGTGTTTTCTGAGGCTAAAGAAATTCGGAATAAGCGCATCGGCCAATTGCACTCTAAACTTGACCGGATTATCGTCGGCGCTGAGGGGGCATCAGAGTTTGAAGATTGGTGTTTACGCGCGATTAAGGTCTGCTTCTCAGGGCAGCTTCGTAATATCGAGCTCCACCCGAATAAGGATGCGACGCAACGTCGAGACGTGGTTGCTACCAATCAAAGTGAGCGAGGCGTGTGGAGGCAGGTTCTGGATGACTACCAGAGCCGTCAGGTAATCTTCGAGGTAAAGAACAAGCGCGGCATTGATACTGATGATTACCGTCAAATGCTATCCTATCTGCATGATGAATATGGAAAGATCGGTTTCATCATCACACG
>CAYSDO010000008.1:0-31844 GCA_964429665.1 uncultured Bifidobacterium sp.
GGATGCGCCGGATCAAGCTCAATGCCGCCGAGCAGAAGAACGGTCGCAATGCCGAGTCCCGCCGGAATCCAGCGCGAGGGCGTGAGGCGCGCGAATCGAGAGATGAGTTCGCGCTGGCGATCCAACGTCCAACCAAGCGCAAAGAAGCCGCCGTAGATGGCGAGCGCGGGAACGTGCGGCCACAACGATTGATCCGGCGTGTCCATGCTCCAGCCGCGCATGAACCAAAGCGCGCCCGCCGTCGGCACGGCGAGGATTGGAATCGCCGCCGGAGAATTCACGAGCCACGCGGTGAGTTTATCCGCATGTCGCGTGACGTAATTTTTCCACGAGTGGCGTGCGTTGATCAAACCTCGCGCAACGGAAGCGAGCATCGTGATCAGCATCACGTAATACAAAAACCAGAGATGCGTTCCGGTGAACATCCCGGCAGGCAGGGTGGAAAGTGTTTTGAATCCGCCCAAGAAGTTGCGCCAAAACTCCACGTCACCGCGCAGGCTGGAGTAACCCATGAACCAGCCCGACATCACCAGCGGGCGCAAGATAAACCAGCCGACGATGAACGGCACGGCGATCCTCAACACACGCGAGCCCAGAAATTTGCGCGCGCCCTTGCGATGAAATGTCATGTGGGTGAACAGCCCCGCGAGCAGGAAGAACGTTTCCATACGAAACGAATGGCTGAGGGTCATGAATATCGTGACCAGCGGGCTGGTGGATATATCCTGCACCGCCCAACCCATAAAGACCGGGATAAACGAAAGGCTCGCGTGAAACACGATGCCCAGCACGAGCGCGAACGCGCGAGTCGCATCGAGGTAATCGAGCCGTGTATTGTCAGGATTCGCCGAAGCGACGATATGGGTTTGAGCGATGGATGAATTCATAAATGCGGAGTTGTGGGTGTCGTAGTTCAATAAAAACCGATTTCGTCCACCTCGTAGGCAAACGCGTCCTTGATCATGCCGAAGGAAACCAGATTGACGCTCGTGATGGTCTTCACGTCGAGCGGCGTCTGCTCCGACCACGCGCGTTTCATGTCCTTGAAGGCGACGCGAACTTCCTGAAACTCGCCGCCCCTGCCCGTAATGGGCGTGCCCGTGTGAAAGTCAAAATTCGTGATCACCGAACTGCTCGTTTGCACGCAGAGAATTCCTTTCGTGACTTTCACGCGCAGTCGCACTCCGGTGTAGCCGGACAAATCCGTAGGCTTGCCGTCCGCCGTAAGCAACGACACATGACTGATGAACGCCGGAACGCCGCGTCCCGGCACAAGGTTGCCCGTGACGAGCAACACGCCGTTCGTGCAACGCTGCGTCGCCGTGGAACTGCTTCCGGCGGTCTTGTCGTCAATCAACAGCCGCTCGACTCCGTTCTTGTTCAGCTTCGCGTCGGAATAATCGTCGAGCAGCAGCGGCTTGGGCGCGGCCATCGCCGCGAACGCGCCAAGAGCGAAGACGGTGGCGAGTGAAATCGCCAGCATCGCGTGGCGTGTGGCTGGAAGTGATGTTGATTCTAGTTTCATTATCGAGTTGTTGTAATGTTTGTTGTTTTGTCGCGCATCCGTCGCCCGCGTTCGCTGGCGTATTGAATTTCTCATTTACGCAACCGTTCGTGCATAGGTGTCCGAAGCGGTGCGCGCGGTGACAAAAAGTTTTTCGGCAGGCGGGCATCCTTGCCTGCCGGAGAGGGCGCGCATCCTTGCAGCCCGGGAAGAACGGTTGCTTTCTGTGCGACTGCCAGAACTCCTGAATCTTCCAGCATACATGCGTTTGCTCCGCCGGGCTGGGAAGCCCGGCTCTGCGGCAGGCGAGGATGCCCGCCGCTACAACTCGTCCGTATCGCTTGAAAACTTTCTGTCACCGCTCCGGCCTTTTCGGGCACTTGCCTGTGAACTATGATGAACACGACCGACAACATGATCCCGACGGAAATCAGCGCAGATGCAGAACTTGTGGCCGATTGCCTCGCGGGTGATCGCGAAGCGTTTGGCCGCATCGTCGCGCGTTACCAGCGATTGCTATGTTCGCTGGCTTACTCTGCCACGGGAAATTTGAGCGAGAGCGAAGACCTGGCGCAGGAGGCGTTCGTGGACGCGTGGCGGCAACTGGCCGCGTTGCGCGAGCCGGAAAAGTTGCGCCCGTGGCTGTGCGGGATTTTGCGCCACAAAATCTCGCGCCTCCACCGCTCGACCTTGCGCGAACCCGTGCGCCACGCCGAGACGCTCGAACACGCGGAGGAAATTCCATCACCCGACGAGCCCGCCGCCGACTTCGCGATGGGACGTGAGGAACAGGCGTTGTTGTGGAGCGCGCTGGAGCGGGTGCCGGAGTTGTATCGCGAGCCTCTCGTTTTGTATTACCGCGAGAACCGTTCCGTCGAACACGTCGCCGCCGAACTCGATCTCACTGAGGACGCCGTGAAACAACGGCTCGCGCGCGGGCGGAAAATTTTGCAGGAACGCGTGCTGACGTTCGTGGAAGGCGCGTTGTCGCGCAGCACGCCAGGCCGCGCGTTCACGCTGGGCGTCATCGCACTGCTGCCCGGAATGGTCACGCCCGCCAAGGCCGCCGGAGTCGGCGCGGTCGCGACGCAGGGCGGCATGATGGCGAAATCCACCGGACTCGCCGCGCTGCTGGCGTCCGTGTCGGGCGTGGTCTCGACCGTGCTGGCGTTGCGCTCAAGCCTCGATCAATCGCGCACGCCAAAGGAACGCCGCGCCGTGGTGAAGATCACCGTGTGGTTGTTCTTTGGCGCGTTCGGATGGATCGCCGCGTTGTATGCGTTGCGCGCCGCCGCGTTTCAATGGTGGGAAAGTCGCGCGCTCATCGCCGGAATCGCACAGGCGTTCGTGCTGGCGTTCGTCGTGGTGTGGCCCGTGGCGATGTTGCGAGTCATGCGCTGGCAGCGCGCACTGCGCTCGGCGGAACGTCGCGAACATCCGGAATTATTCCGCGACGCGCGGGATCAAGCGGGTTCAACCGCCGGTGAATATCGCAGCCGATCGAAACTGTTCGGCGTGCCGCTGGTTCACATCCGTTTCTCCACGCCCGACGAAGGCGCGCGGCCCGTGTTTGGCTGGATCGCAGGCGGAGATCGCGCGTATGGACTGATGTTCGCGTGGGGCGGCTACGCGGTTGCGCCGGTCAGCGTGGGTGCGGTGGCGATTGGATTCTTTGCGCTGGGCGCGCTGGGCGTCGGCGTGATTTCACTCGGCACGGTGAGCGTGGGATTGCTGGCCCTCGGCACTGCGGCAGTGGGCGTGAAAGCGTTCGCGTGGTTGTCCGCGCTCGGCTGGGAAACGGCGAAAGGCAGCGGCTTTGCCATCGCGCGGACTGCGGCGGAAGCGCCGGTGTCATTTGCCCAACACGCGAATGACGTCGCCGCCCGCCAAATTCTCGCCGACCCGAACGCCGATCAAAATCAGATGATCCTCTTCATCGTGATCGCCGTCCTCTCGATCATTCCAATGGCCCTCTACGCCCGCGCGGTGAGGAAGCGGTTTGGGCGCCATGCCGAACGATAAACCGGTGAGTGAAACTGTTCGCGCTACTACCGTTGACCGCTTCGTATTCCATAAATTGCGCGGTGATTTAACCACGGATGGAACACGGATGAAACAGAGATTTTTGAATGTCTCTCTTGCCATGATGTTGTTAGCTTAGGTGCGAAGCAATGACTGTGAGACAACCACAAGCACGCCGCTGCGTTTTGCTGGCGACAGCGATGTTCGCCACTTCCTCGTTCGCGGGGCCGGTGGATGTCTCTCAGCTTCCACCAGCCACTCGAGTCCGGATTGAATTCAATCGGGATATTCAGCCAATGTTTTCCGAACATTGCTACTCGTGCCATGGCCCGGACAAACAGGAAAGCAACCTGCGCCTTGATTTGAAATCCGCCGCGTTCAAGGGTGGCGATTCCGGCCCGGTGATTATTGCCGGCAAAAGTGCCGAGAGCCGGTTGATTCATCTCGTCGCCGGATTGGAGAAGAATCTGGTCATGCCGAAGAAGGGTGAACGTCTGACCCCGGAGCAAATTGGACTGCTCCGCGCGTGGATTGATCAAGGGGCGAACTGGCCTGAGTCCACAGACGCTGCCAAAGCTGAGGACAAATCCAACTGGTGGAGTTTCAAACCCGCGTCGCGTCAACCGTTGCCGAAAGTCAAAAAACAAAAGTGGGCGCTCAATTCGATTGACCTATTCGTCCTCGCCAAACTGGAAGCGGAAGGAATGTCGCCGTCGCCGGAGGCGGATCGGCGTACGTTGATTCGCAGGCTGAATTTTGATCTGACCGGCCTGCCGCCCACACCGGACGAGGTCGAAGCCTTTTTGCGTGACCGCAGCAAGCAGGCTTACGAAAAACTCGTGGATCGGCTTCTTGCATCGCCGCACTACGGCGAACGATGGGCGCGGCACTGGCTGGATACGGTTCACTACGGCGAGTCGCATGGCTACGACAAAGACAAACCGCGCCTGAATGCATGGCCTTATCGCGACTACGTGATCCGCGCGCTGAACGAGGACAAGCCTTACTCGCGCTTCGTGCAAGAGCAACTTGCCGGCGATGTTCTGTTTCCCGACGAGCCGGAAGGCGTCGCCGCGCTGGGGTTCATTGCCGCCGGGCCGTGGGATTTTGTCGGCCATGTTGAGTTGCCCATCGAGAAAACTGACGGCCTCATTGCGCGCTACAATGACCGGGATGACATGGTGATGACAACGATCTCCACCTTTCAAAGCCTGACGGTTCATTGCGCCCGCTGTCACAATCACAAATTCGATCCCATCTCTCAAAAGGATTATTACAGCCTGCAGGCAGTGTTTGCCGGGGTGGACCGCGCGGATCGCACGTTCGACACGAACAAAAATGTTTTCGTCCAACGCCGCGACTTGTTGCAAAAACGAAAGCCGCTCGAAGAACGCTACGTTGAGCTGACGAATCAAGTTGCCAAAGTATCCAGTCCGAAAATTCAGGAATTGGATGTCCGGTTGGCCAAACTCAAATTGCAAGTCGTGGCGAGTTCGGGCGACAAGAGTCCGGCGAACGGCTATCACAGCGCCATCGAGGCGAAGCCCGACTCAATCAAGTGGGTGCAGGTGGACCTCGGCCAATCGTTACCACTTGACGAGGTGCGTTTAATTCCCGCCCGCCCGGTGGATTTTCCGGACACACCGGGCTTTGGATTTCCCGCGCGCTTTCGAGTGGAGATTTCCGATAACGCTGATTTTGCCACCAGCCGGACCATTGGTGATCACACCGCTGCTGACTTCAAGAATCCGGGCGACAATCCAGTATCTTTTTCCTCCCTGCAGAAGCATGCGCGTTACGTCCGGGTGACCGCCACGAAACTCTGGGAACGCACCAGCGATTACGTTTTCGCGCTGGCAGAACTCCAGGCGCTGGCTTGGGGAACGAATGCTGCGCCCGGCACGACTGTCACGGCGCAGGATTCCATCGAGGCTGGGCTTTGGTCGGCAAAGAGTCTGGTGGACGGTTTCAGCAGCCGCAAGAAACTCGCCGATACACAAAGCCCGTCGAACCAGAAGGAGCTTGAATCGGAAATCGTCTCGCTCAGGGAGAGGCGCAGACTGCTTGCCGAGGCAACTTTGGATGACGTCACGCGCCACGAACTCCTTGAAACCACGCATAAGCTGGATGAAGTAAATCGCGAAATCGCCGCACTGCCAGCGCCTGCGAAAGTCTATGCTGCGACGAGCGATTTCAAACGAGAAGGCAGTTTCCTGCCAGCCAGGACTCCGCGCCCGGTTCATCTGCTGGCGCGTGGGGATGTCAAGCGGCCGGGTGAATTAATGACGCCCGCCGGCATTTCCTGTGTTCCGGGCCCGGAAGAGCGATTCAACATTGACAATGATGCAAGCGAAGGCGCCCGCCGCGCCGCGCTGGCCAAGTGGATTACGGATCCCAAAAATGTGCTCACACGACGATCCCTTGTGAATCGAATCTGGCTGCATCATTTCGGGCGCGGCATGGTTGATACGCCAAATGACTTCGGCCACATGGGCGCGCTACCCACGCATCCTGAACTTCTCGACTGGCTGGCTTACTGGTTCGCAGACAATGGTGAATCCCTTAAAAAGCTGCACCGATTGATCGTCACCAGTGCCACATATCGACAAGCCTCCGCGAACAATCCTGAATTTGCACGACTTGACGCCGACAATCGTTTCCTTTGGCGGATGAATCGCGCACGCCTCGACGCGGAAACGATCCGTGACACGATGCTTCAAGCCAGCGGCAAACTCGACTTCACGATGGGTGGGCCCTCGGTGCAGCAATTTTTCTTCAAGGACGATCATTCACCCGTCTATGACTACACACGATTTGATGTGGACAGTCCGGCAGGAAACCGGCGCAGCATTTACCGCTTCATCGTGCGCAGCGTCCCTGATCCGCTGATGGAATCGCTCGACTGCCCGGACGCCTCGATTCTGTCGCCGAAGCGCAACGGAACGGTGACCGCGCTGCAAGCGTTGGCGGTCTTGAACAATCCTTTCGTGTTGCGACAAAGCGAGCATTTGGCTGCGCGCGTAGCCAAGACTGGTGATTTGAAAAAACAAATCGAACAAGTCTATGAACTGACGCTGAATCGCCAGCCGACGAAGGCGGAGATGAAGAAGCTGCTTGCATTCGCAGAAAAGAACGGGATGACCGGCCTTTGCCGGCTCATTTTCAACACGTCTGAGTTCATGTTTATTGACTGATGAACAATTCCTCCTGCCATGTCTGCTCCTCGCAACAAGCGCCCGTCCAACTCGGCGCGGATGACACGCGGCTGGTTGATCGTCGTGAATTCCTCTGGCGTTTTGGCGGCGGCCTGGGCGGCATTGCCATGGCGCATCTGCTCGGGCAGCAAGGATTGCTTGCAGATACGCTGAAGCCGAAACCTGAGTTCAATGGCGGTCTGCATCATCGCGCCAAGGCGAAGCGCGTGGTTCAATTGTTCATGTCTGGCGCGGCCAGCCAGTGCGACACGTTTGATTACAAGCCCGCGCTCATCAAACGCCATGGTGAGAAGTTTGATCCGGGCGGCAAGGTCGAATTGTTTCAGAGCGATCCGGGTGCAGTAATGAAAAGTCCATGGGACTGGAAATCCTATGGTCAGTGCGGCAAATGGATCAGTGACCTTGTGCCGCACATCGGTTCGTGTGTGGACGAGATTGCGTTCATTCACTCGATGGTGTCGAAGTCGAACGTGCATGGCCCGGCAACGTTCATGCAGAACACTGGTTACGTGCTGCCGGGATTTCCGGCGATGGGCGCGTGGATTTCCTACGGCCTTGGCAACCTGACGGATAACCTGCCGACGTTCGTCGTGCTGCCGGATGTTCGTGGTCTGGGGCCGAATGGCGCGTCGAACTGGAGCGCCGGTTTTCTCCCCGCAACACATCAAGGCACGATGATCCGTGTCGGCAAACCAAATCCGATCTACGATTTGTTTCCTCCGCCATCCGCGAAGTTCGTCACGCCGCAAAGCGAAAAGGAAACGCAGGCCTTGCTGAAAGAGTTGAACCAGGCACATCAAGCATCGCGCGCGGGTGATTCGCGGCTCGATGCGCGCATCGCTTCCTACGAACTCGCTGCCAAGCTGCAACTCACCGCTCCCGAAGTAATGGATATCTCAGGGGAATCGGCAGCCACAAGGAAACTCTACGGCCTCGACGACAAAGTGACAGAGGACTTCGGCACACGATGTCTGGTCGCACGCCGGCTGCTTGAACGCGATGTTCGGTTCGTTCAAATCTGGAGCGGCGCGGACAACGCCTTTCCCCGCCGCAACTGGGACAGCCACGAAGACCTCGCCAAGGATCATCTCGACATGGCGCGCAGCATGGATCAACCGGCTGCCGCTTTGGTGAAGGATCTAAAAGCACGGGGAATGTTGGAGGATACAATCGTCATCTGGACCACGGAGTTTGGCCGGATGCCGTGCAGTCAGGGCAGCAAAGGACGTGACCACAATCCGTTTACGTTTACCAGCTGGGTGGCAGGCGGCGGCTTCAAGGGTGGAACGTCCTATGGCGAAAGTGACGAGTGGTCCTACAAAGCCGCGACCGATCCAACGTATTGCTACGACCTGCATGCGACGATTCTTCACCAGCTCGGCATTGATCACACCAAGCTCACGTTCCGTCATAACGGCATTGACCGCCGCCTCACCGATGTTCATGGCCAGGTGATCGGCGACCTCGTTTCCTGAACGCCCGGCTTCTTGTTTTTTTGAATTGGCTTTCCTTGGAGGGTTGTTGTTGTCATTGTTTTGCCTCAACTGTGAATACAAAAACGCAAGAAAGGGCCGGCAAACATGGCGACTGTGTTTCTCGTTTTCGGTTCGCAGCCTACTCACGATGAAGAAACCTTCTGCGTCAAAGCGTCGCGGCATTCTCGCCGGTGGCAACTGGATCATAGATCGCGTCAAACTGATTGACGTCTATCCCGGGCCTGAAACCCTCGCCAACATTCTCAGCGAATCCCAGGGCACCGGTGGCGGGCCCTACAACGTGCTTGTTGCCATGGCGCGTTCCGGTGCGCCGTTTCCACTCGAAGGCGCCGGATTGGTCGGGCAGGATGATTTTGGCAAACAAATCCTCGCCGACTGCAAACAGCGGCGTATCGCCACAACCTGTCTGAAGCAATCTGCCAGGGCTTCGACGTCCTACACCGACGTGATGACCGAGAAAGCCACGGGCCGCAGAACATTTTTTCATTCGCGCGCGGCCAATGCTCTCTGGGACGGCGGGGAAATTGATTTCAAGAAGACCAAGGCGCGTATCTTTCATCTGGGCTATCTCCTCGTGCTGGACGCATTGGATCAACCGGACAAGGAATTCGGCACACGCGCGGGCAGGTTGCTCGCGCGGGCCCAGGCCGCTGGTGTGAAAACCAGTGTGGATGTTGTGAGCGAGGACGGAAATCGCTTTACCACGCTCGTCGCGCCCGCGCTCAAGTACGTGGACTATTGCATCCTCAACGAAATCGAGGCGGGCAAGACCACAGGATTCACTGTGCGTTCTTCGGACGGTAAGCTTGATACGGTAAAGCTCCGTCACGCAGCGGGCGCGCTCCTGCAACTCGGCGTTCGCGAACTCGTGGTGATTCATTTTCCTGAGGGAGCATTTGCCCGCACACGACGCGGCGAAGATTTCTGGCAGCCTGCGTTGAAACTGCCGCCCAAATTCATCGCGGGCACTGCCGGTGCCGGTGACGCCTTTTGCACGGGCGTTCTATGGGGCTTGCACGAAGCCTGGGAATTGAAACGCAGCCTGCTTACCGGCGTCTGCCTCGCTGCCGCTTCTCTCTCCGACCCGACCTGCACGGCAGGCATCGGATCATTGAGCAAGTCGCTCGCGCTGGCGAAGAAATACGGCTTCCAGCCCGCGATCGAAAAGCCCTGAGATTCCAGTTTAATGGCGACATCAGGTCGCGTGCTTTGGACTTTTTTCGTGTGTTTCACGTGTTTCGTGGTTCAGAATCTCCCGCATGTCAAAACATCGCATCGGCATCATCGGCGGCAGCGGGCTTTACAACATCGAAGGCTTCACCAATCAGAAATGGGTGAAGGTCAAAACCCCGTTCGGTTCGCCCTCCGATGAATTGCTCACGGGCACGCTCACCGACCGCGAAGTTGTTTTTCTCCCGCGCCACGCGCGCGGACATCGCATCCTGCCCAGCGAGTTGAACCATCGCGCCAATATCTGGGCGATGAAGAAACTTGGCGTCGCGTGGATCATCAGCGTCAGCGCCGTCGGCTCGCTCCAGAAAAAATACAAGCCGTGCGACATCGTGCTCATTGATCAGTTCCTCGACCGCACCAAGCGCGACTTTGAACACACGTTCTTCGGGCGCGGCATCGTCGGTCACGTCGCGTTTGCAGACCCGATCTGCGAAGAGTTGCGCCAGTTGCTCCTCAAATCAGCCCGCGCGCAGAAAGCCCGCGTCCACGACGGCGGCACTTACGTGAACATGGAAGGCCCGGCCTTCAGCACGCGCGCCGAGTCCATCACCAACCACAAGCTCGGCTACGATGTCATCGGCATGACCAATCTCGGCGAAGCCAAATGCGCCCGCGAAGCCGAGATCGCCTACGCCACGATGGCGATGATCACGGATTACGATTGCTGGAAAGTGGACGAAGCGCACGTGACCGTGGAAATGGTCATTGCCAACCTGATGCGCAACGCCGCTACGGCAAAGGCCGTCGTCGCCCGCACCATTGCGCAGATTCCTGCTGAACCAAACTGGCCATGTCATTTCGCCCTCAAAAATGCCATCATGACCGACCGCAAAGTCTGGCCGAGCAAAACCATCGGCGAGTTGA
This sequence comes from uncultured Bifidobacterium sp., assembly GCA_964429665.1. Classification (GTDB taxonomy): domain Bacteria; phylum Verrucomicrobiota; class Verrucomicrobiia; order Limisphaerales; family JADLHS01; genus JADLHS01. Next base: position 10,335 of record CAYSDO010000008.1, read on the forward strand.
AGCCGATCCTGGCAAAATATTTGTGATCTCAGCTACTGGATTTGTGCTTCCCGTGCCAACCTGAGCAATTCCCAATACGGCGGCGTATAGCCCTTTCCCGTTTTGAACATTTCTACCTTTTCGAGCAACCGCACCTTGATCGCCGCATGTCGTGCCGTCAGCCGCTTCACCCGCAACGCCGTGGCCGCACTCATGCCTTCGGGAACCGGCCCGACTTTGCCGCACCAATTCAACACCACGCTGTAAGCCTTTACGAACCGCGTCATCGGTAGCAGCCACAGGTTGCAATCCAGTTTCTCGCCGTGTTCCGCCGCTTCGAGCATCACGTCAATGACCGCGTTGTCAGCGTGGTCCTTGAAAAGCGCGTCCGGGTCGCGCCACTCGACCACGACGCGCAATTGCGGGTCGTATTCCAGGTCGGACGGCTCCTGCGTTTCAAAATGCCTCACGCCTAAGGCGGACAGCCACGCAGTTACGCCGGGCGTCGAGAGGTGGGACACTCCCATCCACAACGTCACACCTTGGGTTCTGTAGGCGGCGGACGCGACCTCGGAACAAAATTGCTTCGCCGGGTCGGCGTGATCCATCGCGAAGTCGTAGGGAATGTGCCGGGCTTGCGCCGCGCTCAAGGCTTGCGCCGCAGCTTTATGAGGCAACATCGGGTCGGCAAGCAACGCGGGCAAATCGCTCCGCGGACGCAGGAGCATGACGCGAAGTTTGGTCTCCTGCAAATACGCCTTGATGGGCCGCACGCCCACCCCGCTTTCGATGTGCGCTTCGATGACGGAAACATTTTTAGTCCGCTCCTCAACGTGAACGAGGGCCACGTGCGAAAAATTCCCAGGAAAATCGTTCCCGCGCGCGATGAGCGCCGACGTAGCCGCACCGCCACGCGAAATCAAAATATCGCCGCTTTGCATGGTGACGCCATGCACGCTGGCCGACGGCGTGGCGGACGCTTCAAGATATCCTTCGAGCAATGGCGACAATTTTTCGGGCGGCGACTGGAGCATTGCAGCTTCAACCCCGGCACGCCCACCGTAAAGCAAACGATAAAGCCGGTCGCGCGTTTCGGGAGAATCCATCGGCCAATGTTCGGATTGCCGCTTCACGAGACTGCGCATCCCGGCGAAGGCTTGAAGATAATCCGGCAACCGCTCCGGACACGCTGCCACCCTCGGTGCGAGTAGAAAGAAATTGGTTTCCAACGAACCGAAGACCGTTGCACCCGGCGGCAGGTTGGTGGCAGCCAGCAAATCAAGCTGTCGTTGGATTTCGTTGAGCGAATCAGCGACGGGCGTGGCCAGTCCGTTGCAACCGGTCAGACGAGCCTGTTGAAATTCCTTTTCGAGCGCGGCCCAGAACGCATCGCGCCGCCAGAGAAAAGCCTGCTTTTTTGCGCCTTTGGGCGGCGGCGATGCCGGCTCGGGAATCAGCAGCAGGAGATACAGCGCGACCACCGCAAGCAGACATCGGGCAACGAATCGAAACCAACGACCGCGCTTTGGCTCGGAATGCATGTCGCCATGCTACCGGGACGTCACGGGAGCGTTCAAGTGCGCGCACCATCGCGTAGATTCCTGCCGAACCCAACTGGAAGCCTGGGTCATTCAGACATTGAACCCGCCGGATTTTCCCGCACACTGGCGGCATGGGCAAAACTAAAATACCGGCCACAGGCGAAGGTTATCTCGGCGAGATCATGGTTCACCGGCTCACGCGCGCCATCGGCGTGGTGGAAGGCGTGATTGAAGCCAAAGCCGGATGGGCGCCACAGATCACTTTGAAGTCCAAGGACGGCTCCGTGAAAAAAGGCAGGCTCAGTGATTTCCGCGAGCCGAGCGCGACCGAACGCGAAAAGTATTCCGCCACCTAGCCGTCGAGGCTGCCCCGTATCACAATGAGTTCTTGCAAGATGCCGGGCGAACAGATGATGCGGCCTTCTTCCATTCGTTGATTCTCCCAAGTCGCGGCTGACGCGACGCTGTGGCGCGGTGCTTTCAATTGGGTGCCGGTGGGAATAATTCATCCGTCGGCGCTTCAGTAATTCGCTTTTGGATCCGTCGTTCGCTAAAACTTTTCTTCAGTTGGGAACAAATTGGAAGGTTCTCCCATCCCATCCATGCGCCGGGCATGAGAAACTGCGCGTCGCTTTAATCGTGATCAAACCAGGTCTGCGACTTTAGTTGCGGACAAGTGAACAGCTATGCAACTTCAAACCAAAACAATCCTTCGGGCATCGTTGCTCGCACTGACAATGGTCACCACTGCCGTATCCGCTCGCGCAGGCACGGTCTGGACCGGGCCGACGACGACATTCATCAATGGTGGTGGTGATCCAAATCTGCGTGAAAACCAGGATCGGCTTACCGCGAATGTCTGGATCACTCGCGGAGGCTCCGGCGGGATCTACAACGCCAAGACGGAAAACGCATTTGATAGTCTTCTCAGTCCGGCAGATACCGAATGGGCTGACGGAACAACCGCCAACACGAACCTCACTTACACGAACTGGCAGACATGGGCCAAAACCATTCACTTCGGTCCGCCAAACACGGTTGGAATCAACGCAGTGGTGCACCTGAAAACGGATGATATTTACCTGGACCTGAAGTTCACAGCGTGGACTTCAATGTCCGGTGGGTTTTCCTATGAACGCTCGACTCCCGCGCCAGGAGCGAACATTCCACCGTCAGTGACGATCACGAACCCCGCTAACAACGCCTCCTTCTTTTCGCCGGCGAATGTTCCCATCTTCGCCACGGCCCAAGACTCAGACGGCGTCGTGACGAACGTGGCATTCTTCGACGGCGGAACGTTCCTTGGCGGGACCAACGACACACCCTACACTGTTACGGCCAACCTTGCCATAGGCGGCCATGCGCTCACTGCGGTGGCCACGGACAATCTCGGACTCTCCTCCACGTCCAGCGTCGTAAACGTGACGGTTGATGTGGGAAATATTCCGCCCAGCATCACCATCACCAACCCGGCTGAGAACTCTGTTTTCGGCAATACCGACAGGGTGACCATCGGAGCCGACGCCAATGATGCGGATGGCAGCGTGACAAACGTCCAGTTCTTCGACGGGGCCGTATCGCTGCGCACCTTTACGTCGGGCCCATACAGTTTCACGACCGCCGCGTTCACATTTGCGCTTGGCTCGCATACGCTGACGGCAGTGGCCAGAGATAACCTCGGCCTTGCGACAACCTCCGCGCCCATTCACTTGACGGTGGCCAGGTATCTGCCGGCCATAACGAATGGCAGCATCGCTCTTTTCCTTCAGTCCATCGCCACCGGCCTGGCCGCGCCTGATTACGCCATCAGCCCGCCTGGCGATACTGCCCGTCTGTTTGTCGTGGAGCAGAACGGATTGTTGCGAATCATCCAGAACGGGACCTTGCTGCCCGGAGCCGCGCTCGACATTCAGAGCCGCGTGACGCCGCCTCTGAATCCGACCAGCCCTAATGACGAGCGTGGATTCCTTGGACTGGCCTTTCATCCCGGCTTCAACAACGTTGCCAGTCCCGGCTATCAAACGCTCTACACCTACAACAGCGAGATGATACCGCCGTCCACAACGCCCACCTATCCGGTGCCGACCACTGCCACCAACAACTACAAGAACGTCGTCAACGAATGGAAAATCTCCAGCACCAACGCAAACGTTGTTGATCCGAATTCACGCCGCGAGATCATCTCGTTCGGCAAAACCGCCGGCAATCATAACGGCGGCACCATCGCCTTCGGGCCGGATGGCTACCTGTATCTCGCGCTGGGTGACGGTGGCGACGCCAACGATGTCGGGGTAAGTCATATCGAGCCGGGCGGCAACGCTCAGAACCTCAGCACACCCTTGGGCAAATTCTTGAGATTCGATCCCATCAACCCGGCGCTGACCCCGGCGAGTTCAGACCCTGTCAGCACCAACGGTCAGTACCGCATTCCCACCACCAATCCGTTCCAGGGACCGGGACAGGTACCCGAGATATACGCCCTCGGAGTACGCAATCCATATCGGTTCTCGTTCGACCGGCTCAATGGCGAACTCATCTTGGCGGACGTGGGGCAGAACAATATCGAAGAGATTGACCGAATCCTGTTGGGAGGAAATTATGGTTGGGCAATCAAGGAAGGCGACTTCCTTTTCAACCGCACCAACGGTCCAGCCGGGAACGCCGGCACCATCGGGGCGCCGCCGGGATATCACAGCCCGGGAAGTCCGGCGGGTTTGATTGATCCGATCACCGGCACCTTGGGGACGTTGGAATACGACCACAACGATGGCATCTCCATCACCGGCGGTTTTGTCTATCGCGGCACGGCGATCCCTGAGCTTTATGGAAAATATATCTTTGGCGACCTGGCCCTGAAAACCCAGCCGGTGCGGGCGGATGGCCGGATCTTTTACGCCGATCTTCAGACCGGCCTGATCAAGGCCTTTCCATTGCCCCAGTTTGGCGGCTCGGCAATTTTGCCGAACGGCCTTACCGTGCATGGCTTCGGCCAGGACGCGGATGGCGAACTTTATGCGCTGGTCACAAACACCGCAGCGAATGGGTCAGGAGGGATTGTTTACAAACTCTTCCCTGCTGTGCGTCTGAACGCCCAGGTCTCAGGAAACCTGCTGGACATCTCATGGCCCAATGCGGGCGGGCGGTTGGAAACGCAGACCAACAGCCCGGGTGTTGGTCTGGGCCCGAACTGGGTCACCGTGCCGGGCTCCACCACAACCAATCGCATCATCGTTCCGATTGACCAGGCAAACGGCAGCGTGCTTTACCGGCTCGTCCTGCCTTGATGCTCGGATATCCGCACCTGGCTTGCCTGCTGTTTAGGCCTGTTGGGTGTTGACCCGCCGCAAGAGCAGTCCTAGTTTCGCAAGGTGAACCCGAGCGAACCCATGCGCCTTCAAACAATGCTTTGGGGGCTGTTGGGTGCGGTCATCGGCGGTGCGGCTGGTTTCTTCGCCTTCTTTTGGATCGCCCGACAAGGTTTCTACGCACTCATTCTACCGTCCGGGCTCATGGGCTTTACCGCTGGCCTTTTCGCACGCAGCCGCTCGACGCCGCTGGCACTCGTCTGCGGCGTCGCGGGCCTTGCGCTTGGTTTTGATTCCAACAATGAAAAAGCGTAAGGTTCTTTGCTATGCCGCTGCCGCTACCGTGATCGGATTTTTGGTCCTCATGGCCTGGCCTGAGAGCGCACCACCGCGACCTGATCTGTCGTTGGTAAGTGTAGAACCCGCAGAGATGAGGAATGAATCGGGCGCGGCTCTGTGGCTCGTCACATTCAACGTCAACCAACCCCAGGGCGGCTATCTCAAAGACATTGGTAAAATAATCGAAACCCGGAGCGGAAATGGTCTGAGCGGTGCGCACGGAGTCATGGCGGGAGTGAGTCGTTCCCGCACTCAAGCACAAGCCATAATCCTCGTACCAGTTGGCACAACGTCTTGCCGCATATCACTGAAATACGCCAAAATTGTGGTTCCGATAGAGAGTCAAATGGCCACTTTCATTCTGCCACGTCTCCCGCCCAGCATCCGCCGCGCAATTTCGGCTCGGTGGGGAACCAAATGGTTTTATCCGCTGGCTGTTCCAGGTCGGTGGCGCGAGCTTTCGTTGGAGTTGCCACTACCTCCCGGCGACACTTGACGAGAACGCATGATAAAACCAACGCAGCACAGCGCCTGCGGCCCTGATGCATTGATTTCCACCGCGCCCAATCAATGTCTGAATTAAGTCAGACATCGCAATAGCCCTATGAACCTTCAACAGCACAAAGGCAAAGCAGCCATGGGAGGATTCCTGCTGTTGATACTTGTTCTGATCTGTTTCTGGGCCAGCCATCCGCGATCCGCCCGCGTCACGGTTACCTTCCTTTATACAACCAATGTTACACTGGTAAACAATACAACAACCTCTGTGCATAATGGAGCAGTCTTTGAGCTGATAAATAACATGGATGAGAAGTTGTACGCGAAAGATGGCATGTTCATTCCAGCGGACCGACCTGGCTTGGATTCGCAGCCGGGTGATACGGGTTCTAACCTCATAGATGAGGTGGAGTTCGGTGCGCGGACCACAAACATCGTACGCATCTGCGTGCCAAAGGGCAGAGGGCAACTTAAAATGGTGATGAAATGTCTGGCCGAGAGTAATTTTTCACGAACGGCGGAGTCAGGAGGACAAATGCCCATCCCGAAAATGTTGCGTCGCTGGTATCAGCCTTCTTACAAGACGAGGCTTCGCTGGGAAGGATGGTTTTATGTGGAGAGCCAGCCGTTTGAAACCAATCCATGAATTGCTTTAGCTCTGGACTGCGGTTGTTGCGGCTTGGTTTTGTGCGACAGAACCAAGGAGAAAGGCAATCCAGCTACTGGTCAAAACAAAACGAGACTGCGACGGCCAGTCGCAGTCTCCAAGTCTTCCGCGGTCTGGATCAACTGATCCGCACCGGCGATTTCAAGTGGTTTGCCTTACTTGATCCGGATATTGCGGAACTGGACGGTCATGGCCGGCCCAGCATGAATCTGCAAGGCCAGAATGCCCAGATGGGTTTCGCCAGGAGATTGACGGGCTGACAAGATGCCAGCGCTCTCGAGTCATGGTTTGAACAAGCGATAGAATCGTGAGGCCGTGTTGGCGGGGACGGTGATCGGATTGGTCGAACCGCTAGGGGAGTTGGTCCAATTGCTCGGCGACAAGAGCCATGTTTCCTGCAACACAAAACCCGGCGTGGCAGGCGTCCAAGAGATCACGGCTTGTCCTGGCGAGCCAGTCGCAATTGTCAACGTGGGCGCGCCAGTCACCTGCACCGCTGTGGGCAAAGCCCAGAATCCGCCCGTCACGGAATACTGACCGTTGGTCATTGGCCCGCCCGCGTCCGGCTGGCCGATGGTGCCGCTGACGGAATACACGCCGCCGGTGCTCGTCCCGCCACCGCCGTCAATCGTTGACCAGGTAATCGAGTATTGGGCGGAGGCCGTGAGTGGTTGATAGAGGAGTGTTGTGATGAGCACCGCGAGAGCGGCGAAGAAAATCTGGCGGTTCGGTTTCATAAGGTGATTCCAGTTCAGCGTATTTGATTTGGTTGAAATGATTTTGGCATTGGACTCATTCCCACGCCTGCCAGTTGATGAGCAGCGGTTGCGACCAGGCGCCGTTGATATCCACGCGCATGATGTTCACCACGCAATTGGTGGTTGTGGTCCGGCGCACCGATACCGCGAACGTGTCGTCCACGTCCCAGCCCGGAGCATTGGCGGCGGAGACCAGAATCTTTGGCGGGGTTGTGAAAGTGGTTGGGAAGGTGATGGTCAGGTTGGTGCGGGCGGTGCCGGAACCGCCGACCACCTGTGCCTGCCCGCTTTGAAGGCGTTGGATTACCGTGCCGCCGCCGCCGACCCGGATCGAACCGTTGATGTCCAGTGCCGCAGCCGGACTGGTGGTGTTGATGCCTACGCCGCCCGAGGCCCGGAGCAGGAATTGGTTGTTGCCCGTAGAATCGAAGTAGCCCCCTTGGGCATCCGCCCAGACGAAACTCCCGAGGTGCAGTGCGCGGGAGCCGTAGCCCATCGCCGTCGAGTCGTTGCCGGTGGCGAAGGTGAAGTGTCCTATCGCCGTCGAGTAGGCGCCGTCGGCAGTCGTCCAAGTACCCATCGCCGTCGAGTTGTCGCCGTTGGCGAAGGTGAAGTCTCCCATCGCCGTCGAGGAATTGCCGCTGGCTGTTGTAGCATTGCCCATCGCCGTCGAGATGGCGCCGTTGGCGGTTGTGTGGTTGCCCATCGCCGTCGAGTAGTTACCGCTGGCTGTATTGAGTGAGCCGCCAGGAACGGTGGCTGCCTCGCCACTGGCCAGGTTGATGTTGCCACCGCCCACCGCGCTGAACGGACCGGTAGCTCGATTACTGTAGCCGCCGCTGACCGTGGCCCGATCATTCGCCACCGTGTTGTGGTCGCCGCCGGCAATCACCGCGCTTCCGAAGGAGGCCGAGTTGCTTTGACCGCCGCTCACTGCTGAGTACTGGCCGCTGACCGAATTCCAGTTGCCACCGCCGATGACGCCTCCCTCCGCCGACACCGTGTTGCCGGAGCCACCGCTGATGGTCGTGATGTTGCCGCTGAGGATACGGTTCGTGGCGCCCGGCCCGCCACCACCACCGATGACTGTTCCCTGCGCCCCGCCCGCCACCGAGTTACCGCCGAAGCCCCCGATCAAATTCGGGATGGCGGTGGTGTTAATCCGGCTGAGTCGCAATGCCGTGGTGTTGTTGGCGCGCAGTTCCGTCTCACGCTCATCCGTGGTGCCGATGAAATGCACGCCCTGGGTGGTGCCGGCGTTGCCACCCAGCAGCCAGATCTGGTTGGTGCGCGCCACGTTCGCTGCCAGACGTGCATCGGGCACGGTGCCGGAGGTCAGTTGGGAGGCGTTGAGGTTCGTCAATCCGCCACCGTTGCCGGTGAAACTGCCGCGGAATTGATTGGCGGGGTTGGTGATGGAGACCGTTTGCGGATAATTACCCGACAGGCTGACACTCGGCAGCGGTCCGTTAAGGGTTAAGGCTCCGGCTGCGGCGCTGGCATAGCTGGCGTAGAGCGCCCGGGGCGTCGCTGTGATCGGTTGACGCGGGCTGAGGGTGACGAACGCACCAGCGCCTGCTGGCCGCGTGGCAATCTCCAGCCAGCGATCATTCGCGTAGAACGCGTCACCGAGCGGGCCGAAATCCACCGCGGCCGTGAACAGGCCGTTGGTGACGCGGACGTTGAGGTTGGTGAGCGGCCCGGCCAGGGCGCTGCCGCCGCTGGAAACACCAAACAGACTGAACGTGAAGTCATTGGTGACATTGGCCGGCGCACCATTGGTACTCAAGACCCCTTGATAGGTAATGGCGGTACTTTGGGCGTGGGCCGAGCCACAGAGGCCGGTCAATAGCCAGCCGAGGGCTAGGTGGAGGAGTTTTGTTTTCATGGTTTGCCTTCTTGTTCTCTGAGTTTCTGGTTTGTGAGCATTTTCTTGAAGTTGGAAAGTTCCCGCTTGAGTTCGGCAATCTCTGCACGTAACGCCGCCTCGCGATCATCCACCTTTTGGTTCAACCCCTGGATGGCCACGAGCGCCACGCCGTCGGCGTCCACGGTGGCGATGTGTTTGTCGTCGGTGCCGAGGCCGAAGGCGGCGTGGAAATCCTGCGCCACGGGACCGATGTGCCGGATCGTGGCGTCGTTCGTGTAAGCCCAGGTTTGAATGGGCAGCCGCGCCACCTTTTCCAGCACCGACTGCGCATCCGCCGGCGCGAAGTCTCGCTTCACGTTGCGATCACTCGGCGGATTGACTGTGCCGGTCGTGATAAAGTCGCCGTTTGCCCGAAATTCGAACCGCCTGGCGCCGTCCACGAAAAACAACAGCTTGCCGGCGCCCTCTCCGTTGCCGCTGCCGGTGGAAATGGTCCGCCAATCTTTCCCGCCTGCGGAGGTGTTCCTGAGCGAGGTCCAAGTACCGCCGGTCGCGCTGCTTTCGAGCGTGGCGACGTCCTGTCCGGAATCCTTCACATGCAACAAAGCGTCCGGGGCGTTGGTGCCGATGCCCACCTTGCCGAGGGAGGTGATGCGCACCCGTTCTTGGGCGTTGTTGTAAAATTCCAACTGGCCATCGGCGGAACTGAACAAGCCGCTGTCGCTGTCGCCGCCGTTCCCGCTGAAGGCGTAACCGTTGTTGTTGCCGCCGCCGCCACCCGGCGAACCACCCCGCGCACGGACGCCACCGTTGACCTCCAGGCTTGACCCCGGATTGTCGGTATTGATGCCAACGCCGCCACCGGCACGAACAAGGAACTGGTTGGGATTGGAGGATTCAAAAGCGACGCCAGTGGAGTCGGCCCAAACGAAACTGCCAGGGTACTTGGCCACAGCCCGCCAGCCGGCGGCGAAGCTGTAATCGGCTTGGGCCGAGTTTTGCCGTCCACCCGCAACCGTGGCATAAAGCCCAAACACCTGATTTGATTCCCCGCCGCTGATGACCGCCGCAGTCGCAGCCGTGGAAATTACGTTTCCTTTACCGCCGCCAATTGAGGCGGCAGTGGCAGATTCCTCGATAAGATTCCATTCACCACCGCTGATCGCGGCGTGGCTGGAGTTGGGTTCGATTCGGTTTAGAGCCCCACCGGAAATACTCCCAACAAAAGACAGGTTGGTGTTCCCCGCTCCGCCAGCGATGAAGGAATAGGAGGCGCCGACAAAATTCTGTTCTCCTCCTGCAATCGTTGCCGCCGAGAGGTTGGAACGGATGACATTCCCCGCGCCACCCCCGATCACCGAGTAGAAAGCGTTGGAGTTGATCAGGTGAAAGGCGCCGCCACCAACACTCGCGCCGGTTGCGTTCCCCAAGATGGTGTTGTGATTTCCGCCTGCAATCGTTGCGTGCAAGCTGTGATTTTTGTTATTGTCACCACCACCGACGCTCCCACTCGTGCCGTTTGCTTCGTTGCTGAAACCTCCGGCAACAGTCGCAAAGTTCCCCAGCGCCTGGTTTTGGTTGCCACCGCCGATGGTGGCGAACAGATTGGTTGTGAAATTGGCTAACCCGCCTCCAATCGTGGTGTAATCACCCCAAGCGAGATTGATGGTGCCTCCGCCCACCGTAGCGAAACGTGCGCTGGCATAATTTGTCGCCCCACCCCCGACGGTGGCGAAGTTGGTGGAAGCCGAGTTGAAGTAGCCGCCACCAATCGTGGCGCCGGCACCGCTGGCGGAGTTTATCCACCCGCCCCCGACCACCGCCGCAGTATTGCCGGCGAGGTTCGCAAATCCACCGCTCACGGTCCCGTCGATTCCGTAAACGGTGTTGGAGCGACCGCCACCCACCGTGCCATAGTCTGCAGAAACGCGATTTGGATCCTGGGTTCTGCCACCGCCCGCGATGGTCGCGCCCACAGCATTGGAGCCAACCGTATTGCTAAAATTGCCGCCGATGACATTCGGACTTGTGCCATTGGGCTCCAAACGCAGAGCCCGCGCATTGTTCACCCGGAACTCAACGGCCTGGTTGTTCACGCTTCCAAGGAACTGACCTGCGGCAACACTATTGCCAACCGTTCCCCAGAAGGCCGAGGAATCCAAACCATCCAGCGTCTCCGCATTCACGTTCGTCAAACCCGTGCCATTGCCCACAAAGGAATTCCCAAGATTGGTGAAACTTACCGCGCTGCTGACGGTCCCGCCGCCGAGATTCGTAGCACTGAGACTGCCAAGGAACGCAGTCGCCTTGAGTGTGCCGACGACTTCGAGCTTTGCACCTGGAGACGTGATTCCGATACCAACATTGCCGTTGGTGGAAAGGGTCATGATCACGCCCTGCGCCGTGTCGCGGAACAGCAGCTTTCCCGCGCCCTCACTATTGCTGATACCGGACGAGATAAAGTTCCAAGTCCGGCCTCCGAGCGAGGAATTGCCAAGATCAATCCAGGTACCGCCGACATCGTTGCCCAGCACCTGAAGGGGAACCTGACCCGCGTTGGTGATGGTTTGCGGCGCGGTAAAGGTGTTGGCCACATTCAGCCTCGCCAGATTGTTGGAAAGACGTCCGTCGGGAATCGTGCCGGTGGAGAGATTCGAGGCATTGAGATTCGTCAGATTAAGCCCGTTACCCACGAACGACGCCGCAATGTTCCCTGCTGCGAAATTGCCAGCACCGTCCCGGGTCACGATGGCGTTGGCGGCATTGGAAGCAGTGGCCGTGGTCGCACTGTTGGCCACCTTGCCGGAAGTCACAATCGTGGCGAGTTTGGTGTCAATAATCCCGGCAGCCGCGTTGATGTCGGCATTCACAATCGTTCCATCGGTGATCTCGGATGAATCCACACTGCTGCCGAGCAAGCTGACATTGGCCGACAGGCGAAGATCCGGCACCGTCCCGGTGGTAAGATTCGAGGCGTTGAGATTGGTCAGGCCGACACCATTGCCAGCCAGTGTGCCGGTGAAGGTGCCACTGAGTTGATTGGCCGCATTGGTTGCGATGACAACGCCGGAAAACGTGTTGGAGGCGGTGAAGGTTTGATTGGAACCTACGTACGCAACCCCGGCAAGGTTTCCGACGTTGAGATTGGTCAGGCCCGCACCGTTGCCGGTGAACTGGCCGTTGATTTGATTGCCACCATTCGTAGCGACCAAAACACCTGCAAAAACATTCGTGCCGGTGAAGATATTGGTGCCATTACGCAGCGGGACATTGGAACTCAACCGCCCGTCATTTAGCGTGCCGGAGGTGATGCTCGTGGCGTCGTGACTGTGATCGCTGCGACTGGCATTGTTGGCGACACCGTTCCCGGCAAAACTCACGCTGAATTGCGTGCCGCCCAGCACCAATCCCGGGCCGGCGGAATACGTCGTGTCATTGTCCACACCGTCGGCGAAGCCGGCGGGCACGCCACCAAGACTGGTCCAAGGCACGATCACCGCTCCCAGGCTAAGATTCGTCAAGCCGCTGCCATCACCTTGAAAACCATTTGCGGTCACCGTGCCATTCACATCCAGCGCTGACGCCGGATCTGTCTTTCCAATCGCGACGCCGCCGGACGCCCGGATGAGGAACTGGTTGGCGCCGGATGAAGCGAACTCAGCCGCCTGGGAATCCGCCCACACAAACGCTCCGGTGTGATTGGCCTTGGCCCGGTTGCCGGCGGCGAATGCGAAATTCGTGGCGGAATTGGCTCGCCCTCCCGGGATGGTTGCGTAGGTCGCATTGGCGGTGATGATGTTATTGCTTCCCCCGCCAATTGCGCTGAAATAGGAATTGGTACCAATGTAGTTGGTGCTTCCGCCCGCAATGGTGGCGAAGGATGAATTGGCAGCGATGAATTGGTTGTTGCCTCCTCCGATTACGCTGGTGAAGGAGTTGTCAGCGATCTTATTCCCCAGACCGCCGTTGATGATCGCGAATGACGAATTGACCCCAACGTCATTCCCGTAGCCACCAGCAATGGCAGAAAAGGATGCGTTCTCTGCAATATTGTTGAGAATGCCTCCGCCGACGACGCCAAAGTCGCCCCGTATAGAATTTGTGTAGCGACCTCCGAAATAGTTCGTCGCCCCACCCCCACCGATGGTCGCGCCAATGACGCCTGGGGGCACGTAATTGATCAGCGCGCCGCCAATCACATTGGGTGCCCCGTTGGTGTTTGGCTCCAACCGCAGCGCCCGCTGCCCGTTGACCCTCAACTCAAGTGGTTGATCATCGCCCGTTCCGAGAAAATTGATTCCCGACGTAGTGCCCGCATTGCCACCCAGCAACCAGACCTGGTTCGTGCGCGCGACGTTGCCCGCGAGCCGGGAATCTGGCACGAGGCCGTTGGTCAACTGCGAAGCGTTCAATGCGGTTAAACCCGCCCCGTTACCGTGATGCGTACCGGCGAACGTCCCGGTGAATTGGTTGTTGGCGTTGGTCGCGACAACCACGCCGGTGAGACTATTTGAGGCGGTGAAAGTCTGGTTGGAGTTCACGAAGGCCACGCCGGCCAGGCTGCCGATGGAGAGATTGGTCAAACCCGCTCCGTTCCCGGACAAAACCCCGTTGAATTGGCCGCCAAACTGATTCCCCCCATTCGTGGCGATGACCACGCTGCTGAAGATATTGTTGCCAATGAAAGTCTGGTTCGTGTTCAGCCGCGCCACCGTGGCGGGCAGCAGATTTTCCGCAATGGGATTGGTGACCGTGGCGGTGCTGGTCACATTTGACAACCCGGATCCATCCCCGACGTACGCGTCAGCCGTCACCGTGCCCCGGACATGCAGTTGGGATTGCGGATTATTCGTACCTATGCCCACACCGCCCAAGGCGCGGATGAGGAATTGGTTTGAGCTGGTTGAAGCAAAGACTGGCGAGTTTGGAGGCTGAAAATCTGACCAGACAAAGGTGGAAGCATGCAGTGCCCGGGCGCGCCTGCCAGCAGCGAAACTATCAATTCCTTTCGCTTGATTATCTTCCCCGCCTGGCACCGTGGCCCCAAGTCCACCAACGATGTTGCCAGAACCCCCACCAATCGCCCCACCCCCTGAATTCCCCTCGATGCGGTTGTTAACACCACCGGCGATCGTGGGACTCCCTCCAAACTGAATGGTATTTCCGCCTTCCACGACATTTCCCAGACCGCCCCCAATGGTGACATGTGTGACGTTGGAAGAAACTGCGTTGTTCTGACCTCCACCGATGAAGCTGTCCGTTGAATTCCTGCCGATGTTATTGTCAATGCCTCCTGCGATTGTGCTCCCAGATGAGTTAGCTGCGACACTGTTTTGCTGCCCCCCGCCAATCGTACTGTAAAGCGAGTTCGTTTCAATGATGCTGCTGTAACCGCCAGAAATCGTGGCAAAGCTTGCACCTTCAAAAATCTGATTCGCGGAACCGCCGCCCACAGTTGAGGCTGGGGCGCTCGCCCCAATGAAGTTGTAATCCCCTCCGGCGATCACGGAATGTAGCGAACCGGTTAGGATTGAATTTTGAAAACCTCCCATGATCACTGAAGGTCCCGCATTCGAGTGGATTGTACTGTCAACGCCACCAATGAAGTTCGCCCCGCCAACTCCCGGCTCAATTCGCAACGCAAGTTGCCCTTTGATCCGGAATTCCAGTGGACGATCATCCGTCGTTCCCAAAAAGTTCGCCGCCGTTGTTCCCGCGTTTCCGGTCGTCCTCCAGAACGTGTTTGAAACCACGGCATCGGAGAGTTTTCCCAATTCGATGCTGCCAATCGGAATCGTGGTCACCGCCAACTCGCCGGTGATCTGTTCCGCCTGCACCGGACCCGTGACGCTGCCTGCGGACCGCGCCTTGATGGCGTGCGGCAGCGACATGATTTGTTGGCGCGGACTCAATACGGAAAAGCTCCCAATCCCAACCGGACGCACGCCCACCTCCAGCCAACGAGCTTCCCCAGTGAACACGCTCTCCCCAAAATCCACCGTGGCGCTGAAGCGTCCGTCCTTGACGCTTACCGCATTCGTTTTCAGCGGGCCGATCCGCGTCCCGCCTTCCGACGCGTCATAAATGCCAAAGCGCACGTCGTAGTCGCCATTCACCAGCACACCCGTGTTCTTCAACTCTCCGCTGTAACTGATGGCGGTGTCTTGGGCGTGCGCCGGTGAAAGCGGCAGGCTGAAAACTGACAACAAAGCCAGCGCGCTAAGAATCAATTTCGATTTCACGGTTTAGTTCTTCCTTTCAGCAAGTTTGCCGATCAATCGCTTGATCTCGGAAAGTTCCCTCCTCAACTCCGTGATCTCCGTTTCCTTCTGTTCCAGTTTTTGGTTCAACCCCTGGATGGCGGCGAGAGCGACGCCATCGGCGTCCACGGTGGCGATGTGTTTGTCGTCCGTGCCCAACCCGAACGCGGCGTGGAAATCCTGTGCCATCGGGCCGATGTGGCGTTTGCCGTCGGAGTTCTTGTAGGCCCAGGTGGACAGTGGCAAAGCGGCCACTTTCTCGAGAACCTCGCCGGCATTCACCGCAACAAATCCCTCTTTCGCGTTCCGGTCGCTCGGCGGGTTCAATAGACCGCGGGTGAAGATGTTGCCACTTGCATCCCAGCGCAGCGACCAGTTCCGGCCTCCATCCTCAGTGCCGAGCAGTCCGCCAGCGTAACCATAGAGCACCGGCCCATCGGGAGTTTGCCCACCGAAATCTTTGCCGCTGCCATACCATCCGAGGCCATGGGCGGTGTCGCTGCCACCGCGCAGATAGATGTTGGCGTTATTGATGTGGGTGTCACCATTGATGGCCAGTAGACCATGCGGGACGCTGGTGGTCCCAATGCCGACGCTGCCAGAAGCGGTGATGCGCACCCGTTCCTGGGCGTTGTTGTAGAATTCCAACTGGCCATCCGCCGAACTGAACATCCCGCTGTCGTTGTCGCCGCCGTTGCCGCTGAAGGCGTAGCCGTTGTTGTTGACCCCGCTGCTGCCGGGTGAACCACCCCGCGCGCGGACGCCGCCGTTGACTTCGAGACTGCTGCCAGGCGTGAGCGTGCCGATACCCACGAGGCTGCTAAATGACGCACTGCCAGCCACGACCTGGCCGGCGGTCAGGTTGCCACCGGCCGCAATGTTGCCCGATACGGAAAGGCTGGCGGCGGCGATGCTGCCTGCCGCGTCCCGGACGACCACGGTGTTGGGTGCGCTGGCGATGGATTCGGAGAGGGTGACGGGCTGCCAAACGCCATTGCCCGCGTATTGCAATTCCACCGACGCTCCTTGCGTGCCGACCAACGCCACTTCGCTGGAGGTGTAAATCTGCCCGGCACACGCGGCGAGTTTGCTCCCGTCGGCCGATGAGGAGACAGAAGTCCAGTTGCGGATGCTCTCCCGCGCAAACCAAGTCACCCCGCTGTCATTCGAGATGTAAATCTGGCCGCCATACACCACCGCGACAAGTTTGGTTCCGTCCGCCGACGAGGCGACTGATTCCCACTGGCGGTTGCTCTCCCGCGCAACCCAGTTGGTTCCACTGTCGCTGGATGTGTAAAGCTTGCCGCCATAGGTTCCCGCGACGAGTTTGGTCCCATCCGCCGACGAGGCAAGTGCCTGCCAAGTGGCGCTGCTAAAGCGCGCAACCCAGTTGGTCCCACTATCGCTGGATGTGTATATCTGGTCGCCAAACACCGCTGCGACGAGCTTGGTCCCGTCCGCCGACGAGGCTACTCTCCGCCAATTGCGGTTACTCTCCCGTGCTACCCAGGTGATCCCGCTGTCAGTCGAGGTGTAAATCCTGCCGCTACTACTATTGCCTACCACCGCGACGAGTTTGGTCCCGTCCGCCGATGAGGCGACTGCTGTCCACTGACCGCCGCTTCCCCCGCTGCTCCGGGCTATCCAAGTGACCCCACTGTCGCTGGAAGTGTAAATCTGGCCGCCAGTCACGACTGCGACGAGCTTGGTCCCGTCCGCCGACGAGGCGACTGAGTTCCAAGAGCGGTTGCTCTCCCGCGCTATCCAAGTGACCCCACTGTCGCTGGAGGTGTAAATCTGGCCGGCAGTCACGACTGCGACGAGCTTGGTTCCGTCCGCGGAGGAGGCGATTGTATCCCAGTTGCGGTTGCTCTCATGTGGAATCCAGCTAGCACCGGATCCAAAGCCATTGATGATCTGGCTCGGATCGGCAGCAACGCGCCAACCGCCCGCTCCCAGTCCACTGACGCGCACCGTCTGGCCCACGCTGGCATTGGTGGGCAGATTCACGGTCACTTCCGCACTGCTGGTCAGTGGATAGCTCGTATCGGGGCTGGCCAGCAGGCTCGTGCCGGCAACCACCTGCACCGGCACCGCGCCCGGCACATTAGCCAAGCCCGCTCCGCTGCCGGAAAAGTTGTCGGCCGTGATGCTCCCGGCCACATGGAGTTTCGTCGCAGGGTCGGACGTGCCGATGCCGACATTGCCGTTGGTGGAAAGCGTCATCAATACCCCTTGCGCACTGTCCCGCAGGAGCAACTTGCCCGCGCCTTCGCTGTTCCCGCTGCCGGAGGAGATGATGTTCCAAGTGCGCCCGTTGGTGGACGAGTTGGCAAGGTTGAGCCACGTGCCTCCGACATCGTTGCCGAGGACCTGCAGCGGAACCTGTCCGCCATTGGTGATGGTCTGCGCAGCGGTGAACGTGTTGGCCACATTGAGCCGGACGAGGTTGTTGGAGAGCCGGGCATCGGGCACCGTGCCGGTCCCGAGTTGGGAAGCATTCAACGAGGTCAGTCCCGCGCCATTCCCGAAGAAATTGCTGGCAGTGATCGCTCCGGCAGAGAAAGCGCCAGTTCCGTCGCGAGCCACGATGGTATTTGGAGCGTTGGCATTGGTGGCGGTGGTCGCACTGTTGGCCACCTTCCCGGTCGTCGCGAGCGTGGCCAATTTCGTGTCGGCAATCGCTGCTGACGGACTGATGTCTGCGTTCACGATTGTGCCGTCACTGATCTCACCGGATTCAATGCTGGATCCCAGCAGGCTGACATTGGCCGAGAGCCGGGCATCGGACACCGTGCCGCTCAACTGCCCCGCAGGTAGGGTGCCGGAGAGATTGCTGGCGGTGATGGCGTAAGGCGTAGCTGTGATCTTCTGGCGTGGGCTGAGGATGGTGAACGCGCCCCCGCCATTGGTGCGCACACCCATTTCCAGCCAGCGATCCGCGCCCGGAAACTGATTGCCAAAGTCCAGAGCGACGGTGAACTGGCCGTTGTTCACGGCGGTGGCGGTGTTGGTCAGCGTGCTACCGACCTGCGCCGGGCCGCTGGCGGCAGTCCAGACGCTGAACACGAGGTCGTAGCTGCCGTTGGCGGCCCCCGCCCCGTCATTGAGCCGGCCTTGATAGGTGAAGCCCGTGCCTTGGGCGTGGGCCGAGCCATAGATGGCGATCAATAGACAACTGAGGGCTGAGTGGAGGAGTTTTGCTTTCATAATTTGGTTGTGTTCAAACCCCGCCTCCGAGCACCGTCGAAGCGTGGCTTAAATGGAATAATCGTGAAATCGGCGGCGCGATGACGAAGAATCTTCTGGTGTCCGGGGAAAATGCATCGGAGAACGAAAGACGGTAGGAAATCCGTAGCAATGTTCACCCCTGCCGCTAACCGATTCACCCTCCACGGCAACCCAGCATGGTTGCTGCCGCGCGCTATGGTTCTGCGGTGAGGGCGAGCAGGAACGGGGCGGCGGCGGTCATTTTCGACACGTAATCGAGGCTCACGATTTCGACGCCGGGATGTGGATTGATCCAGGTGGTTTTGAACAATTGGATGCGTCGGCCACCCGATGAGCTTTCGTCGTTCGTGCCGGTCCAGACCGCGTCCGCTGCCGCGCCGGACTGGGTGTGCCAATCGCGAACGTCGCGCCCATAGGTCACGGGAATCTCAACCTGCGCGCCATTGGCATAGTGCGCGACGAAGCCGGCGATCTGCGTGCCTGGCTCGGCACTCCAACCACAGGCGTGGAGGAAGTGCAGGAAGCGGGATTGGCGGTTGACGGCGATGCCTTGAATCTGCTCGGGAAAGTTCTTGGTGGCCGGAGGCTCGCCCGCCAAGTGAACCAAGCCTTGAACCGAAAAATCAACTTCGCCCAGACGATGCACGCCGGGCGACAACGCGGAGAAGCTGTTGTCGAGCGGAGTTCCATGCAGCGAGTTGGTCAGGGAGAAGTTCTGATGCTTGGTAAGGTCAATGACGTGAAACGCGCGCTCGGTTTTCTGCTTCTTGATTTCACTGTTTCCCGAGGATGGTGTTTCAAGCCGGCTGCCAACTGGGTTGAGTCGCGTGCGCAGCCGTTCCCAGTCGCGGCGTAACCAGGTGCGGGCGAGCGTTGGGCCATCCGCAGGAGCTCGGTCAGACGGTTCCGCGGTTTTCACGTCCGCGGGACTCGCCGACGTGGCTGTCCGCGTTCCTTCGAGGGCTTGCGCTAATGGAACGAGCGCGCCCGTGGCGTCCAACTCGCGACACGAAAGCAATCGGGCGGCGGCAGAAAAATCTGCGAGCGGCCAGTCCAGCGGCCTCAGGTCAAAGGACGCGAGCCGACGATCCACTGTTACACCGAGCACGTGCTGTTCGTCCGGGCTGAACGCGATTTGGATCACGGGGGTTTGCGATTTGAGCAACGGCGTGAGCGGCAGACCGGTGTCGGCCTCCCAGACCTGAGCAAAAAGTCCATTGCCAGCCAGCACGACGCGACCATCACGGCTGAAACATGGTGCCCACACGCCGCCGCCCAGATGCATCGGAGCGGTGACCGGCTGGCCGGTGGTTGTGTCCCACAAACGCGTCGTGCCGTCGTCGCTGGTTGTTAAAATGCGCCGGCCATCAGGGCTGAATGCGAGGTCATTCACCCAGCCGCCGTGCCGCAGCGGCGGTGTGACTTGCGCGCCGGTAGTCGTGTTCCAAAGCCGCACGGTGCCGTCCATGGAAGCCGTAACGAGCAAAGTGGCCTCGCGATTGAATCGCACCCGCCGCAGTCCGCCGCCATGTCGCAGCGGTGTCAGAATGGACTGGCCGGTGTCGGCATTCCAAACGCGGCCCGTGCCCAGATTGCTCACCGTGGCGATTCGCTTTCCATCGGAACTGAAAGTGGCATCCGTGATTTCCTCGCCGTGGGCGAGCGAAGGTGTGACCTCCGCTCCCGTGTCCGGATTCCAAACTCGCGCCGTGTCGTCGTCGTCGGCCACCGAGAGTACGGCGTGCCCGTCCGGTCGCCACACGATGAACCGGATCGGCCGCTCGTGGCGAACCTGGCTGATCAATTTTCCAGTGGCCACATCCCAAACTTGCGCCGCCCCCTGGGAGCCAGTTGCCAGAAGCAATCCGTCGGGACTCAGGACGGCGCATTGGCCCGGAGAATCAAGCGCCAGCATCGGACTGATGGCGGCACCGGTGGTTGCGTCCCAAACGCGCGCAGTATTGTCGTCGCTGATTGTGCTGACGCGCCGCCGGTCGGCGTCGAACACTGCCTGCGTCAATCGTCCCTCGCCAGCGAGCACGGTCGGTGCGAGAGTTTCATTGGTGAGTTCCCACAACCGCGCCACTCCATCCAGACTGGCCGTCAACACGCGTCGGCCATCCGGGCTAAAGACAGCGCGCTCGACCGCGTGGCCGTGCCAGAGCGGTGGAAACGCACGCACGCCGCGCGCTGAATCCCAGACTTGGGCCGTGTGGTCCTGGCTCGCGGTGACTACCCAGCGTCCGTCGGGACTGAACGCGGCATGATGCACCGGCTCGGTGTGTTGCAACGGTGGCGTGACGGGCTGGCCCGTGGCGACATCCCACACGCGGGCGGTGCCGTCCAGGCTCGCGGTCAGCACGCGTGTGCCGTCGGGGCTGAATTCGGCATGTTCAATCCGCGCGGCATGTCGTAGGGAAGGAATCAGGACGCGTTGGCTGGCAGCATCCCAGATGCGCGCGTGATTCGGCTCACCCGCTGTGACGATGCGTTTGCCATCTGGGGAGAAAGCCGCGCACATCAGCGGCCCGTCATGATTGAACGGATTGCCAACCGGCTCTCCGGTGCGGGAATTCCACATGCGGGCAGTGCGGTCATGAGCCGAGGTCAACACCAGACCACCATCCCGGCTGAAACTGACAGAACTAATCGGGCCGTTCTCGTGATGCAGCGGCGGGCCGACCGGCTCGCCGGTTTTCGCGTTCCACAATTGGGCCTCGGCAAACTGCCCCGCGCTGACGATGCGCCCGCCGTCGGGACTGAAATCCACCTTGAGCCATTCATTGCCATTGACGAGTGGCCGCGTGAGCGGTTCCCCCGTATGCGCATCCCAAACACGCGCTGTGCCGTCGTCACTGGCTGTCACCACGCGCGAATCGTCCGGGCTGAAGACCACCTGCCGTACCGCTTTCGTATGGCGTAACGGTGGCGTTACTGCATCGCCGGTCAGTGCATCCCAAACGCGCGCCGTGCCGTCGTCGCTCGCGGTCGCGACCCGCCTCCCGTCCGAACTGTACGAGGCATGCCGCACGCCCGCATCGTGAAACCAGGCTTGCACGAGC